>CANQBN010000161.1 GCA_947588855.1 uncultured Lachnospiraceae bacterium
TCTTCCGCTTCCATGGACACAAAATCAACCAGATCATGAACCTGGAGGACATTTCCCGCCGCAAAGATTCCGGGAACCGAAGTCTGATGGTACTCATCCACCACCGCTCCTCTGCTTCGGTCATCCAGTACCACGCCTGCCGCCAGGGACAGCTCATTCTCCGGAATCAGTCCTACCGACAGGATCAGCGTGTCACAGGGATACTCCCGCTCCGTTCCGGGGATGGGCTGCATATGATCATCCACCTCAGACACGACCGCTGCCTCAAGCCGATCCGTTCCCTTAATCTCTGTCACCGTATGGCTCAGATACAGAGGAATCCCGTAATCGTTTAAACACTGTTCAACATTGCGGGGAAGGCCGCTGGCATAGGGCTGAACCTCAAAAACCGCCTGTACGTGGGCGCCTTCCAGAGTCAGCCGCCGGGCCATAATCATGCCGATATCGCCGGATCCCAGGATAACAATCTCTTTTCCCACCATCTTATTCTCAAGGTTAATATACTTCTGGACAACGCCGGCTGTAAACACGCCTGCCGGACGGCTTCCCGGAATCCCGATGGCCCCTCTGGTCCTCTCTCTGCATCCCATAGTCAAGATTACGATTTTCGTCCGTATCGAAAACAAACCGTCACGGGAAGACGCCGTCACAATCCTGCGGGGAAGATTCCGCGAATCCGCGTTCCCTCCCCTGCCTGATCCATCAGCAGGTTCCGGCGTGTCCTCCGTCTCCGCCGCCGATTTCTCACACGTAATGTCAATCACCGTCGTGTCCGTCACATAGGGGATTTTCTTTTCTTCCACTTCATCGATAAACCGCTGGGCATACTCCGGTCCACTCAGCGTTTCTCCGAACCGGGTAAGACCGAAGCCGTCATGAATGCACTGCCTCAGGATTCCTCCCAGACGATGTTCTCTCTCCAGAATCAAAATGCTTCGTACGCCTTTCTCCCACAGCCGGACCGCCGCCGCCAGACCGGCCGGACCGCCGCCGACGATCACTACATCCGTCTCCCGCATACCTTGTGTCTCCTCCATTTACATAAACAGACAGCCTCACTGCCTGCAGAAATATCCGTATTGCCATCTATGTCCATTATAGTAAGTCCCGAATCTGTTTGCAACGATTAATTAAATACCGTTGACTTTTTCAATCCGGCAGATATATTATTGTAATATAAGAGAGGAGTTCATTATGGATGAAACTGTAAATGCATTAAATACTTCGCAGAAACATCTGCGTATCATGAGTACCATCTTTATTATTGCCGCGATTCTGTGTATGATTTTGATCTTTCAGAATCCCCCGTTTGCAACCGGAATGTTCGTTATCCTGATGGTCTTTTATTTCGGCTTCTTTAAGCGGCAGACCAAAACATATAATCAGTCGGTTAAGGCGGCCGTGATGAAGTATGGGCTGGGTACTTATTTTCAGGATGCCTCTTATGAACCTAAAGACGGCATCGACCGCGAACTTATCCTGCAGGCTGATTTTCTGCCGGCGGAACATCCGGCCAGCATCATTCTTCGGGATTCTGTAAAAGGTTCCTATCAATCCATGTCCTCCTTTATTACCGATATCACAACGGATTACAGCGCCGCAGTCATCGATTCCAAAGGAAAAGAACACAGAAGTACTGATTATCTGTCAGGTGTCTATTATGAAATTCAGCTCCCCGGAAATCATGAAACCGCCTTTATTCTCTGGCCAAAGTCCTGTATGACGGAAGAGGCCAGAGCGCATTATTTCGGCGGCAGACACCTCTGTGAAATACTGGAAGAGACTGCCTGGCCCGGTCTTCAAAATTATTATATCTTATACGGTCCGGATTCTGGCCGTGTTCCGGCGCTTCCCGATTCTTTTATCCTTGCATTTAAAGAACTGGCACAGTTTTCACCGGGACATGTGGCGGTTCAGGTATCCCAAAATCACATGAGAATCTTCATAAAGGACCGTTTTTTATATACGGTCTCTCTGCCGATTAAGATGGAAATCACTCCGAAGATCCTTTCCTTAACGCCCTTCGCAGAGATAACGTATATTCTGAAGCTTGCCGATACTCTGATTTAAGAAATAACAGAAGCACAGGAAAAGCTGCCGCGCCGAAAGCATATCCGGCGACGGCAGCTTTTTACATTCCGGCTGAATCATCAGCCGCAGACCACAAATTACTACTGCAGGCTGTCCGCGATATCTTTAATGTAATTGTACATCCACTCTTCATTCTCAGCGGACTCGGCAGCGCTCAGGTAGTAAGGCATCATGTCAACTCCGGCAATAGCCTCGGCAGCTTCCGGATTCGCATGCATCTCCTGAACCAGATTCTCGTACCAGACAATTACATCGTCAGGCGTATCGGCCGGGAAGTAGAAAGAGAAGTCACAGTCCGGATATACCAGATCGATGCCCTGCTCTTTCAGAGTGGGGATGTCGGGAATCAGGTCATATCTTTCCTCTGTGGGAGCTCCGATGCAGGCAAAGTCGCCGGATGCAAGATAATCTTTACAGTTAATATACGCGCCGGGCATCAGGTCAACCTGACCGGAAAGCATAGCGGTAATCTTATCAGAGTTGGAACCAACGTCAACCAGATCCAGATCGATGTCGGCAGCCTTCTCAAAAGCAAGAAGCAGATAATAGGTGTAAGCGCCAACCTCGGTGCAGGCCTTCAGCTGTCCGGGAGCTGCTTTTGCGGCTTCGATGAAAGAATTCATATCCGGATACTTCTCAGAGTTCGTGTACAGCTGCTGAGCCGGGTCTTTCGCAAAGGTGGGGCCCAGTTTGAAGGCGGTGTAGTTGTAATCCGTAATTCCGGCAATATTGGCAACGTTTACCAGCGTATGGCCGTACAGGAAGGTGTGCCCGTCGGGAGCGGCAGACAGAACCTGGTTGGCAGCTACGGAACCGGAAGCGCCGTTGGCGTTCACTACAATGAAATCATGACCAGTCATTTCTTTCGCGTACTGAGCAAATACACGGGCGGAAAGGTCGGTATTGCCGCCTGCGCCTGCAGGAACAACGATGGAAACCGTTGTGCTGGGTTCCCAGGAGGTTGCCGCAGTCTCCACATCAGCCGCAGGGGCCGCCGCGCCGCCGTCGGCTGAAGCTCCGCTGTCCGCTGCTCCGGCAGCTGCCGCAGTGGTTGAGGCAGTGGAACTGGAAGATGAAGATCCGCTGCATGCCGCCAGGCTGAATACCATAGCGCCGGCAAGTAAGGTTGCTAAAATTCTTCTTTTCATAACTTTTCTCTCCTTTTTTGTGAATACTTTATTGCATATGTTTCTATATATACCCCCTCCCCTTCCGGAGAGGGAGGATATATCAGATCAGCTCTTCGCCGCTTTTGAAAGCTTAATTTCCTTATAGACAGACCAGATAACAACGCCTACGGCGATGAAGAAGAATACATCGAAGATAGGTCTGGTAAAGAAAGCGCCGAAGGTCTTGTACTGCATCAGTCCGCGTCTTAAATAAGTCTCCAGCATCTCGCCGATCAGGAAGCAGAGCACAAAAGGCGTAGTTGCCAGATGGAACTTATGGTACAGATATCCGATGATGCCGAAGATCAGCACGGACTGCACATCAAAGACGCGGTTATTAGTTGCGTAAGCGCCTACGCAGCACAGAACCAGGATCAGAGGCAGCAGGATATGTTTCGGAACTTTCAGTACCTGAACAAAACCCTTGATACAGGTCCACTCAACAACCAGCATGATCAGAGTACACAGCATGCAGGCAGCGAAGATACCGTAAACAACGTCCGCGTTCTTGACGAACAGCAGCGGCCCTGCGGACAAACCGTGAATCAGGAAGCCGCCAAGCATCATAGCCGTAACGCCGTCGCCGGGGATACCGAGAACCAGAAGCGGGATCATGGCGCCGCCGATGGTGGCGTTGTTGGCAGACTCGGTGGCAACAATTCCGTCCGGACAGCCTTTGCCGAACTCATCCGGATGCTTGGACATGTTCTTGGCCGTCACATAAGCCATCATGCCGGAGGTGGAGCCGCCGATACCGGGCAGAATGCCGATGCCGGTACCAATCAGGGCGGACCGGAAGAAGTTGGGCAGATGGTACACAAATTCTTTCATGCTGAACCCAAATCCTTTTACCTTCTTGATGGGAATCGCTTCCGCGGCCTTACCAGAGCCCATGCCTTCCGCAGTACACAGGATATCGGCGATAGCGAAGATACCGATCAGGGTAGGCAGCTGATCAAAACCGGCCAGCAGATTGGGGTTGCCGAAAGTGAAGCGTGCGGTTCCATCGATAGGCGCCATGCCGATCAAAGTGAACATCAGGCCGAGCATGCCGGCCAGAACACCCTTGATCATATTGCCGGAAGCAAGGATCGCCACCATAGTAAGGGCGAAGAGGCAGATACCAAAGTTCTCAACTGGCGTAAACTGCAGGCAGATATCAGCCAGCAGAGGCGCGCAGAAGGTCAGGATCAGGAAAGAGAAAATGGAACCCATGGCAGAGAATACAATACCAAGGCCCAGAGCCTTCATGGCCTCGCCCTTCATGGCCATAGGATGGCCGTCAAGAGTGGTGGCAATGGAAGAAGCCGTGCCGGGCATATTCAGCAGGATAGCTGAAATCAGACCGCCGGAGATACCTCCGATATAAACGGCTACCAATGTGTTCATGCCCAGGGAAGCGGACATACTAAAGGTCAAAGGCAGCATGAGGGCAACCGCCATGGAAGCGGACAGACCCGGAATAGAACCAAATACGATACCGATGGCCACGCCTGCAATCATCATAAGGAGAGAGGTCGGGGTCAAAATGCCGATAAGGGCGGCACCTAATTGTGTTAAAGCTGACATGATTTATCCTCCCTTCATTAAATATTGATGGTGAAAATACCGGCTGGAAGTATGATCTTGAATCCGTAGCGGAACAAGAAGAATACGATCATGGTAAAAATCACGTCAATGATCACCAGACGAACCAAGTGCTTTGCGTCACGCTCATCGTCGGGAGAAAGTACAAACATCTGCAGCAGCAGGAACAGCAGAGTGGAAATGATGAATCCTACCGGCTGAAGAATAAACACATAGATCAGCACCAGGATGATGCTGGCCAAAACGCGCACATAGTCGCATTTAGGAAGGGAATCCGGATCGATGGACTCCGCATTCTTCTTAAAATTCTTAATGCTCATGACAGTCAGAATGGCTGCCAGAACGAACGTGAATACGCCAATTACCAGAGGCATAAAATCCGGACCAATCTCCATAACCGCGGAAGGCGGCAGCTGCTTGGCTGCTACAATCAGGACTACGGAGAGAACCATGAAGAATATACCTACGATAATATCTCCATATTTCTTGAAAAACATGTTCTTATCCCCTTTTCAAATTTATAGTCTCACTTTGTGATTTCACCGGTTACTTATCTGACCAGCGCCGGCCTGTTGCAGTCATATTTCCAGTTGGGAATCAGATACTGCATCGCCAGAGCGTCATCTCTGTCGTGAGACGGGAGCTTGTTGTAAAGCGCATTTGCCTCCATGACCTTATCCATATCAATGGTCACGCCCATACCCGGCTTTTTGGGAACCTGCAGGTATCCGTCCACAATCTGCGGCGTATCCTTCAGCAGATTCTGGCCATCCTGCCAGATCCAATGGGTGTCCAACGCGGTTGGATTGCCGGGCGCCGCAGCCGCTACGTGGGCGAACGCGGTTAATGTGATATCAAAGTGGTTGTTGGAATGACTGCCCCATGTCAGACCCCAGTCATTGAGAATCTGCGCCATCCGGACGCTTCCTCCAAATCCCCAGAAATGAGGATCCGCAAGAACGATATCCACGGATTTGAGGGCTGCCGCGTGATAGAACTGCCGCCAGTCGGTAGCGATCATGTTGGTGGCTACTGGAAGCTTTACGGCGTTCTTGAACTCCGCCATAACCTCACGGCTGGAATATCCGGCTTCCGGACCACAGGGATCTTCAATGTAAGTAAGAATTCCCTCCATGGGCTTACAGATCTCGATGGCCTCCTGAAGACTCCAGGCTCCATTTGGATCAATATTGATGCGGCCGTTGGGGAACGCTTTCTTCAGGGCACGGATGGATTCCATCTCCTCAGCGCCTTTCAGCACGCCGCCTTTCAATTTGAAATTCTTGAAGCCATACTTCTTATGAAGGGTCTGCGCCTGCTCTACGATGCGGTCCGGAGTAAGCATTTCCTTGCGGCGGAGCCTAAACCACGGATCGCTGGAATCGCTTTCGTCTATGTAAGGAAGATCCGGCTTCGCCTTTTCCATATCGCTCACATAGAACAGATAGCCCAAAGTTTCCACCTGATCTCTCTGTTTGCCGTCGCCTAACAACTCGCACATGGGAAGATCCAGATACTGTCCAAGCAGGTCCAGAAGCGCGCACTCAATAGCCCATTCCGCCTTGACAACGAATTTCAGCTTGCTGATATCCAACGTCTGGATTCCTTCGCCATCGTCTTCCGCAGCGCGCTTGCTGTTCTTGTGGATGGTATCCAGAATAGCCCGGTACTTGCCGATAGGCTGACCAACAACCAGTGGGATACAGCTTCTCAGAGCCTCACAGGTGTAATCGCCTCCATGGATTTCTCCGATACCTGTATTACCCGCGCTGTCTTTCAGAATAACCAGGTTTCTGGTAAACCAGGGAGCGTGTGCCCCGCTCAGCGTCATAAGCATGCTGTCATATCCCGCTACGGGAATGACCTGCATCTCTGTAACAAGCGGTGTCCCTTTTACTTCCATATCTCTTCCTCCTTTATTATTTCGTAACGACTTCACGCGACAGACGCGTACAGCCGTCCATAAGGTTCATTAGGTGATCGGTGCCGGATTAAAAATGCACATATCATTGTGAAATCCGTGCTGATCGCTGTAGGGTTCCCTGATGCCGCTGGCCACATCGAGAATCATATCGAAGATCTCCTGGCCCACATCGGCGATGGTTTTCTCGCCGGTAGCCACATCGCCCGCGGAGAT
>CANQBN010000162.1 GCA_947588855.1 uncultured Lachnospiraceae bacterium
TCTTCCCATGGCCGAGTGTTTATTGTAGAGATTATGGGCCATAAAGTAGGCTGGCCGACTTTACATGCAGGCATTGCAGGCGGTGCGGATATCATTTTGATCCCGGAGATTCCTTATGACATCAATGTAGTGGTAGATGCCCTGAAGGAACGCAACCGTCAGGGAAAGAGGTTCTCTATCCTGGCAGTGGCGGAAGGTGCCATTTCCAAGGAGGACGCTAAGCTGACCAAGAAAGAATTAAAGGAGAAGCAGGCCAAGTCGGTTGTTTATCCTTCCGTAGCCTATGAGCTGGGAGCCAAGATTCAGGAGATGACGGGCCAGGAGGTCCGTGTGACGGTTCCGGGACATATGCAGAGAGGCGGAGAGCCGTGTCCTTATGACCGTGTGCTTTCCACTAGGCTGGGAGCCGAGGCCGCTTTCCTGATTCACAAGAAAGAATACGGTTATATGGTCTGTGTGAAGAATAACGACATTGACAAGATCCCGCTGAAGGATGTGGCAGGGAAACTGAAGGTGGTAGATCCTAAGAGTTCTATCATTCGCGAGGCCAAGATGGTGGGGATCTGTTTTGGCGATGAAAAAATAAAATAATCGATGTATTCAGGAAGGACAGGAAATATGGCTTATATGGCTTTGTACCGTAAATGGCGGCCTGCTTCGTTTGAGGATGTAAAAGGTCAGGATCATATTGTGAAGACCTTGAAAAACCAAATACTGTCTCAGCGTATAGGCCATGCCTACCTGTTCTGCGGTACCAGAGGTACCGGTAAAACGACGATTGCCAAGATTCTGGCAAAAGCGGTTAATTGTGAGAATCCGGTGGATGGAAGTCCCTGCGGTCACTGCCGTGTATGTCAGAATATTGCGTCAGGGACGTCTTTGAATGTGGTGGAGATAGACGCTGCTTCTAATAACGGCGTGGATAATATCCGCGAGATTCGGGAACAGGTTCAGTATCCGCCTACAGAGGGACGTTATCGCGTATATATTGTCGACGAGGTTCATATGTTGTCTTCGGGCGCGTTTAACGCTCTTTTGAAGACGTTGGAGGAGCCGCCGTCTTATGTGATTTTTATTCTGGCAACGACAGAGGTTCATCGGATTCCCATTACAGTGCTGTCCAGGTGCCAGAGATATGATTTTAAAAGGATTCCCATACAAACCATGGTCGACCGTCTGAAGGAGCTTTCCTGTGCGGAAGGTATTGACGCAGAGGAGAAAGCCCTGACTTATATTGCCAAGACGGCTGACGGCTCCATGCGGGATGCTTTGAGTCTTTTGGATCAGTGTGTGGCGTTTCACTTTGGAGAGAGACTTACTTATGATCACGTACTGGATATTCTTGGCGCGGTGGATACCGGTGTTTTCAGCCAGATGTTCCGGGCGGTGGTAGAGAAGAGAACTACGGATTGTATTTATCAGTTGGAGGATCTGATTATTCAGGGACGTGAATTGAGCCAGCTTGTTACCGACTTCATATGGTATCTGCGTAATCTTCTGCTGGTCCGGACTGCTGAAGATGCCGAGGGTATTGTGGACATGTCTTCTGAGAATCGGAAACTTTTGGAGGAAGACTCCCGGATGGCGTCGGAAGAAACACTCATGAGATATATCAGGGTATTTTCCGAATTGTCCAATCAGATACGTTATGCTGCTCAGAAAAGGGTTCTGACAGAACTGGCGTTTATTAAACTGACCAGACCCCAGATGGAAGAGACTTATGATTCTATTCTGGAACGGTTAGATAAATTAGAAGAGACACTGGAAGAGGGGCTGCCGGTAAATCCTGAGGCATTGCGTCAGTCCATGCCGGCAGTTGTGACGAATCAGCCGTCAGAGCAAATTGCGGAAAGGGCAGCTGAAAAAGAGAATTTTACGCTGCCCAGGCAGGTGGCGCTGCCGAAAGCGCAGTTGGAGGATCTTCAGCTGATCCGCAATGAATGGGGAAAAATCGTGAGGGCGCTGGGAGGCGTGATCCGCTCCTGCTTCAGAGATACTGTAGTAGAACCCAGCGGCGAGGGTTGTCTCTGCATAGTATTTGCCAGTCAGGATAATTTTGAGATTGGACGGAGACCGGTTATTATGGGGCAGCTGGAAGACTATGTGAAGAGTACTTATGGTAAAGATATTTATTTTAAGGCCCGTTTGTTATCCGGCGGCGAGCGTACGGACACCGTATATGTCAGTGATGAAGATTTGAAAAATCATATCCATATGGATATTGTTATTGAAGAAGATTAATATTAGATGGAGGAAGAGAGATTATGGCAAAACGCGGAGGATTTTCGGGTGGTATGCCGGGAAACATGAGTAACCTGATGAAACAGGCACAGCGCATGCAGCGGCAGATGGAAGAGACCACCAAAGAGCTGGAGGGCAGGGAATATTCGGCCTCTGCGGGAGGAGGCGCAGTCAGCGTGACTGTGTCCGGCAAGAAAGAAGTCGTTTCGGTAAAAATTGCGCCGGAAGCGGTAGATCCGGATGATGTGGAGATGCTGGAAGATATGATTGTAGCTGCTGTCAACGAGGCGTTCCGCCAGATGGAAGAAGCATCCAGCAGCGCCATGTCCAAGCTGACCAGCGGTTTGGGCGGCCTGGGAATGGGCGGAGGCCTGCCTTTCTGATATGGAATACTACAGCGGCCAGATTGCGAAATTAATTGAAGAATTGTCCAGGCTCCCGGGAATCGGGACAAAATCAGCACAAAGACTTGCTTTTCATATTATTAATATGCCTAAGGAGCAGGTGGAACAGTTGTCGTCTGCTATGATTGATGCCAGAAATAATATCCGGTATTGCAGAGAATGTTATACGCTGACGGATCAGGATTTGTGTCCCGTGTGTAAAAGCCGGAGCAGAGATCACGGAACCATCATGGTAGTGGAGACTCCCAGAGATTATGCGGCTTATGAGAAAACCGGGAAATATGATGGTGTGTACCATGTGCTTCACGGGGCGATTTCTCCAATGCTGGGAATTGGTCCTAACGATATAAAACTTAAAGAACTGATGCAGCGCCTTCAGGGAGATGTGAGTGAAGTGATTATTGCCACAAATTCCAGTCTGGAGGGAGAGACGACAGCTATGTACATAAGTAAACTGATAAAACCTACAGGCGTCAAGGTCAGCCGGATTGCGAGCGGAGTTCCAGTGGGCGGTGATCTGGAGAATATTGATGAGGTAACACTTCTCCGTGCTCTTGAAGGACGGATTGAGCTTTAAGTAAATAATTTGTGTAGGAGACAGAGACCATGGATAAATATGAGTTTAACGTCAAAGTTGAACAAATAAAAAAACTGGTGATGAAAGAGGATTATATAACAGCTATGAAAATAGCTGATACGATAGATTGGCATCGTGTTCGCAACGCGAATCTTTTGGCAATGATTTCTCAGGTATATGAGAATAACGGAGAATACCAGGAAGCTAAGGAAGTGCTGCTTCAGGCATATGAGAGAGCACCTGTCGGCAAGCGTCTGCTGTTCAAGCTGGCCGAGTTGGCCCTTCGGGAGAACAGTGTCCGCGAGGCGGAGGATTACTACAGGGAGTTCTGCGATGTGGCCCCGGGAGATCCACGTCAGAATCTGCTGCGTTATCTGATTTTGAAAGCCCGCGGAGCATCAGTTGAAAAACTGATTCCGATTCTGGAGAGTTATGTTTCTACAGAGATGGATGAACAGTGGATGTATGAGCTGGCCGAGTTGTATTCTCAGGCGGGACAGCCGGAGAAGTGTGTTCAGATATGCGACCGGATGATTTTGATGTTTGGATTGGGAAAATACGTAGAGAAGGCCATGGAATTGAAGCTCCGTTATGCGCCGCTCAATGACTATCAGCAGGATCTCGTTGAAAATAAAGATAAATATGAAGCAAAGCTGAGAGCAGTGGAGGAAGAATTTTCCCGCGGACCTTTGGATATGCTGATGGATGACGAGTTGAATGAGGACCATTTCCCGGAGGAGCGGTATCAGGAGGAAGATTATCCTGAGGAAGACTATCCTCAGGAAGAATATTCTGGAGACAGTTATTCGGTATATGATCAATATCAGGGGGATGAAGATCTGGTTGCGAATCTCCACCAGGCTGCGGCGGAAGAAAATCTTGCGCAGGAAGTTTCCCGCATGGCCAGTGAAGAACATTCTGAGGAGGATCTTGTTGATGGGCAGCCGACCAAGCCGCTTTACGATATCCGCAGATCGCAGTCGGTGGAGATAAACGCAGATAGGGAAGACAATCAGCCGGCTGAAACTGTCCAGGACGAATCGGATGCTGGGAAAGAGGAAAACTCCGAGCCTGTGATTGAACCGAAAGGAGAAGAGACCGATGGTTTGAAGGGACAGGAGGATGAAGAGGCTGTGCATGTTCAGGAGACCGTATCCAATCATATTTCCATAGAGGCCCGTACTCCGGAAAAGGGTCTGGAGGTTGCAGTTGAACTTCTGAAGAAGCATCATCTTTCCGTAGGTTCCCATAATCAGACGCTGAAGATCAGTGGAAGCAAATTGAATGCCCGCGGTGTTCTCAGCGTAGCAGACAGACTCAGGGGCAGAGATTTGATTATAGAAGAAGCGGGAGATTTGTCAGAGGAAGAAGTGAAAAATCTGTCTGATCTGATGACAGAAGATACCAGCGGCATGGTAGTAGTGCTGATAGATAATCCCAGACAGATGGAGGAGATGTATCAGAAGAATCCGGAATTTATGCAGATGTTTGAGCATGTTGACGGAGAGCAGACCAGAGAAGATCCTATAGAGCAGGCGGTTATGCGCCGTGTAGAGGAAGAGGAGCGTCTGGCACAAAAGCAGGAGAATGTTCCGGTTGCGGAGGAAGATGCAGAGGAAGAGGACATCGGCCAGGAGATGGACGATTATGACGAAGAGATGGATGCCGATGCTTTTGCGGAATACGCATGCCAGTACGCGAGCCAGATTGACTGCAGCATTTTGGGTAAAAGTATGCTGGCTCTTTATGAGCGGGTAGAACTGATGGAAGAAGACGGAATTCCTCTGACCAGAGCGGCTGCCGAGGAGTTGATTGAGGAGGCGGCTGACAAAGCGGAAAAACCGTCTCTGGGAAGGCTGATTACAGGAGTATTCTCCCCAAAGTATGACAAAGAAGGGCTGCTGATACTGCGGGAAGAACATTTTATTTAGATAATATGAAGACAGAGATACGATTAATTGCTTTTGATTTAGATGGTACTTTACTGGACGACGAGAAGAAGCTGCCGGAGAGAAACAGACGTGCGTTGGAAGCATGTGCGGACAGGGGAATTTTTCTGGTTCCATGTACAGGTCGAAATAAATCGGGAATTCCTCCGGAGATATTGACTCTCCGGGGGATTCGTTATGCTGTCACGTTGAATGGAGCCGGTATTGAAGATCTGGCGGCTGGAGAGAACCTGGGAAGGTGTCTGCTGAACAGCGAAACGGCTCTGGCGATAATGGATATGGCTGAGGAATATCCTCGCATTATGTATGACGCTTATATTGATGGAAGTGGTATTTCCGAAGAAAGATTTTATGATCATTTGGAAGACTTTGCCATTCTTCCGCGGATTCAGGAACTGATTCGCAGAACCAGGAGGAAAGTGCCGGATATCAGAGAATATATCCGTAGTACAAACTGTTCTGTCGACAAGGTTAATATGTATTTCAGCGACCTGAAGGAGAGGGAACTGATGAGGCAGCATTTAATGCGTTTTCATGATATTCTTGTCTCATCCTCTGTATATAACAATCTTGAAATTAACGGTGAGGGAGCAGAGAAAGGGGCAGCAATCCTGCGTTTGGCAGAACGTTTGGGAGTGGACAGATCTGAGGTAATGGCATTTGGAGACGGTGAGAACGATTATTCCATGATCGAAAAGGCAGGTATCGGAGTGGTGATGGCAAATGGCGAAGAACGACTGAAGGCTGCGGCTGATTATATGACGGCGACGAATAATGAGTCAGGCGTGGCGTTGGCCTTGGAGAAATTAATATTATCCGGAGAACAGGAATGACATGAAGAATTGGTTGGAAATAGGAATAGGTATTTTTCTGTTGGGAATGGTGTTGTATGGCCATTGGCGCGGTCTTATCAGGCTTGCGGTTTCTTTGCTTGCTCTGGTGATAACGCTTGTAGTGGTCAGAATAGCGATGCCCCATGCTTCGGGATTCCTGCGTCAGAATACGTCTGTCTATGAGTGGCTGGTGGAGCGAGTGGAGGACTCTTTTCAAATAAAGGATATGCAGGAGGAGATGATTCCCGGCCTGGCGATGGAAAGCCCGTCCTTTCAGCGTCAGTTTATTGAAGAAATGGAACTTCCCGAAGAGATAAGAGACCTTCTTATTGAAAATAATAATAGTGAAGTCTATGATTTGCTTGGAGTAAACGCGTTTGCGGAGTATATAGGCAGTTATCTTGCCGGATTGATTCTGAATGCAATAGGTTTTGTGGTTTTGTTTCTCGCAGTGTATATTGCGCTGCGTTTGTTTGCCGGTGCTTTGGACCTCGTGGCAAAGCTGCCGATCTTGTCTGGAATGAATCAGCTGGCAGGGGCGCTTCTCGGAGGTATTCATGGCCTGATATTTGTTTGGATTTTCTTTTTGATAATTACCGTTTTCTCCAAAACAGAATGGTCCGCCTTCATGATGGAGCAAATCCGTCAGAGTACGTGGCTTTCCATACTTTATCATTATAATTTTGTTTCCCGAATGATGTTGGGAATTATCCGGGGAATATTTGTCTGATGCGGGGATTATGTGCTGAAATGAAAAAATGTTGAAAAAAGCGATAAAATCCCCTTGACAATTTTGCAGGAAAGATGTTATAGTAAAATTCCACTGCCTGAATGATGGTGGAAAATTTTTGCAAAAAAAATGAGAAAAAGCTGTTGACAAAGGCAGAGCGGTGTGGTAAGTTATAAAAGTTGCCGCCGAGACCAGGCCGGCAGCAGGACCTTGACAATCGAAGACAGAACAGTATGC
>CANQBN010000163.1 GCA_947588855.1 uncultured Lachnospiraceae bacterium
CTACGTGGACACTGTGGGACTGGGAGCGTGTCATCACCCGGGAAGAGCGGAATATCGATACCTTAAAAGAGACCGTCCGCTGCATCTTCAAGATCATCAAGCACATGGAACACGAGGTCTGGTACAAATATCCCCAGGCTGTCAAACATCTGCCCGATGACATCTTCTTCATCACCTCCAACGAACTGGAAGAAATGTACCCGGACAAGACGCCGAAGGAACGGGAAAATATCATCACCAGGGAGCACGGCTGCGTCTTCCTCATGAAGATTGGCGAGAAGCTTAAAAGCGGCGAGCCTCACGATGGCCGGGCTCCGGACTACGACGACTGGCAGTTAAACGGCGATATCCTTTTCTGGTACGAGACCCTGGGCTGCGCCCTGGAGATCTCCAGCATGGGAATCCGCGTGGACGAGACCTCCCTTATGGAACAGCTGAAGAAGGCCGGCTGTGAGGAACGGAAAAACCTTCCCTACCATCGGATGCTTCTTGCCGGAGAACTTCCCCTGACCATCGGCGGCGGTATCGGCCAGTCACGGCTCTGCATGCTGCTTCTGGACCGGGCCCACATCGGCGAGGTCCAGGCAAGCATCTGGCCGGAGGAGATGCGAAGAGTCTGCGCCGGGCACAATATAATACTGCTGTAGTCCTGGCCGTTTTACGGGACCAGACTGTTTTACGGATTTCGCCGCGCGATCCAACAGAATCCGGCGGCCATGTTTCAAAGGTTAGAAAGGAATTATGATTTATGCAGGATTTACAAACGAATAACACACAGACTTCCGTGTCTGAGCCATCAGAAAACAAGATGGGCGTTATGCCTGTCAACAGACTGCTTATTTCCATGTCGGTACCCATGATGCTGTCCATGCTGGTGCAGGCACTCTATAATATCGTAGACAGCATGTTCGTATCCCGGCTCAGCGAGAATGCCCTGACTGCCGTGTCCCTGGCCTTTCCGGCGCAGAACCTGATGATCGCCGTGGCCACAGGAACGGCAGTAGGCGTCAACGCCCTTCTGTCGCGGAGCCTGGGCGCCAAGGATTTCGGCAGGGTTAACAAAACCGCCAACAACGCTTTGTTTCTGGCAGGATGCAGCTACATCGCGTTTCTTCTGTTCGGCATATTTGCGACCAGAACATTTTTCCTCATGCAGACCTCCGATGCCGAGATCGTGGGATACGGTGTCGATTATCTCAAGATCTGCACCATGTTCTCCTTCGGCGTCTTTGGACAGGTTATGTTCGAGAGGCTTCTTCAGTCCACAGGAAAAACCTTCTTCACCATGATCACCCAGGGAACCGGGGCCATCATCAACATCATCCTGGATCCCCTTCTGATCTTCGGTCTTTTCGGCCTTCCAAAGATGGGCGTGGCCGGAGCTGCGGCAGCAACGGTCATCGGCCAGATTATCGCTTTCGGACTTGCGGTCTATCTGAACCTGACCAGAAATCCTGAGATCAAACTGAATCTGCGGGGTTTCCGCCCGGACGGCTTCATCATCAAAACCATCTACGCCGTTGGCGTTCCTTCCATCATCATGGCATCCATCGGAAGTGTCATGACTTTTGGAATGAACAAGATTCTCATCGCCTTCACATCCACTGCCACCGCTGTCTTCGGCGTGTATTTCAAGCTGCAGAGTTTTATCTTCATGCCTATCTTCGGTATGAACAACGGCATGGTTCCGATCGTAGCCTACAATCTTGGAGCCCGGAAGCCGGAGCGCATCATCAAAACAGTCAAGCTGAGCATCTGCTACGCCACAGGCATCATGGTGATCGGATTCGCCGTGTTCCAGACTATGCCGGACAAACTTCTGGCTATCTTCAACGCCTCGGAGACCATGCTTGCCATCGGAATTCCCGCTCTCAGGACCATCAGCTTCTCCTTCCTTCTGGCAGGATTCTCCATTATCTGTTCATCCCTGTTCCAGGCTCTGTCCCACGGAGTGTACAGCCTGATCATATCCGTATCCAGGCAGCTCCTGGTGCTGCTTCCCTCCGCTTTCCTTCTGTCCCGCATCGGCGGGCTGGATTGGGTATGGTTCTCCTTCCCCATAGCGGAGATCGCTTCCGTCACCGTATGCGGACTGTTCCTGAGAAATGTATACGCGAAGGATATCAGACCAATGCAGTAGAATAAGGCAACGGGGTGAGCCGACGGGCCCACCCCGTTATTTCATTCACTCATTATTTGTTTACCGTCAGCTCATCCAGTACCTCTATGGTCCCGTCCTCATTTCTGCTGTACGTGGTAATCACCGCTCTCTCGCTGTCCAGGTCCACTCTGGTCATACAGGCCTCCCAATTCTGGGCGCGGACTGCCGCGTAATCAAGCTCTCCCTCGTACAGATCATAGAATTTGGTGCCTGTGGAGGAATTCAGCGTAAAGTACACAATGGCATCAGAGTCCTGAATCTCCCCGTCATCGTCCGGGATGGGGGACTCTCCGTCCATGGAATAGGTCCGCACGTAGACATGGTCGTGGCCGGTAAACACCAGATCTACGCCCAACTCCTCAAAAATCGGCACATACTGGCTTCTTCTCTCCGCCACGTCATCGTCCATGGCGTGATTTCCGGCGGAAAAGATGGAGTGGTGGAAAGCGGCCACGATCCAGTCAGGCTCTCCGAAGCGCTCCACATAGCTCTCCTTCGCCTTCCGAAGAAAATCCTCGTGAATTTCCATATCCTTACAGTTGGAATTCATACACAGAAACAGCGTATGATCCCAACCGAACCAGTAATCTCCGCCCATGTCCCCGGCATCTCCCGCCGCCGCGTCATCCATGTTCGGCATATAAAAGAATCGGCTGAATAGATCCGCCCCCCGCTCATGATTGCCCACTATGGCGGCAAGCGGCACTTCATGGGACAAATCCGTGCTCATGTATTGCAGAAACAAGCCTTCATCATCCGCCTTATCTGACTGATCGCCCAGAGTCAGAATAAACTCCGGCTTCTGGCCGTCCATGGCGTAGTCAATCAGCGACTCATAAATCTCCATGGGCTTCTTCTCATCCGCCCGCACGATCTGCGGATCTCCGCATACGATAAAGGAACTGTCCGCGGAATTCGGAACCGTGAAGGAATAAACATCCGACTCGCTGCTGTCGCATACCCGGTAGAGATACGTTTTGCCTGGTGACAAATCCGTCAAAACCGCCCGAAACGTAGAGGTTTCCCAGTCGTTCTTATAGACAGCTTCCGCCTGGAAGGTCTGTCTCTCCTTTGGGAAATCTGCCCCGGCTTCTCCTTCCGCCACTTCCACATAGCCGGACTCACCCTGCCCCTGCCAGGTAACCAGTCTCTGGGTTTCATCCTCCCCGATTCCCAGACAGACGGTCTCATTGCGGATCTGAGCTATCTTATTCGCGTAATCCTGTATTCCCCGCAGACCGAAATAGATATCGGAGCTGGTCTCATTGGCCTGGTGGAGTTCCACCGCCAGCACGTTGGTTCCGGGCAGAATCTGCTGTCCATCCAGAATCAGGGCGCTCGTTATGGGATTGCCGCACACAGACTCACAGCCGTAAGACTGAAAGCTTTCGTACTCCGCTTCCGGCGTATTTCCGGACAGAACAGCAGTTCCGTTCAGATATACAACTATGGCGTCGTCATAAGCGAACGTAAATTCGTATTTATCTGATTCTTCCACGCCTGTTCCGTCAAACACGGCCCGGAAACAGTAGGTTGGAATGTTGTCTCCGTCAGGCAGGTACTGTCTCAGGCAAATGTCCGTCTCATACTCGTCAAAGTCTTCCTTTCTTCCGTCATAAGCGCCGAATCCCCCTGTTCCCTCAAGCCACCGGGAATCATCATAATCAGGCTCCAGCCATCGGAATCCGTCAATTTCAGAAAGACCCACGGGGTCGTCCAGATAACGCCACAGCCACTCATCCTCATCCAGGCTGTTGATTTCCTCCTGCTCCCACAGAGAGGTTCCTGACTGACTGTCCGCCATAACAGCCTCAGACAAACCGACAGCCGTCTCTTCCGCCTCAGACGTCTCTTCCGCAGACTGAGATGTCTCCTTCACCGGCCGCGCTTCCGAACCGGCGCAGGCGCTCAAAAGAACAGACGCCGCCAGACAGATTCCCCAAAAACAGTGACTTTGTTTCCCCATCATAATTGTTTTCCTCTTTTTATTCAGCATATTATTTATTCAGCATATTCTTCAGCGGAAGATAATAATGATACGCAAACATCAGCTTATCATAATCCAGCCGGTTTTTCAACTCCCCTGCCGACTGCCACAGGGCGTCCAGCCCTGCATTAGCGTAGGTTTGGATTTCTTCCAGACCGTGCAGGCCTGCATCCTGCAGCTCATAGATGCAGATTATCCTTCGGTCATGGCTTCTGGCCAGCTCTGTCTCGGCAGATATCTGTCCGTACTCATCCGCGCGGTCATAGTTCATGACCGCGATCCCGTCACAGCCATCCGAAACCAGCCGCTCCAGAACCTCCGGATACGCGTCATCATAAAACGCAGGTATACATACCAGAAATTCCATCCGGTTCTTCCGGGCATAAGTATACGCAGTTTCCATACATTTTAAATATTTCAGCATCAAACTCTGCCGGAAGCTCTCATCTGCGTTCCATTCATCCAGAATATACGGCTCCACGTCGATCATAAAGCCCTTGATCTGTTTCTCCTCCGGCTGCTGTTTGTTGTACCGGACAGCAGCCTCCATCTCCTTAATCAGCGTCCCCGCGTTTTCCTCATAAGACCACTGGGCGTCTCCCAGAAGCGCGTAGACGCTTACATTTCTCTCCCGAAGGCGGGAAACAAATTCTTCCGTCTCTCCCAGGCGGTAGTTTTCCTCAGTAAAGTTCTGATAGACCTCTGTTACATGAGTCTGATTCATACACTGCGTGAGGGTATCGAACTCTTCTTCTTTCAGAACCCAGTCGTTCCAGCTGAACAGGCCGAATTTCTTTCCCTGCGGCCCCTCCTCCCGGTCCGTCTCCGATAGTTCCGATACCTCCCCCACCTGCCGGTCCGCCTCCGATATCTCCGTCACTGCCGGGCGGCCCGATCCGACCGCCCCTTGAGCCGTCAGGCTTTGGGGAAAATAGGGCTGTTCTTCCAGCCTGGCTCTTATCTCCCTATTGATCCAAACTCCGTGAAAAACAAATCCTATGGCAAAACCAAAGATAAATGTTATCAGCGCAGCAATGATTTTTCGATGCATACTCAGTTTCCCTCTCAGATTTTCTGCTCAAAAATCTCTCTTCTTACCTCCCAGTCCGGAATCGGATGGTGGATATAATATCCCTGAACCACATCACAATTCTGCTGCTGGAGAAATTCCATCTGCTGGCCGTTCTCAACTCCCTCCGCCACCGCAGTAATTCCCAGATCATGGCAGACCTGTATGATCGCCCGCAGGCTGCTGTCGCCCGCCAGGGTACCGATGCTTCTTATCAGCTTTCTGTCCAGCTTGACGCCGTCTACCTGACTGTCGTTCAGTCTCAGGAAGGCGGAGAACCCTTCGTTGGAGTCATCCAGGATGACGCCGACTCCCAGTTCCTTCAGCTTCTGGATAACCTGTTTTCTTATGATATTGGAATCCTGAAGCGCCAGTTCATCTATCTCAAGAATCAGAAGCTCCCTCGGGAATGAGTAAGATTCAATGATCCTCCGGCATTTCTCCAGGAAATCATCGGAACACAGGGTTTCACCGGACAGATTGCAGGATATAAAAAACTCATCCTTTCCATTCTGGCACAGGCTCTGCAAAAACGCGCAGATTTTATCCAGACAATAGTAATCCAGCTGGCTGACCAGCCTGGCCTCTTCCAGAAGAGGCACAAACTGCCCTGGCATGATCAGGCCCTTCGCCGGATGCTCCCACCGGGACAACCCTTCTCCTCCCAGGATCCGTCCGGTCACGGCGTCTACATAATACTGGATATAAAGATGAAATTCTCCGTTTTCCAGAGCTCTCTTCACATCTCCTTGAAGGCGCTGGGTTTCCTCCTGGGCCTTAATCTCCTCCTCCGTGCAGATACGGCAGTCCTCCCCGCGGCGGCAGGCATCCCAGGCACACTGACCCGCCATGTACAGCACGTCCGAAAGACTGTGATCGTCTGCTTTCAGCTCATAGACGCTCATGGCCACGCGCAGGGCATTATCATGCCTGGTATTGTCAAACTGTCCTCTTATACGCTCCATGGCTTCTTCTGTCCAGTCAATATCCAGCCCCTCACGCCCCAACAGGCGCATAAGGACAAAGACGTCTTCCGAGACTCTGGCCAGGATATCCGGCTTATCCGTATAATCCTTCAGTACCTCCAGCATCTGCTTCAGAAACCGGATCGTCTCCTGATGGCCGCGCATCCGGTCGAACCGTTTGGTATCCACATAAAAGTAGAACATCCGGTAAAGCACTCTTGTCTTGTCATTGACATGGGAAATAAAATACCGTTCCAGGCACTCCCGGTTTTCGATTCCCGTCTCCATGTCCGTCTCATTTTTTCTGGTCAGATCCGTCTTCAGCCTCCGGTACCGGCGTATCTGCATCAAAATGACAGCCAGCAGAATCACGCCCAGCAGCGCGCCTGCGAAACCAATACGTTTCATATTCTTTCTGTTCACCGGCAAATACCGTCCCGACGCCTCAATCAGCATTCCGGTCTTCTGCTCCTGGGACGTCTTAAGGAGAAACGCGCTTAAGCTTTCCCTGAACTCTTCCGGAGCTGCATCCGTAAACAGAAACCGATATCCTGCGGCTTCCCCGTTTTCGACTGTATCCAGAAGCCGGATCTCCTCCCCCTTGGCATAGCGAAAAGAATCCGACAAGCCGGCGGAAACCATATCCACCTGAAGATTATCCGCAAGCTCCGCTCTTCTGTCCTTTCCGCCCGAAGGATAATAGCGGA
>CANQBN010000164.1 GCA_947588855.1 uncultured Lachnospiraceae bacterium
GCGCCTTTAGACGCTGGCCGAGTAGTGCGGGCTTATAGCCCGCGTCCGAGCCACCCGTTTTACGGGTGGCGGCGACTGCCAATTCGTCATGTATTGCATTTACAATATGTTTTCCTATTGTTTTTATGTCTCGTCCGAATAATTCTGACATTTGCGCACGGTTTAGCCATACCGTTTCCTGCTCCGGCGTTACCGGAACTTCAAGCCGGATATTATCGTATTCAAATAACACGATTTCATTTTTACTGTTCATACTGTACCCCTTTCTAAATGCGAGCAAGTTATTGGAAAATGGGAAATCATCCTTTCATAATCATTCTGCCCGGTCATTTGCCAGGCAGTCTGCCAGTGTGCTGATAAACAGTTCCGCAGCCCTGGTTTTCGGCTGATATTTCTTCCATACCAGACTCATCTCCAGAGGGCTTGCCGCGTTCAGGGGCCGAAAACACAGGTCGGTGTCCCGAACGTTGATGATGCCTTTCAGGGTTATGACGTAACCCATACCTTCTAAGGCCATCAGAGAAGCGTTGTAAGCCAGGTTATAGGTTCCGGCCAGCCAAAGCTTCGTCAGCGGACGCCCAAACCATTTCATCTGTTGCGGATTGGTCAGGACCTGCCGGGAGAGGATAAGAGGCTGATCCCACAGGTCTTTGGGAGAGATGGATTTCTTCGATGCCAGGGGCGCGTCTCTTCGCATAAGGACACCCCATTGATCCCGGTAAGGAAGATCGATCCGTTCGTATCTGGTCTGATCGACTTCCCCCATCAGAAGACAGAAATCAAACAATCCCTTGTCCAGCCGGTCCAGAAGATCGGCAGTGTCGCCGCTGGTGATGTGGAACCGGATATCTCTGTGCCGTTCCTGAATCGTTCGGGCGACCATGGCGATATGGCGCAGGGCCGGGGTTTCGCCGGCGCCGATATAGATATCTCCGATGACCGCGTCCTCAGGGGCGGTCAGTTCCGAAGTCGTCTGCCTGGCAAGGGTCACGATCTCTTCAGCTCTCCTTCGCAAAAGCATTCCCTCCTCCGTCAGCGTGATGCCCCGCCCTCCGCGGATTACCAGCTGCTTGCCGAATTCATCTTCCAGAAGCTTAAGCTGCCGGGTCAGGGCAGGCTGGGACAGGTGCAGCACATTTGCTGCGCGGGAAAGGCTTTCCTCGCGGACGATTGCCAGAAAATATTCCAGAGATCTGAGTTCCATTCGCGAAACCTCCTTCTGAGGACAAAATCAGATGTTTTTGAAACACAAGACTATTTTATCTGAACATCATCATATAATATTCCCTTATAACTGTCAATAAAATATCAGGACAAATAATATTACTTGCTTATCTGTTTGAAGAATAATATATAATTTTTTCTGATATTAAAACATAATTAATAAGTATTTGTAATATCTTGCCGAATATGTTACGATAAAGCCACTAAAATCCGTGTACAATCAATAAAGGAGGAGTAAAATCATGTTACAATGGCTTATTGATCGACTGACGCCCATTTTTGAGGGGATGGGCGTCAGCCCCGTGGATGTGGAGACATATGTCAATATGCTCTCCGGTTATATCTACGGCATTCTTGGAGTGGTGGCGGCTGTCATTGTGCTGTCCGTTGCCGCTCACTGGCTGGCGAAGAAGGGAACCCGGCATCTGATCCGCTGGGGCGCGGTGCTTTCCGGCGTACTCATCATTACCATCATTGCCAACGTCATCTGTTTTGGTCCCATGTACAATAACCTGGCTCCCATATTGAACAGCAAGGGGGAGGTTTCCGAGGAATCCGCCGCCGCTTCGGAATCTGTGATTGAGCTGGTAGGAGAAGAGGGCATTGTGCTGGCTGAGAACGACGGACTTCTTCCTCTTACGGATACCCAGAAGATCAACGTCTTCGGCTGGGCTGCCACCAATCCCATCTATGGCGGCACCGGCTCTGGTTCTTCCAGCAACGAGGGCAACGTGGACATCCTTACCTCGCTGAAGGACGCCGGCTTTGAGGTGAATCAGGACATCATTGATATGTACACCGAGTATAGTCCCAGCCGTAATCTGGGAGGCAATGTAGTCAGCGTCAGTTTCACCGACTGGTCTCTGCCGGAGCCTCCCGCGGACCGCTACACGGCGGAGCTGATGGACGAAGCAAAGGCATTTTCCGATACGGCTGTCATTGTGCTGGCCCGGTCCGGCGGCGAAGGACAGGACCTGCCCTCCGATATGGGCGCAGTCATTGCGGGAACCTATGACAATCTGCGTCAGGAACAGGCCAACGGAAACGAGGGTTACAACTATTTTGCCTGTTCCTATACCAACAACAGCGATGCCTATGACGACTTTGAGGCCGGTCAGAGTTATCTGGAACTGTCCAGAACCGAGCGTGACATGGTGGACCTGGTAGCTTCCAATTTTGACAATGTGATCCTTGTGGTCAACGCCAACAATCCCATGGAGCTGGGAATCGTCAATGAGTATGATTCTATCCGCTCCGTTGTTCTGGCCCCAGGCACAGGCCGCACCGGTATGAAGGGACTGGGAGAGATCCTGAAGGGAACCGTCAATCCCTCCGGACGCACCATTGAGACCTATGT
Source organism: uncultured Lachnospiraceae bacterium (assembly GCA_947588855.1). GTDB lineage: Bacteria > Bacillota > Clostridia > Lachnospirales > Lachnospiraceae > UBA3402. The sequence goes on from CANQBN010000164.1 coordinate 2,582, forward strand.
GTATGATCAGAAGGCGACTCCTGCCTACAATAACTACGGCAACTTCGTTTTTGACAATGTGGATGACCTTCTGGCGGAGTATACGGCTGCAGATCCCGGTTTTCAGGGCGTGCTGTCCTTTGTAAACTATGTGGAAGGCATTTATGTAGGGTACCGATTCTATGAGACCGCCGCCGTGGAAGCTCAGAACGGTTTTGATTTTGATTACGACCAGGTGGTCCAGTATCCCTTTGGACACGGCCTCAGCTATACAAGCTTTACTCAGGAAATCACAGACTTTGAGGATAATGGCGACAGCGTGGATATGACCGTTACCGTCACAAACACCGGCGACGTGGCCGGTAAGGATGTGGTGGAGCTTTATTACACGCCGCCCTACAACAACGGAGGCATTGAAAAAGCTGCCGTGAACCTGATCAATTTTGAGAAGACCGACGAGCTGGCTCCCGGTGCTTCTCAGGAAATTTCCTTTACGGTTCCCAAGGAAGATATGGCCTCCTACGATTCTTCCGCCATCAAAACCGCGGATGGCGGCTATATTCTGGAAGCGGGGGAGTACACCCTTTCTGTGCGGGCTGACGCCCACACGGTTCTGGACGAGGAGACATTTACGGTAGACGCGGATATCGATTACAGCGTGGATGGCCGTGCGTCCGATCTGGAGACTGCCACAAACCGTTTTGAGGATTACGCTACGGCAGGTATTACCTTCCTGTCCCGTGCGGACGGTTTTGCCAATTATGCCGAAGCCACAGCCGCGCCGGCGGATTTCGCCATGTCGGATGAGGACCGGGCGTTCCTGGACGCTCACTCTGTAGCGCACTACAATCCGGCGGATCATGAGGTAGCCGGAGACGAGATGCCGGCCACCGGAGCGAAGAACGGCCTGAAGCTGGCCGATATGGTGGGCAAATCTTATGACGATCCGGATTGGGACAGGCTGTTGGATCAGATGACGCCGGAGGAGATGTCCCAGCTGGTTCAGGTAGGCGGCTTTGCCACCGTAGCCGTGGACTCTGTGGGCAAGAAGGCGACCATGGATTCCGACGGTACCGGCGGACTGAACGACTGGTATATCGGCGTGTACGGTACTCCCTATCCGACAGAAGTGCTGATCGCCCAGACCTGGAACAAGGCCCTGGCTTCCGAGGTGGGTTCCGCTATTGCGCAGGAGTACGCCGACTGCCACATCTACGGCTGGTACGGTCCCGCCATGAACATGCACCGCACCGCTTTCAACGGCAGAAACTTTGAGTATTATTCCGAGGACGGCGTGCTGGCCGGATACATTGCTTCCGCCGAAGTCAACGCGGCCGCTCAGAAGGGCGTGTACGCCTACATCAAACATTTCGTGGTGAATGACCAGGAGATCAACCGCTGTACGGCTCAGCAGATTCGCGTGAACGAGCAGACCCTGCGTGAGATTTACATGAAGCCCTTTGAGATCTGCGTGAAGAATTTTGATTTTGACAACGGACCGCTGGCGGTCATGTCTTCCTTCACTCTCATTGGCCCCCGGTACAATGGAGCCAATCCGGATCTGCTGAACGGCGTTCTTCGGAACGAGTGGGGATTTAAGGGCATGGTGCTTACGGACTGGTACGGTTCCTACGGTTACCAGCTTACCATGGACAGCGTGCTGGGCGGCAACGACAGTATGCTGGGCTTCGGCTCCAATGTCAGGACGGCCATTGAGAATCTGGATTCGCCTACCATGGTCAAGGCTCTGCGCCAGGCCAGCAAGAACATTATGTTCACCGTGGTCCGCAGCGGCAATTACACCATTGATACCGATGACGGCGGGCTGGACAATATGACGAAGATGTTTATTATGATCGATGCGGCAATCGGAATCGTGACGCTTGCGATCGCGGCAATCGTGTTCGGGCGCTATCTTAAGAAGAAAAAAGCGCAGTAAACGGACAGTTTTCAGGGCCGCCGCTTTAACCGCCGCCAGATGGCCCAAAGCGGCGGCCCGCGTTACGTCAGTATGCAAATAAAACACCAGTGACGCGTTGTTTGTATTACGTCAGTATGCGAGCAGAGCGCCAGTGACGCTCTGTTCGTATTATGCAGGATAAACGAATCGTAAAGGGAGAAAAGCATTGAAGAGAGAAGAGATCAAAAAGACAGTGGAAAAAATGTCACTGGAGGAAAAATGTTATATTCTGTCCGGAAGGGATTTCTGGTCCACCTTTGCCTTTTCGGATAAAGGCGTACCCAGCATCAACCTGTCCGACGGCCCTCACGGCATCCGTAAGCAGGAGGGCGCAGGGGATCAGCTGGGACTGAACGGCTCCCTTCCCGCCACCTGTTTCCCTACTGCGGCCACCATCGCCAACAGCTGGGATCCGGCGCTGGGGGAGGAGATTGGCCGGTGCCTGGGCGAGGAGGCCGCCGTGCAGGACGTCAGCGTCCTTTTAGGACCGGGCCTCAACATGAAGCGCAGTCCCTTATGCGGCCGCAACTTTGAGTATTTCTGCGAGGACCCGTATCTGGCGGGTAAGATGGCCGCCGGCTACATCCGCGGCATCCAGGAGAACGGCATTTCTGCCTGCCCAAAGCACTTTGCTGCCAACAACACGGAGCTGCGCCGTCAGGCTTCGGATTCCGTGGTGGATGAGCGGACGCTGCGGGAGATTTATCTGACAGGCTTTGAGATCGCTGTGAAGGAGGCAAAGCCGAAGAGCATCATGTCCTCCTACAACATGATCAATGAGGTCTACGCCAACGAGAATGAGCATCTGCTGCAGGAGATCCTGCGGGACGAGTGGGGCTTCGACGGGTTCGTGGTCTCCGACTGGGGCGCGGGCAATGACTTCGTGGAAGGCGTGAAGGCGGGCTCCCATCTGGAGATGCCCACCACCGGGGGCGACTCGGCTGAGCAGCTGATTGCGGCGGTGAAGGCCGGAAAGATTTCCGAAAAGATGGTAGACCGAAGAGTGGAAGAGCTGCTGGCGGTGGTGTACCCGACCCGCGCGGCGGCGGACGCGTACAAGGGAAAGACGTTTGATATCGAGACGCACCACGCGATGGCTCAGAAGGCCAGCGAGCAGTCTGTGGTGCTTCTGAAGAACGAGGACAGTATCCTCCCGCTGAAGAAGGGCGCGAAGGTGGCGGTCATCGGAGAGTTCGCGCAGAAGGCGCGGTACCAGGGAGCGGGCTCCTCGGTGGTGAACTGCACAAAGCTGGACCACGCGATGGACGTGATCGGAAAGACCGGCCTGGATGTTATTGGCTTTGAGCCCGGCTACCCGCGCAGCGGAAAGGGCGACCCGGCAATGCAGCAGGCAGCCGTGGAACTGGCGAAAAAGGCGGACTACGTACTGCTCTACATCGGCCTGGACGAGATCTCCGAGTCCGAGGGCCTGGACCGGGCGACGATCGACCTGCCAAAGAGCCAGGTGGACCTGCTGAACGCGGTGAGTGAAGTAAATAAGAACGTGATCGCGGTGATGTCGGCGGGCTCCGTCGTGGCCATGCCGTGGCTCGACAAGTGCAAGGCTCTGGTGCATGGATACCTGTGCGGCCAGGCCGGCGCGGGCGCGGTGCTGCGCGTCATCATGGGCGAGGTGAACCCCAGCGGAAAGCTGACTGAGACATATCCGCTTTCCTATAAAGACGTGCCGACGGCGAACTATTTCCCGGCGAAGGAGAGGACCGTGGAGTACCGGGAGGGCCTGTACATCGGCTATCGCTACTACGAGACTGCCGGGGTGCCGGTACGGTTCCCCTTCGGCTTCGGCTTAAGCTACACGACCTTCAAGTACAGCGGCCTGTCCGTGGATGAGAGGGGCGCTTCCTTCACTATTACAAACACAGGCAGCGTGGATGGCGCGGAGATCGCGCAGCTCTATGTATCCCCGCTGAAGCCGAACGTATACCGGCCGTTGAAGGAACTGAAAGGCTTCGCGAAAGTCTTCCTGAAGGCGGGGGAGTCAAAGAAAGTGAATATTCCTTTGGACGACAAAGCGTTCCGGTACTTCAATGTGAAGACGAACCGGTTCGAGACCGACGGCGGCGCTTACGACATCCTGATCGGGGCCAGCGTGGAGGACATCCGCCTCAGCCAGACCATAGAGGTGAAGGGGACGGCCGCCCCGCTGCCGGAGGATCTCGAAAAGCTTCCTTCCTATGTATCCGGGAAGATCACGCAGGTGAGCGACAAGGAGTTTCAGGAGCTTTTAGGCCATGAGATCCCAGACGGACACTGGAGCGGAACGCTGCAGATGAATGACGCCATCTGCCAGCTGTACTACGCCAAGAGC
>CANQBN010000165.1 GCA_947588855.1 uncultured Lachnospiraceae bacterium
ATATTCATGAGTAGAATCAGAGAAGCATTTGCAGGCGGAAAAGCATTTATTCCCTTTATTACCTGCGGGGATCCGGATCTGGACACGACGGCGGCTGTGGTAAAGGCCTGCGCGGAGAACGGGGCGGACCTGATCGAGCTGGGGATTCCTTTCTCCGATCCCACGGCGGAAGGGCCGGTGATTCAGGGAGCCAATCTGCGGGCTCTGAAAGGCGGCGTTACCACCGACAAGATTTTTGACCTGGTGCGTAATCTGCGCCGGGAGGTTATCATTCCCATGGTGTTTATGACCTACGCCAATGTGGTGTTTTCCTATGGAGCGGAGCGGTTCATCGCTACCTGTCGGGAAATCGGTATGGATGGGCTGATCCTGCCGGATCTGCCCTTTGAGGAGAAGGAAGAATTTCTGGATACCTGCCATAAGTACGGCGTGGACCTGATCTCCCTGATTGCGCCGACCTCCCAGAACCGGATTGCCATGATCGCCAGGGAGGCGGAGGGATTTGTGTATGTGGTGTCAAGTCTGGGCGTCACAGGGACCCGGAGCGAGATTAAGACGGATCTGACTTCTATCGTGGAGGTGATTCGGGAGAATACGGATGTACCCTGCGCCATCGGTTTCGGCATCTCCACGCCGGAACAGGCCCGGAAAATGGCGGGAATCGCTGACGGCGCTATTGTGGGCTCGGCAATCATCAAGATTCTGGAGAAATACGGGAAGGACGCTCCCGAATATGTAGGCGCGTATGTGAAAAGCATGAAGGACGCGGTAAGGTAGAACCGGCGGAACCCGTAAGAGGGAAGAACTTGGCAAAGGGAAGCATCAGGCAAAGCGGTCGCTTGCCGCATCCATCGGTGCAGAATCAGCGGCCCACAGGAAAGATAGGAGGATTTTCGTTGGCAATTTATATAGCGCGACACGGGGAGACCAGCTGGAACCGCGAGAACCGGGTTCTGGGAAGAACGGATATTCCTTTGAATGAACGGGGACTTGAACAGGCGGCGGAGCTTGCTGAGCGGCTTGCGGATATTTCCATCGACATGATTTACACCTCGCCTCTGCAGAGGACGGTTGTTACCGGAAAAATGATTGCGGACAGGCAGAAGAGGCCTTGCCCCTGTATCGCAGAAGACTGTCTGATCGAGCATAATTTCGGAATATTTGAAGGCGTGGATCGGGCGGATCCGACTTATCAGCGGGAGAAACGTACCTTTGTGAAGCGGTATCCCGGAGGGGAGTCCTATCTGGATGTGGCCGCCCGGGTGTATCCGTTCCTGGAAAAGCTTTTGGAGGAAAGCATGGATAAGAACATTCTGCTGGTAACTCACGGAGGAATCTGCAGGGTGATCACCAGCTATTTTCAGGATATGGACAATGAGGAATTCGCCTCCTTTGGCATGAAGAACTGCGAGGTGCGAAGGTTCGGATAGATCCGGACCGGAAGAGGTGATGCAGAAAGAGACGGTACAGAAAGAGACGATACACAAAGAAACAATACACAAAGAGACAATACAGAAAAAGACCATTCAGAAAGAGGGTATCTCTCAGAACCGCTTTTTTGTACTAAGCGGCTTTGGAGATACCCTCCTGAGTTGTTGCCGAAAGGATTGGTATGTTACAGTGCTGCAATCTCGTCCTGACATACCATGGTGACGCCGTTGCGCTTCAGGACATCAATCGCCTTGTCTTTGTCGGCCACACGCAGGATGGTGTAGGCCTCATGGTTGGCCAGGAAGGCGTACATATATTCCAGATTGATGCCTCCGTCACCCAGTACCTTCAGAATCTTATAGAGGCCGCCGGGCTCGTCTGCCATCTTTACAGCCAGAACCGGGGTGATGGAGAAGACGTATCCGGCTTCCTTCAGTACATTGGTGGTGGCGTAGACGTCGTCCACGATCATGCGGACGATGCCAAAGTCCTGGGCCTCCGCGATGGACAGAGCTCTCATATCGATATCATGCCGGTGAAGAAAATCTGTCAGTTCCGCCAGAGTGCCGGCTTTATTCTCAAGAAATACGGAAATCTGTTTGATGGTCATAGTTTCCCTCCTTTTCCAAAAATGGTTAGCTGATAGATTACAGGATATTATCCCTGGTACAGGTTGCGCTTATCGATGACGCGGACTGCCTTGCCTTCGCTTCTGGTAATGGCCTTGGGGCTGACCAGACGGACCTTCACAAGGATTCCCAGCATTGCCTTCAGAGCATCCACCAGCTGTTTCTCTCTGGCTGCCACTACGCCGGCGTTATCGGAGAACATCTCCTGGGTCATCTCCACCTGAACCTCGATGGTATCAGTATTGCGGACACGGTCCACGATGATCTGGTAGTTGGCCGGATAGCCCTGGTTCATCAGGACGGTCTCAATCTGGGACGGGAATACGTTGACGCCCTTGACGATCAGCATATCGTCGCTTCTGCCCAGAGGCTTGGACATCTTCACATGGGTACGGCCGCAGGAACATTTCTTGTGGCTCAGAATACAGATGTCTCTGGTGCGGTAGCGAATCAGCGGAAATGCTTCCTTGGTGATGCTGGTGAATACCAGCTCGCCCTTTTCGCCATCTGGAAGGACCTCGCCGGTCTTGGGGTTGATGACCTCGGCGATGAAATGGTCCTCGTTGATGTGCATGCCGGTCTGTTCGCTGCACTCAAAGGAGACGCCGGGGCCGGAGATCTCGGTCAGACCGTAGATGTCATGAGCTTTAATGTGCAGCTTCTCCTCAATATCATGACGCATTTCCTCGGTCCATGCCTCGGCGCCGAAGATACCGGCTTTCAGCTTGATCTTGTCCTGCAGTCCTCTCTCCCAGATGGATTCTGCCAGGTAAGCGGCATAAGAGGGGGTGCAGCAGAGGATGGTGGAACCCAGATCCACCATGAACTGAATCTGGCGCTCCGTGTTGCCGGAGGACATGGGCAGGGTCAGGCAGCCCACCTTGTGGGAGCCGCCGTTCAGTCCCGGACCTCCGGTGAACAGGCCGTAGCCGTAGCAGACGTGGCACACGTCGTCTTTGGTGCCGCCCGCCGCCACGATGGCTCTGGCGCAGCACTCGTCCCACAGGTCAATGTCGTGCTGAGTGTAGAAGGCCACCACCCGGCGGCCTGTGGTGCCGCTGGTGGACTGGATGCGGACGCACTCGGACAGAGGTTTGGCCAGCAGTCCGTATGGATAAGCGTCCCGGAGATCGTCTTTCGTCAGGAAGGGAAGCTTATGTAAGTCGTCCACGGACTTGATGTCTTCAGGTGTGACTCCCGCTTCCTCCATTTTCTTCCGGTAGAATTCTACATTGTCATATACATGCTTCACGGTCTTTACCAGGCGCTCGTCCTGCCACTCCCGGATTTGTTCTCTGGAAGCGCATTCGATTTCTGGCTGATAGTAACGTTCCATAGGCTTTCCTTTCCTTTCTTGAGGGATATTTTGTGCAGAGTCCTCTGCCGCTCAATCGATGAAGGATTTCGTGTATCAGATGCGGGACTCCTCTCGCTGATATTCAGTATACCACAGAAGATTTATCGCTGTAAACCGATAAATGGGAAATATACGCAAAAATATTCGTGCGCATGCTGCAGAGTGCGAAGAATTTATGATGACTTCGAAACGTCACATGAGCGTATGATTCTTCGCAGAGTTGCTAACTCTGCGAAATCGCCTCCTGCATGTATTATTTCCGGTTTGCTGTTATTTAAACGGGCGATACGAGAGTAGTTACAGAACAAGCTTTTGCGAAATCATACCATAATTAAAACAGGCTTTCAGGGAGCGGTCAAGGCGAACTGCTGTCATTTTCTTATCTGACCGGCAGGACGCATCGAAAGATAAAATGTAGTCATGCAGATTTTCCGCTACATGGCCTTCATCTGGGAAGACTATGAGAAGGAGATGGAGAAAAACAAAAAGGGATCAGCAGGACAAAGGATTTTAAGTACCCGCCCATCCTGCCCATCTTGTTTTATGATGGTGAAAGTGACTGGACGGCGGCAACCAGCCTGCATGAAAGGGTGTTCCTTAGCGATGCGCTGGGGAGCTACATTCCGGATTACAGATGTATATTGATGCAGCTGAAGGATTACAGCAATGCGGAGCTGATGGAAAGGAGAAACGAGCTTTCCGTGCTGCTGATGATCACGAAGCTGCATCATTCTTCGGAATTTTTCAATCTGGAGAGGGAGGTTCGCCCTGAGGAACTGGAAAAGATCTTTGCGGACACTCCGGAATATCTGCTGGGTATCGTGGCGCATATCGTGGAGACACTGCTGGATAAGATTAATGTGCCGGCGGAAGGGAGAGTTATTTGCGAATTTTGAACCGTATGATGTGCAGGAAACCAGAAGAATAGCGCGGGCTGAAGGAAGAGAAGAAGGAATACAGGAAGGAATCAAAGAGGGAATCAAGAAGCTTGTTAAAGTTATGCGGAATTTAGGGTCATCTCAGGAGATGGCAGCGAAGCAGTTAGAAGAACAGTATGATTTGCCAGAAGCGGAAGCAATAGAAATAATAAGATTGTATTGGTAAGCTAGGTAATGACATGGGAGCAGAAGGCGATATGTTCGAAATTTACAGCGAAATGATCGATGACGTACTGAGCGGGTAAGTGGTCGGATTTTCGGGTCGAAAAGGATTTTCTGCATATTACCGGTCATATTTGGAGATAGTAGACTCCGAGAGAAGAAGGAGGTACTATGCAGAAGGGAAAAGCGAGCATTGAATTTGAAGAGTCCCCGGTTATCATAAGTGCTGCGTGCGTGGCGGGAAAGAAGGAGGGCGAAGGCCCTCTTGGAAAATGCATCGACGTAGTGGAACAGGATGACAAGTTCGGTATGGAAAATTGGGAGCAGGCAGAGTCCGCCATGCAGAAGCAGGCGGCGGATCTGGCCATGGGAAAAGGAAACATCCGCCGAAAAGAAGTTCGTTATCTCTTTGCCGGCGATCTGCTGGGACAACTGATCGCTACGTCTTTTGGGACGGTAGACCTGGAAATCCCCATGTTTGGTCTTTACGGGGCCTGTTCTACCATGGGGGAGGCTTTGAGTCTGGCGGCTATTACGGTTTGCGGCGGTTATGCGGACCGGACCCTGGCCATTGCTTCCAGTCATTTTGCTACGGCGGAGAAACAGTTCCGCTTCCCGCTGGCCTACGGAAATCAGCGGCCGCATTCCTCTACCTGGACGGTGACGGGCTGCGGAGCGGCAGTAGTGGGGAAAGCCGGTTCCGGTGCCAAAAACGATCCGGTTATTGCGGGAATCACACCGGGCCGTATCGTGGACCTTGGGGTCAGGGATTCCATGAATATGGGAGCGGCCATGGCGCCGGCGGCGGTTCATACCATCCGGCAGAACTTTGAGGATTTCGGAGTAAATGAATCATATTATGATAAAATCATTACAGGCGACCTTGGGGAAGTAGGCAGCAAGATTTTGAAGGATATGCTGAAGCAGGAGGGACACAGCCTGGAGGGCATTCACATGGACTGCGGTTTGGAAATCTACGACAATGAAGCTCAGGATACACATTCCGGAGGCAGCGGCTGCGGATGTTCGGCCGTGACCCTGTGCGCCCTGATTCTGCCGAAAATCAGGGCTGGGGAATGGAAACGTGTGCTGTTCCTTCCTACGGGCGCCCTTCTGTCTACGGTCAGCTTTAACGAAGGGCGGAGTATCCCAGGGATTGCCCACGGAGTAGTGATAGAGCAGGGACAGGGGCAGAAGTGACGGGAACAGCAGTGACGGCGGCAGTAGTGACGGCGGCAGATAAAGAGCGAGAATAAATGATAGGTAATGGAAAAGTGAGAACAGGGGGAAGCATATGGAGTATGTGAGAGCGTTTCTGGCAGGCGGCATAATTTGCGGCCTGGTACAGATTCTTTTGGACAAAACGAAAATGATGCCCGGGCGGGTTATGGTAACGCTGGTAGTTACCGGCAGTATTCTGGGCTGTCTTGGCCTGTATGAGCCGTTTGCGCGCTGGGCGGGGGCCGGTGCTACGGTACCTCTTCTGGGATTTGGAAATACCCTGTGGAAGGGCGTAAAGGAAGGGCTTGCAGGAGATGGCCTGCTTGGAGTCTTTAAGGGAGGTTTTACCGCCAGCGCGGTGGGAATCTCCGGGGCACTGATATTCGGATATCTGGGTTCTCTGATTTTTCGGCCAAAGATGAAATAGAGATGATCAAAAAAGAGGGTGTTTCTCAAGCCATTTTGACTTTTGGGGACACCCTCTTTGTGTCTTACTGTTGCTGTTGCTGCTGAACGCCGGGGCCGATTAAATCCCGCGGAGGAACCCGCAGGAAATCATTGGTCTCCGTTCCCGGCGGGGCCGCGGCCTGGTTTTCGTCATCTCCGGGAATGGGAGCGACAGGAATGTCGGGATTCACGTGAATGCCGCTGCAGTATCCCGGCATGGCGTAAGAGGAGTCGTCAGTGCGTTCCTCGGTGCTCTCGCCTTCCGGTATGGAGATGCAGACTCGGGTGGTTCTGTCGAGGCAGTTCGCAGTCGGAAGCTGGCCTGAGATGGAGCATACGGTAGTGGCCACATGTACGTCGCATGACTCTGTAGGAACGGCTCCTCTTGCGAAATACTCCGTGTAGGTAGCGTTCCCGCGGGGATCCCGGTTGCAGATGCCGTTTACAGCCAGCTTGCCGGACTTACGGCAGATGACAGCGGTCTCAACGCTGTAAGGCTGGGCAAATCCCGGATCCTCCATACCTTCATGTACCCGGGTCATGATCTTCTTCCAGATTCTTTTGTGGAAACTGGTTCCGCCGTTGCCCATGTTCAGAGGTTGGTTGGTATCACAGCCGCC
>CANQBN010000166.1 GCA_947588855.1 uncultured Lachnospiraceae bacterium
TCCTGGCCGCCCTGGACGCGGAGCAGATGGATATTGTGCTGGCGGATCAGGAAGCCTTCGACGCCTTCTCAGAGGAGGGGTACCTGTACGACCTGGATACTCTTCTGTCGGAGCGGAATCCGGATTTGTACCAGAGAATTTCCTCTTTTCTGGTCAGAAGCGGAACCGATGGCGGCGCGGCCTCCGGCCTCAATCTGTCCCAGTCCCCTCTGATTCGGCAGGCCGGCTTTGACGGCAGCGTGTATCTGGGCGTCATAGGCAACTCACCCCGGCTGGATATGGTAATAAACTATCTGGAGTATCTGTTCCCGTGACCGGGGGAAAACAGCACAACATCAAGTATAACATTTCCATGCGGGCAAAGCGCCAATAACGCTCTGCTCGTATTTTTAATATTTCTCAAACAAAACTTGAAAGTTTCACAAACATTCCGGCAGTACAATACAGCCACCAAGTGAGAGATCACTAAAAACCTGGAGGTACATTTCATGAAAAAGAAAAATTTTGTAACCCTTGTCATGGGTACCATCGGCGGCCTTCTCTTTGCCCTCGGTATGTGCATGGGACTTATCCCGGAGTGGAACGCGTTCAGACAGGGGGTTGTGATCAGCATAGCAGGCGCAGTAATCCTGCTGGCGATGGTGCCGATCCGCAGGAAAATGGATGGCAAGCCCATGATCGTCCTGAACGGCAAGACCATCAGAGCAACGCTTCTGGGCATTCTCGGAGTGATCGTTCTGGGCGTCGGGATGTGCATGGTCATGGTCTGGAATATGATGATTCCCGGCATTATCGTGGGCATCGTCGGGATCGTCCTGCTGCTCTGCCTGATCCCTGTGATCGGCGGGCTGAAATAAGCATAAAGATTAAACAAACAGGAGGATTTTATCATGGAAAAATCAAAACTCGCAGCGACAAACGAAAAAATTGCCGATGCTGTTGTCGGCGGGTACCAGAAAATCGAAAAAGGCGTTGTTGATGGCTATCAGAAGATCGAAAGCAGCGTAACCGACGCATTCCAAAAAGTCGAGGACGGATTTGTGAATCGGTTTCTGACCCACGAAGGTGAAACGGTTGATGACGCGAAAAAACGCCTCGCAGAAGCGCAGGCTCAGCGCGAGGCCGCAGCCGCGCAGGCCGGGGCGCATCCCGGCTCGGACGCGGAAAAGGCCGGCGTGGAAAAAAGTCCTGAAACAGCCAGCGTCAGCGCAGAAGCCGATCCGCAAAAGATCTGATACATCATGGGGATCTCTCCCGCATACTGGCGTAATGCGATCACGCGCCGCACGGACATTTCTGTGCGGCGCGCATTTTTTAAAAAAAATAATCAAAATGCCGAAACGCAAACAAAACTTTAACATTTGAGTGCTATAATAGGACTTACAAGAGTCAGCGGCAGAATCAAAGATTCCCAAAGAGGATTCACGGAGGTACACATTATGTTTCAGATACTGGTTGTGGAAGACGACAAAGACTTAAACCGCACGGTCTGCTCCTTCCTGAACAACAACGGCTATCAGGCGGTGGGGTGTCTCGACGCAAATGATGCCTACGCTGCCATGTATGGGAACTCCTTCGACCTGATCATCTCCGATATTATGATGCCTGGTGTGGACGGCTATGAGTTTGCGAAAACAGTGCGCTCTCTCAATGAGGATATTCCGATCCTCTTTATGACGGCCCGTGACGACTTCACGTCCAAACAGAAGGGCTACCGGATTGGGATCGACGATTACATGGTAAAGCCCATTGACCTCGACGAATTGTTCCTGCGAATCGGGGCGCTGCTGCGGCGGGCCAAGATTGCCACCTCCCACAAGCTGGAGATCAGAAAGCTGCGACTCGACGTGGACGAACGCACAGCAGTCTATGACGGCGAGGAAATCCCCTTGACGACACGGGAATTTAATATCCTCTATAAGCTCCTGTCCTATCCCGGCAAGACCTTTACCCGTACCCAGCTCATGGACGAGTTCTGGGACGCGGAGACAAATACTGCGCCGAGAGCCGTGGACGTCTACATGACAAAGCTGCGCGGGAAGTTTGAGAAATGTACAGAATTTGAGTTCAGGACCGTCCACGGACTTGGCTATAAGGCGGTGATTCTGTGAAAGCGGATTCAAAGTTTCGGCGGTTCCTGTTCTCTCTGAGAAGCTATACCTCCTTTTTCCTGCTGATGTCCTTTGTGATCACCTGCTGCATGCTGCTGTTCCTGAAGACGCTGGCGGGTTCCATGGCGATCACCTATACGGAGCGCGGGGTTCGTTTGGCCGCTGTCATGACGTTTGGCAATGTGATCTTTCTAAGTCTGTTGTGTACCGTAATCGACGGTGTGCGCCGCAAATTTATGGTGGAGCGCCCAGTGCGGCGAATCGTGCAGGGAGCGGAAAAGCTCATGCGGGGTGATTTCTCCGCACGGATTGAACCTTATCACGGGATAGACGAACGATCCGGCTTCGATACGATTATCGGCTACTTTAACCGCATGGCGGAGGAACTTTCCGGCGTAGAGACCCTGCGGACAGATTTCATCGCCAACGTGTCCCACGAACTGAAAACGCCGCTGGCCATCATCCAGAATTACGGGACCATGCTGCAAAACCCCGGCCTGACAGAAGTGCAGCGAATGGAATACGCAAAGGCGATCACCGAGCAGTCCCGCCGTCTGGCCGACCTCATTACGAATATTTTAAAACTGAACCGGCTGGAAAACCAGCAGATCTATCCCGCCGCGAAATGGTACAATCTCGGTGAACAGCTTGCCGAGTGCCTTTTGAGTTTTGAAAACACCTGGGAGAAAAAGAACATCAATATTGAAACGGATCTTGAAGAAGACGTATTTGTGGAATCAGATGATGAGCTTTTGTCCCTGGTCTGGAGCAATCTTTTTTCCAATGCTCTGAAATTTACGGAACCCGGCGGCACTGTGGCTGTGACACTGAAAACGGGCAGAGATTATGCTGCCGTCCGCGTCGCGGATACCGGCTGCGGTATCTCGCCGGAGACGGGCAAACATATCTTTTTGAAATTCTATCAGGGCGACACCTCCCACGCCACTCAGGGCAATGGCCTGGGGTTAGCGCTGGTGAAACGGGTGGTGGATATCGTCGGTGGAAATATTTCTGTTGAGAGCGAGGTCGGAAAGGGGAGCGCCTTTACCGTAAAGATCAGGAGGCCGGCGGATGGAGACATTCAAAAAAATCTTTAAAAAGATATTCTGCCTTTCCCCGCTTCCGACAGTTTTGGCAGCGCTTTTCGGCTACAGCTTTGTGATTGTTGTGTTTGCGTTCGATATACAAAACCCAATCCTGCAATACGCCTCCTATCTGGCTTCCGCTTATGCGCTGATCATCACCTGCACGGGGCTTGTCTACGTCAATACGGTAATCGGCAGCATCAGAACATTTGTCTCCAGGCATCCGCTGATGAAAAAATTCCGCTCCACCGCAATCGGGGAAAAATACATGACCGATGTGCGCTTCCGGGCAGGAGTCTCGCTGTATCAGGGTTTTTTCGTAAATCTTTTATATATCGTCACAAAGCTGGTATCTGGCATCCTATACCGCTCCGCGTGGTTTATCGCGCTGGCGGTTTATTACATCCTGCTGGCTGTGATGCGTTTCCTGTTAGTGCGGCGGCTGAACGCACAGGACGAAACGTTGGAGCTGCGTCGCTACCGGCTTTGCGGAATCATGCTTTTGTTTATGAATCAGGCGCTTACCGGAATCGTTGTCTTTATGGTGCGGCAAAACCAGGGCTTTGACTATCCGGGACTTCTGATCTACGCCATGGCCGCTTATTCCTTTTACGCCGTCACCATCGCTATTGTCAATATCGTGAAAACCCGCCGGCATAAAAGCCCGATCCTTTCGGCGGCCAAAGCCATTAACCTTGTGGCAGCATTGGTATCCATCCTTTCACTGGAAACCGCTATGCTGGCACGGTTCGGCGGAGACGACGCGGCTTTCCGCCGCATCATGACCGGCGCGACAGGAGGCGGCGTCTGCACTATTGTAATCGGTATGGCGATCTATATGATCTGGCGGGCAAACAAAAATCTCAAAAAAGGAGCAATGGATCATGGAAGAAAAAAATAAAACCTTCACCTACACCTATTCTGCCAAGGAGCAGGAAGAGATCAAGAAAATACGGGATAAATATACCCCGCCGACAAAGGAGGAAACCTCGCTGGCGCAGCTCCGCCGTCTGGACAAGAACGCCACAAAGGGCGCGGTCATCGTATCTCTGATCATCGGGATCGTCAGCGCCCTGCTGCTGGGCGTGGGAATGTGCTGCGCCATGGTACCCGGCTGGGAGCAATATTTCATTCCGGGTATTATGATCGGCGTGACCGGCATCATCGGCATCATCGCCGCCTATCCGATTTATACACACATGGTAAAGCATAAGAGGGAAAAACTCGCGCCTGAAATTATGCGGCTATCCGATGAACTGATGAAATAGCAATTTCAAAAATCATGTTGCATTCCAAATGGTATCACCTTGCTTCAAACTTTTTATCCATCAAATTAAAACTTCTTGATTTTCCGCTTTAACTTGGGTATAATAATATCAAATCACGATTTACTAAATCATGATTTGATATTATTTGTTGTTTATGGCAGCGGCCTTCCGCCGCGCTCCCTGTTCCATCGGAGGTGTTTTCATGTTTATCGGAAGAGAAAATGAACTGAACTTTCTAAACGGTAAATATCAGGAAAAAGACGGACAGCTTATCGTACTATACGGCAGGCGGCGGATCGGCAAAACGGAAACCCTGAAAGAATTCTGCAGGGGAAAGCCTCACGTCTTTTTTTCCTGCACACAGACAACCGACCGCATACAGCTTCGCAACTTTTCCAGGCAGCTGTTCCTGGAAGATATCCCCGCCAGAAAATATATGAACGAATTTCCCGACTGGGAAAGGGCTTTCCGCGCTGTTTCCGACCTTCCCTACGGAGATTCCAAAAAGCTTATTGTCGTTGATGAATTTCCTTACATGTGCCGTGGAAACAGGAGTATCCCGTCCATTCTGCAGAATCTGTGGGACGCGGAACTGAAAGATGAGAACGTGATGATGATTCTCTGCGGCAGCGCCATGAGTTTTATCGAAAGGGAACTGCTTGCGGAGAAAAATCCGCTTTACGGCAGAGCTTCCGGTATTTACAAGATGAGGGAAATGGGATTTTATGACGCGGCAAAATTCTTTCCTGAATATTCTGATCGGGATAAGGTGCTGACCTACGCCGTTCTCGGCGGTGTTCCTCATTACCTGCGCCAATGGAGCCCTAAATTGTCTGTAGAAAAAAATATCAAGCAGAACATTCTGACAAAAGGCTGTATTCTTTACAGTGAAACAGAATTTCTTTTGCATCAGGAACTGCGGGAAACGCCAATCTACAATTCCATCATCGAAGCGGTTGCGCTGGGGAATACGAAGCTGAACAGCATCAGCCAGAAATCTCTTTTGGACGATACCTCCAAAACCAGCGTCTATCTGAAAAACCTGATGGAACTGGGTATTATAGAACGTGAATTCTCGGTTGACGCAGGGATTAAAGAGAAAGCGAACGCCAACCGGGGAATCTACCGGCTGACCGACAACTTCTTTCGCTTCTGGTACGCCTTCGGTTTCGCGAACTTCTCACAGCTTGAGGACGGCGACGCAGACGGCGTTTACAAATATATAATAAAACCGGCTCTGCACGAGTTCGCTTCTTCCGCTTTTGAAGATATCTGCAGAGAGTTTGTCAAAGAGAAACAGAAGAAAAACGAGCTGCCATTCCGCTACACGAAAATGGGCCGGTGGACCGGCAAAACCACGGTCAGAGACGAAAGGGCAGACGGCGGCCTGCGCGCTGCGGAAACGGAAATCGACCTTTTGTGTATCAGCCGGGATGCAAAAGAATATCTGGCAGGAGAATGTAAGTTCAAAGGGCATCCCTTCTCCTACTCCGAATACCTTGATATGACTGCTAAACTCTCACCTCTGAGAGAAAAGGCAAAGGTCTACTGCGCCCTGTTCTCGGAAAGCGGCTTTGATGAGAAGGTCGCTGCAGCGGCGCAAAAAGACGGGACTCTGCTCTATTCGCTTGCCGAGATTGTAAACATTCCATTTGGAAACAGCGCTAATTCGTCAGAAATCCCTTCCCGATGATCTCACTGGAACTGGTGATCAGGATGAAAGCCGTGGGCTCAGTCTGCCGGATATAATTCCGCAGGCGCATGGCCTGGCCGCGGCGCATGGTGGTCATGATCACCGTCTTCTGATGATGGGAAAAGGCGCCTTCCGCATGATAGACCGTGGCTCCCCGGTTCAGCCGGTTGATGATAAAATCGCAGATGGGATCCGGATCATCGCAGACGATATTGAAACATTTGCACTGATTGATATTCTCGATCACACCGTCCACCACCAGGGACTTGGCCATAAGACCCAGGGCGGAGAACAGGCCGATGGTAGGGCCGAACACGAAAAAGGCCATCACCACCGACAGAAGATCTACCAGGAAAAGCACGGAACCAATATCCATACTGGTGTGCTTTTTAAGAATCATGGCGATAATATCCGTACCGCCGCTGGAAGCGCCGATATTAAAGAGAATCGCCGAACCAACTCCCGGCAGGAACACGGCAAAAACCAGTTCCAGAAGGGGTTCCTCCGTGAGAGGACGGTTCATGGGCCACACAATCTCGAAGGCTTCCAGAAATACCGACAGCAGGATGCTGGCGTACACGGTGCGCACTCC
>CANQBN010000167.1 GCA_947588855.1 uncultured Lachnospiraceae bacterium
GTTACGGGGGAGGTTACTATGACCGGTATCTGGAAAGGACCGGCGCCTTTCGGGCCGTTTTGTGCCGGGAAAAATCCCTTTGCCGCGGACTTCCCCGGGAAAACCACGACCTGAAAATGGATGCGCTTATTACGGAAAAAGGGGTCATTTTGTACGAAAGATCAAGGTTATGACAGGGGTTTCACTGGTAAATGGTAGAATTTCCGGCCGGACATTTGACATTTCAGGCTTCCTGTGATATAACGTGGTCGTAAGATTTTTATTTTCAATGTTGTATCAAAGGAGCTTGAAATTATGAAACAGAGAAAAATCATGTTGCCTACTTTGGAAGACGCAAAAGCTTTTGTTGTGGCGGCCACGCAGTGTGATTTTGATGTGGATGTATTCTACAACCGTGTCGTAATCGATGCCAAATCGATTCTGGGCGTGCTCAGTCTGGATCTGACCAAGGTTCTCACTGTTTCCTACAACGGAGAGAACAAGGAGTTCGAAGAATTCCTCGACAAGAAGGCGGCGAAGAGAGCGGCATAATGTGACGCAGGTAATGAGAAGGGAATTGTCAGATTCAAGTCCGGCAGTTCCCTTTTTTACTATGAAAGCCCGGATTGCGAATACATATCGGAGCGTGGGAGCGCTGCAGCGCGGAACGCTCCGAGGGCTTTCAAGTATTATAGAGGTATTATAGTAGGGGAGGACAAGCTTGCTTGTCTGTTTGTCCAGGATTTAGCAAGGAAGCCGGGGGGATGGTACGATGGCCGTAGCCGGGAAAACAGAAGAGAGACGCTGTATCCGCATATCGGTCCGCAGCCTGGTAGAGTTCGTCCTGCGGGGCGGCGATATTGACAACCGCCGGCTGGCCGGCGCCGAGAAAGATGCCATGCAGGCGGGAAGCCGTATCCATCGGAAGATTCAGCGGCGCATGGGGGCCGGGTATCACGCGGAAGTGTCTTTGAAGCATACCGTTGATGAAGGGGAATTCCAGATTCTGTTGGAGGGCCGTGCCGACGGCGTGATTGAGGAGCCGGATCAGACCATCATTGATGAGATTAAGGGCGTCTATATGGATCTGGATCGGATGGAGGAGCCGGTGCCGGTTCATCTGGCCCAGGCCATGTGCTATGGGTACATGTACAGCGCGGACAACAGCCTGGATGCCATATCGATTCAGGTAACCTACTGTAACCTGGAGACGGAGGATATTCGTCGGTTTACAAAGGATTATACGTTTGAGGAATTAGAGGAGTGGTTTCAGGGTCTGATTCACGAGTATGTGAAATGGGCCAGATATCTGTATGAGCACGGCATCCGCCGGGATGCGTCGCTGAAAGATCTGGAATTTCCCTATGAATATCGGCCCGGTCAGAAAGACCTGGCAGTATCCGTATACCGGTCCGTTTCCAGAAAAAAGAACCTGTTCATTCAGGCTCCCACGGGAGTGGGAAAGACTCTGTCCGTAGTATATCCCAGTCTGAAGGCCATGGGAGAAGGGCTGGCGGAAAAGCTGTTCTATTTGACGGCCAAGACGATTACCAGAAGCGTGGCGGAGGAGACGTTCTCCATACTGAAGGAGCGGGGGATGTATCTGAAATCGGTGACAATCACAGCGAAGGAGAAACTGTGTTTTCTGGATACGCCTTCCTGCAATCCCGATGACTGTCCTTACGCCAAAGGACATTTTGACCGGGTAAATGACGCCGTCTATGAGATAATTCATCGGGAATTCGGAATCACCAGAGAGATTATTCTCAAATATGCGGAGCAGTTTCAGGTATGCCCGTTTGAGTTCTGTCTGGATATCAGCAGCTGGGTGGATGCGGTGATCTGCGATTACAATTATGTGTTCGATCCCAATGTGCGGCTGCGGAGGTATTTCTCCGAGGGCGTATCGGGAGAGTATCTGTTTCTGGTGGACGAGGCACACAATCTGGTGTCCCGGGGGCGGGAGATGTACAGCGCCCAGCTGATAAAAGAGGATGTGCTTCTGGCAAAACGGCTCCTTCACGGAAAAAACGGAAGGCTGGCGCGGCTTCTGGACCGGATCAACCGTCAGCTGCTGGAGATGAAGCGGGAGGGGGACGGATATATTGTCAGGGACAACATTAACGCCCTGGCGTCGGTTCTCCAGTCCCTTTACGGAGAACTGGAAACTTTCATGGAGGAGAACCGCCAGTTTGAAGACCGGGATCTGGTGCTGGATTTTTATTTTGAGCTGCGGAATTTCCTGATGGTTTTCGAGGGGCTTGACGAGGCGTACACGATTTATTCGGAGCTTCTGGAGGATGGCCGGTTCATGGTCCGGCTGTTCTGCATGAATCCGGCGGGCCATCTGAGGGAATGCCTTCAGAAGGGCAGAAGTACGGTGTTTTTCTCGGCTACCCTGCTTCCGGTAACCTATTATAAAGAACTGCTGGGCGGCAGCCCGGAGGATTATGCGGTTTATGCGGAATCGCCGTTTCCCAGGGAGAACCGGAGCCTTCTGGTGGCGGAGGATGTGAGCAGCCGCTACACCAGAAGAAATCCGCGTGAATATGAGAAGGTGGCGGATTATATTTTCCAGACGGTGGCAGCCAGGCCGGGCAATTATATGGTGTTCTTTCCCTCCTACGCCTACATGAAAGAGGTGGCGGCAGTATGGGAACGGCTTCTGAAGGAGCGAAAATCCCGGGAATTCCGGAAAGACAGCGCAGGCCTGACGCAGGATGAAACGGCCGGACCGGCAGGTGAGATTGCGTGGATCTGCCAGGACAGCCGCATGAATGAAACGCAGCGGGAGGAATTCCTGGCGGCCTTTCAGGAGAAGCCTTCCGGAACCCTGGCGGCCTTCTGCGTCATGGGCGGAATGTTTGCCGAGGGAATCGATTTGAAGGAGGACCGGCTTATCGGAGCCATTGTGGTGGGCTGCGGCCTGCCTATGGTGTGCACGGAGCAGGAGCTTCTGAAACAGTATTTTGACAGCCATGAGAAGAAGGGGTTTGACTATGCCTATCAGTACCCGGGCATGAATAAGGTGATGCAGGCCGCGGGCCGTGTCATCCGCACCATGGAAGATCGGGGAGTGATCCTTCTGCTGGACGACCGGTTCCTGCGGGAGGAATATCAGGCCATGTTCCCCAGAGAGTGGTGGCCTTTCCAGGTAGTAAACCGCAGAAATGTGGGAATGGCCGTGAGGCGGTTCTGGGAAGAAGGCAGGCAGTCGTGAGCCGGTTTCGGGAAGAGGGAAGGCGGCCGTGAACTGGTTCTGGGAAGAGGGCGGACAGTCGTGAGCCGGTTTCAGCGGAGAGACGGCAGGCTACAGGCCGGCTTTAGGCGGAGTTGTCAGATGTTGCACAGAAAGGACGTGTCATGGAGAAAGAGATTGATATTTTTCAAATGTATCTGAGAGAGATGGCGGCTATCGAAAGCTGCGATGAGACGGAGAACGCCAGGCTGGTCCAGGCGGTTTTGGCAGGCGACGGCGCGGCAAAGAGCCGGCTGGTGGAAGGAAACTTGAAATATGTGCTGGAAATCAGCCGGGATTATATCGGAAAGGGCCTTCCGGCAGGGGACCTGGTCCAGGAGGCCAATGTGGCTCTTATGCTGGCTGTGGAGGAACTGTCCGCCATGGAGGATAGCTTTGAGCAGTTTGTGACAGCGCGTGTAAAAGACATGCTGAATGCTGCTGTGGATCAGCAGGAGTCGGAGAATCGGATTGGACAGCATATGGCGGACCGTGTCAACCTCCTTCAGGATGTGTCCAAGGATATGGCTGATGAACTGGGCAGGGAGCCGAAGGTGGATGAGCTGGCAAAACGGCTTCAAATGACAGAAGAGGAAATCAAGGATATCATGAAAGTGGCGTTGGACGCCATCAATATTCTGGGAGAATAGCGGCGCGGACAAAACCGGCGGAAAACGGAAAGATTTGCAGGGAATCTGCTTCCTTTCTTCAGGGCGGTATGGTACAATAACAGATGGTACAATAAATATGTCGACAATGTTCAAGCGCACAATATGAGGAGGAGACATCGTGAGTGTAAAACGAGTGTACGTGGAGAAGAAACCGGCGTTTGCGGTAAAGGCCAGGGAGTTGAGAGAGGAAATTGCAAGCTATCTCGGCATTAAAACGGTGACAGGCGTCCGGGTTTTGATCCGTTACGATATTGAAAATCTGTCGGAGGAAACCTATAAAGCGGCGCTGGGTACGATTTTCTCGGAGCCGCCGGTAGACGAACTGTATGAGGAGACATTTCCCTGCGGGGAGAACGATGCGGTGTTTTCCGTGGAGTATCTGCCGGGACAGTTTGACCAGAGAGCGGATTCCGCGGAACAGTGCGTAAAGCTGTTAAACGAAGAGGAAGAGCCTGTGATCCGCTCCGCCACCACCTATGTGATTTCCGGGGAAACGACGGCTGAGCAGGTAGACGCGATTAAATCCTTCTGCATCAATCCGGTAGATTCCAGGGAAGCGGGAGAGGACAAGCCCCAGACCCTGGTGACGATTTTTGATACTCCGGCGGATGTAGCTTCTTTTGACGGTTTCTGCAGCTTTGGAGAGGAGGAGCTGAAGGCTCTTTACGATTCCCTGAATCTGGCTATGACCTTTAAGGATTTTCTGCATATTCAGAACTATTACAGAGGCCAGGAGCACCGGGATCCCACAGTGACGGAGATCCGCGTGCTGGATACTTACTGGTCTGATCACTGCCGCCATACTACTTTTTCCACAGAACTTAAGGATGTGACCATCACTGACGGCGAGTATAAGGCCCCCGTCCAGGCGGCCTACGACCGGTATCTGGCAGACCGGGAAGTCCTTTATAAAGGCCGTGACGACAAATTCGTATGCCTGATGGACCTGGCCCTTCTTGCCATGAAGAAACTGCGGGCAGAAGGGAAGCTGGCCGATCTGGAAGAGTCGGATGAGATCAACGCCTGCAGCATCGTGGTGCCGGTGGAGATTGACGGCGTCACGGAAGAGTGGCTGGTGAATTTCAAAAACGAGACCCACAACCATCCCACGGAGATCGAGCCTTTCGGCGGCGCGGCAACCTGTCTGGGCGGGGCCATCCGCGACCCCTTATCCGGCCGTACTTACGTGTACCAGGCCATGAGGATCACGGGAGCGGCCGATCCCACCGTGCCGATTTCCGAGACCATGAAAGGCAAGCTTCCCCAGAGAAAGCTGGTGAACGGGGCAGCCGACGGCTACAGCTCTTACGGCAATCAGATCGGTCTGGCCACAGGCTATGTGAAGGAAATCTATCATCCTAATTACGCGGCAAAGAGAATGGAGATCGGCGCGGTTATGGGCGCCGCTCCCAGAAAATATGTGAAGCGCCTTACCTCTGATCCGGGCGATATCATCGTCCTTTTGGGAGGCCGGACAGGCCGGGACGGCATCGGCGGCGCAACCGGTTCTTCCAAGGTCCACACGGAGGCCAGCATTGAGGTGTGCGGCGCGGAGGTACAGAAAGGAAACCCGCCTACAGAGCGGAAGATCCAGAGGCTGTTCCGCCGTCCGGAGGTATCCTGTATCATTAAAAAGTGCAACGATTTTGGCGCAGGCGGCGTGTCGGTGGCCATCGGCGAGCTGGCGGACGGCTTGGAGATCGACCTGGACAAAGTGCCGAAAAAATACGCGGGACTTGACGGGACGGAGATCGCCATTTCCGAGTCCCAGGAGAGAATGGCCGTGGTTTTGGATCCGGCCGACGTAGATAAATTCCTGGCTTATTCCGCGGAGGAAAATTTGGAGGCCATCCCGGTGGCTGTGGTAACGGAAAAGCCCAGGCTGGTGATGAACTGGCGGGGCAAGACCATCGTGGATATCAGCAGGGCATTTTTGGATACCAACGGGGCCCATCAGGAGGCCAGCGTGATTTTAGAGACGCCGTCCCCGGAGGGCAATCCCTTTAAGAAAGCATACGAAGAAGCGGAGGACATCCGGAATAAATGGCTTTCCGTTTTAGGCGATTTAAACGTCTGCTCCCAGAAGGGGCTGGTGGAAATGTTCGACGGCTCTATCGGCGCGGGTTCCGTGTTTATGCCTTACGGCGGCCTCTATCAGCTGACGGAGACCCAGACCATGGTAGCCAAGCTGCCGGTCCTTAAGGGAACTACGGATACGGTGACCATGATGAGTTACGGCTACGACCCCTATCTGTCCAGCTGGAGCCCCTACCACGGCGCCGTCTACGCGGTGGTTTCTTCGGTGGCCAAGATCGCGGCCAGCGGCGGGCAGGTGGACAAGATCCGCTTCACCTTCCAGGAATATTTTAAGAGAATGACAGAGGACGCTTCCCGCTGGGGAACTCCCTTCGCGGCGCTTCTGGGCGCTTATGACGCCCAGCTGGGCTTCGGTCTTCCCTCCATCGGCGGCAAGGACAGTATGTCCGGCACCTTTAACGATGAGAAGCACGGCGAGATCAACGTGCCGCCTACTCTGGTTTCCTTCGCGGTGGACGTGGCCAGCCAGAAGGACATTATCACGCCGGAGTTTAAGAAAGCCGGAAGCAAGATCGTAGTGTTCCGGATCGAGAAGGACCGGTATGATCTGCCGGTATACGGCCAGCTTCTGGACGGTTACCGGAAGATATACGAAGATATTAAGGCAGGAAGGATCATTTCCGCCTATGCGGTGGAAGGCCACGGTCTGGCAGAATCCGTCAGCAAGATGGCCTTCGGCAACAAGCTGGGCGTAAAGATCGAGCACAATGTGGATCCCAGGGATTTCTTCGCCCCCGGCTGGGGCAATATTGT
>CANQBN010000168.1 GCA_947588855.1 uncultured Lachnospiraceae bacterium
ATTTCAAGTGGAGGTTGGAGAAAGACTAATTTCTACTTGGCCCCCTTAGAAGTGGAAGTTAACTTTTCACTTCACTAGTCCCTTTATTTTGCTTCATTCAGAAGAAAAAACAGTTGCAAACTCCCGCAGCTTCGTGTATAATGCTATCAATTTGGGCAAAATTGAGCCGTGCGGCCCGAGGCAGACTGCCAGCCGCGCCGCGCAAGCGCGAGAGCGGCCGGCAGTCTGCCTCGGGCCATAGGGCGAAAGCCCGGCAGCGAGCCGAAGCGGAGCGAAGGCGAGCTGGGCACGGCGTATGGAAATATATGAAAGGATGGTGCCAACCATGAAAGCGTATCTAATCCTGGAAGACGGAACGGTCTTTGAAGGCCAGAGTATCGGTTCCTCCAGAGAAGTGGTCAGCGAGATCGTCTTTAACACTTCGATGACCGGTTATCTGGAAGTCCTTACCGACCCCTCTTATGCGGGACAGGCCGTAGTGATGACTTATCCGCTGATCGGCAATTACGGCATTGCCCATCAGGATATGGAATCGAAGAAAGCGTGGCCTGACGGCTACATTGTCCGCGAACTATCCCGTATTCCCAGCAATTTCCGAAGCGAAGACACCATTCAGCATTTCTTAGAACAGCAAGATATTCCCGGTATCTGTGGTATCGATACAAGAGCCCTCACCAAAATCCTAAGAGAAAAAGGCACCATGAACGGTATGATAACAACTACGTCATACGGTGATTTAACTGAGCCTTTAAAGCGGATTAAAGAGTACCGGGTGACAGGAGTAGTGAAAGCCACGTCATGCAGGAAGCCTTATGTGCTGGAGCCTGTGCCCTACGATGCGGAAACGGTTTCCATCCGCACGGCTGAGAAGCCGGCAAGCCTCCGGGAAAGGAGAGGCGCCGGGAAGAGGGTGGCCCTTCTGGATCTGGGAGCCAAGAAAAATATCGCCCAGTCCCTGGCGGAGCGGGGCTGCCGGGTAACCGTTTATCCCAGCAGCACGACGGCAGAGGAGATTCTGGCGGGACATCCCGACGGAATTATGCTGTCCAACGGCCCGGGAGATCCTAAGGAAAATGTGGAGATTATCCGGGAAATCCGGAAGCTCTACGAGTCGGATGTACCGATTTTCGCCATCTGCCTTGGTCATCAGCTGATGGCTCTGGCTACAGGAGCGGATACTTATAAATTGAAATACGGCCACCGGGGAGGCAACCATCCGGTGAAGGATCTGGAGACAGGCCGCGTTTACATTTCCTCCCAAAACCATGGGTATGCGGTGGATATGGACAGCCTGGACCGGTCGGTGGCAGTTCCCGCCTTCGTCAATGTGAATGACGGGACCAACGAGGGGCTGCGGTATGTAGGCAAGAATATTTTTACAGTCCAATACCATCCGGAGGCATGTCCAGGCCCCCAGGATTCCAGCTATTTATTCGACCGTTTCTTAAAAATGATGGAGGTGAGCGCAGATGCCTAAGAATCCGGATATCAAGAAAGTTCTCATGCTGGGTTCCGGCCCTATTGTGATCGGGCAGGCGGCGGAGTTTGACTATGCCGGGACCCAGGCCTGCCGTTCCCTGAAGGAAGAAGGCATTGAGGTAGTGCTTCTGAATTCCAATCCGGCTACCATCATGACGGACAAGGATATTGCCGACCGGGTTTACATTGAACCGCTGACTCTGGAAGTGGTGGAACAGCTGATTCTGAAGGAAAAACCGGACAGCGTACTGCCGACCCTGGGCGGCCAGGCAGGCCTGAATCTGGCTATGGAGCTGGAGGAAGCGGGATTTTTAAAGGAACATAACGTGCGTCTTATCGGGACTACGGCGGCCACCATCAAAAAAGCGGAAGACCGCCTGGAGTTTAAGGAAACCATGGAGAAGATCGGCGAGCCGGTAGCTCCCTCCCAGGTGGTAGAGTCGGTGGAGGAGGGAATCGTCTTTACCAATACCATCGGTTATCCGGTAGTTCTGCGGCCGGCCTATACCCTTGGCGGCAGCGGCGGAGGCATTGCCAATAATCAGGAGCAGCTGATTGAGATCCTTCAGAACGGCCTGCGTCTGTCCCGTGTAGGGCAGGTGCTGGTGGAGCGGTGCATCGCCGGCTGGAAGGAAATTGAGTACGAGGTTATGCGGGATTCCGCCGGCAATGTGATTACTGTCTGCAATATGGAAAATATTGATCCGGTAGGCGTCCATACCGGGGACAGCATTGTGGTGGCTCCTTCCCAGACTTTAGGCGATAAAGAGTACCAGATGCTTCGTACCTCTGCCTTGAATATTATTACGGAGCTGGGTATTACCGGCGGCTGCAACGTCCAGTACGCCCTGCATCCAACCACTTTTGAATACTGCGTGATCGAGGTCAATCCCCGTGTCAGCCGTTCTTCGGCTCTGGCATCCAAGGCGACCGGCTATCCTATTGCTAAAGTGGCGGCTAAGATTGCCCTGGGATACACCCTGGACGAGATCAAAAACGCGGTGACGAGGAAGACCTACGCCAGCTTTGAGCCTATGCTGGATTACTGTGTGGTGAAAATGCCGCGTCTTCCCTTTGATAAATTTATCAGCGCCAGCCGGAAGCTGGGAACCCAGATGAAGGCTACCGGCGAGGTCATGAGCATCTGCACCAATTTTGAAGGGGCCCTTATGAA
The DNA here is from genome assembly GCA_947588855.1 of uncultured Lachnospiraceae bacterium. GTDB lineage: Bacteria > Bacillota > Clostridia > Lachnospirales > Lachnospiraceae > UBA3402. The sequence continues at coordinate 2,654 of CANQBN010000168.1, forward strand.
GGCGATCCGTTCCCTGGAACAGCATGTGGACTGCCTGCGTTCCTACGATTTTACAGAGTTGGACGACGATCAGCTGATGAAACAGCTTGAAAGGGTGGACGACAGGAGAATCTGGGTGATTGCCGAAGCTTTGCGCCGCGGGATTTCCTATGATGAGATTCATCGGGTGACCATGATAGATAAATGGTTTATTGACAAGCTGGCCATTCTGGTGGAGATGGAGGATGCCCTGGAGAAAGGGCCTCTGACGGCGGAGCTTTTAAAGGAGGCCAAGCGGATTGAGTTTCCGGACAATGTGATTGCACGGCTGACGGGTATTCCGGAAACGGAGATTAAGGCCATGCGCCATGCAAACGGCATCCGGGCCGCCTATAAAATGGTGGACACCTGCGCGGCGGAATTTGCGGCGGAGACGCCATACTATTATTCCTGCTTCGGCAGTTTTAACGAGGTGGAGGAGACTCACGACCGGAAGAAGGTCCTTGTGCTGGGTTCCGGCCCGATCCGTATTGGTCAGGGCATCGAGTTCGATTTCTGCTCTGTCCACAGCACTTGGGCATTTTCCAAGGAAGGCTATGAGACGATCATTATCAATAATAACCCGGAGACAGTCAGCACCGATTTTGATATTGCGGACAAGCTGTATTTTGAGCCTCTGACTCCGGAAGATGTGGAATCCATCGTAGATATTGAGAAGCCGGACGGGGCGGTAGTCCAGTTCGGCGGACAGACCGCCATTAAGCTGACGGAATCCCTCATGAAAATGGGTGTGCCCATTCTGGGAACCGCCGCAGAGGATGTGGATGCCGCAGAGGACAGGGAGCTGTTCGACCGGATTCTGGAGAAATGCCAGATACCCAGGCCGGCAGGCCACACGGTATTTACCGCAGAGGAAGCCAAGAAGGCGGCCAATGAGCTGGGATATCCGGTTCTGGTGCGTCCCTCCTACGTTCTGGGAGGCCAGGGAATGCAGATCTGCGTAAGCGATCACGATATTGATGAATTTATCGGGATCATCAATCAGATTGCCCAGGATCATCCCATTCTGGTGGACAAATATATTGTAGGCAAGGAGATTGAGGTAGACGCAGTCTGCGACGGAACCGATATACTGATTCCCGGAATCATGGAACATATTGAGCGGACCGGCATTCATTCCGGCGACAGTATTTCCGTCTATCCGGCGCCCAGCATTACGCCTAAGGTGGAAGCCATTCTGGTTGACTATACGGAGAAACTGGCGCGGGCCCTTCACGTAAAAGGAATGATCAACATTCAGTTTATCGTGGCAGGGGAGGATGTGTATATCATCGAGGTGAATCCCCGTTCCTCCAGAACGGTGCCTTACATCAGCAAGGTGACGGGAATTCCTATTGTACCCCTGGCAACCCAGGTTATCTGCGGACATAGTTTACGGGAATTAGGTTACAAACCGGGACTTCAGAAGAAATCGGAATATATTGCAATTAAGATGCCTGTATTCTCCTTTGAGAAGATTCGCGGTGCGGACATCAGCCTGGGGCCGGAGATGAAATCCACCGGCGAGTGCTTGGGAATCGCCAAAACCTTCAACGAGGCATTGTATAAGGCATTCGAGGGCGCGGGAATCAAGCTGCCCAAGCACAAGAATATGATCATCACTGTCCGGGATGAGGATAAGAAGGATATTGTGGACATTGCCAGAAGATTTCAGGCCGTAGGCTACAGGATATTTTCTACCAGAGGTACGGCCCGGGTGCTGAATGAAGGCGGCGTCAAGGCGGTGGCGGTCAACAAGATTGAGCAGGAATCCCCGAACCTTCTGGATCTGATTCTGGGACACAAGATCGATCTGGTCATCGATACGCCTCCCCAGGGAGCGGATCACAGCCGGGACGGCTTTATCATCCGCAGAAACGCCATTGAAACCGGCGTCAATGTGCTGACAGCCCTGGATACGGCGGCAGCCCTGGCTACCAGCCTGGAGAACCGGGCCAGGGAGCTGACTCTGATCGATATCGCAACGGTGAAGTAGAGAGGCTGTTCGACCGACTGTCCGGCCGGCTGTCCGGCTGGAACGATTCGGCTGTCGCATAATAAATCCGCGTGATGGATGACAGAATATTTCGGATATAAATATAAAGATTGAAGAAAAAAAGACTGTAGAAAGAAGGAGTGAAGAGAATGAATCAGTTGGCGATTTTCCTGGCAGATGGATTTGAAGAGATTGAGGGTCTGACCGTGGTGGATCTTTGTCGCCGGGCAGATCTGGATATCACTATGGTATCCATTGGGGAATCTGTTATTGTGAAAGGTTCTCATGGGATTTTGGTGACAGCAGACATGCTGTTGTCGGAAGTGGATTTTGATTCGATGGACATGCTGATTTTGCCGGGCGGAAAAGCCGGGACGGCCAATCTGGAGAAATGCGGACCGCTGCTGGAACAGCTTAACGCCTTTTATCAGGCAGGCAAATATGTGGCGGCCATCTGCGCGGCTCCCAGTATCCTGGCTCATATGGGGATTCTGAAGGGGCGCCGTGCCTGCTGTTATCCCAGCTTTGAGTCCCATCTGAAAGATGCGGAACTGGTTCGCGAGCCGGCAGTTGCTTCCGATAATGTGATCACCGGCAGAGGCATGGGCTGTTCCATTCCCTTCGGACTGGCCATTATCGCCGCCTGCTGCGGGCAGGAGAAAGCGGACGCGATTGCGGAGCAGATTGTATTCAAAAATGCTTGACAGCAGTTTTCTTCCGCGCTATAATACATTAAACCGTTGAGGAAGAGTAAGTAAGTTCTGTCTCTTCTCACACAGAGAGCCGCAGGTGGTGGGATTGCGGCGGAGAACACAGGACTGAATGGACTTCTGAGGGCGAACGGAAACAGCGCTGAATCCGGAACGGCAGGCGGAATGAAGGGCAGGAGGGCAGACAGCCCGGCTGCAGAGGCGGAACCGGAACAGACAGAGCGCTGGAGTATGGGAGACAGAGCATGACTCTCTGTAAAAAAGGTCTGCATATGAATGTATGCGTAGAGTGGGCACTATGTGCCAAGCCGGGTGGCACCGCAGGATATGATTGATGATGTCCTGTCCCAGCAGATTTTGCTGAGACAGGACTTTTTGTTATGTCAGTATGCAAAAAGAGTGCCAGCGACGCTCTTTTGTATTTGCAGAAATATTCTGCGGATTTCTGACGACATACAATGACTGCTCAGCGCAGTTTTCCGCGTCCCGGTCAGAGGCGGGTATCCCCGGACTGCTGAGAGGGACACAACTGAAATAGAAAAAGAAAGGAAAAAAAGATTATGAAAAAGACAAAGAAAATGCTGGCAATGATTCTTGCAGCGGCCATGACCATGAGCCTGGCGGCCTGCGGCGGAAAGAGCGGCGGCGAGACCGCGGCTGCAGAGACTACAGAGGCAGAGACCACGGAAGCTGCAGCGGAGAACGCTGCAGAAGAGACTTCTGCTGAGACAGAGGCAGCGGCCGATGATGAGGCTGCAGCCGGAGCAACCTATAAGGTTGGTATCTGCAACTACGTGGATGATGCTTCCCTGAACCAGATCGTTGACAATATCCAGAAGCAGCTGGAAGCGCTTGGTCAGGAAAAGGGCGTGACCTTTGAGGTCTCCTATGACAACTGCAATGCGGACGCCAATGTGATGTCTCAGATTATCGCCAACTTTATCGCTGATGATGTGGACCTGATGGTAGGCGTGGCTACTCCTGTGGCCATGGCCATGCAGACTGCCACGGAAGACAATCAGATTCCTGTGGTATTTGCTGCAGTGTCCGACCCGCTGAGCGTAGGTCTGGTGGAGTCTCTGGAAGCTCCTGGAAGCAATATTACCGGCACTTCGGATTACCTGGATACGACCGCTGTCATGAATCTGATCTTCGCGGCCGATCCGGATGCAGATAAGATCGGACTGCTGTACGATATCGGCCAGGATTCTTCTACCACTCCCATTGCCGCCGCCAAGGAGTATCTGGACG
>CANQBN010000169.1 GCA_947588855.1 uncultured Lachnospiraceae bacterium
ATGGAAGCGATGCCCTGCAGCGGCAGATAGTAGTTCATCATGGAGAACATACCCTTCTTCATCTCGCCGCCGTACCATGTGTTCAGGATAACCTGCTCGCGGCTGGTGATGTTGAATACCACTGCGGTCTCAGAGTTAAGGCCCAATTCCTTGTAATTCTCCACTTTCGCCTTGGAAGCGTTGTAGATAACAAAGTTGGGCTCGAAATTCTCCAGCTCTTCCTCGGAAGCCTGGATGAACATGTTCTTTACGAAATGGGCCTGCCATGCTACTTCCACAATGAAACGGATTGCCATGCGGGTGTCCTTGTTGGCGCCACAGAAAGCATCAACTACATAGAGCTTCTTATTGGACAGTTCCTTAACAGCCAGCTCCTTAACTGCCTTCCAGGTCTCTTCGGAAGCCGGATGGTTGTCGTTCTTGTATGCATCGGTGGTCCACCATACAGTGTCCTTGGAATTCTCGTCCATGACGATGAATTTGTCTTTGGGGGAACGTCCTGTATAAACGCCGGTCATAACATTTACAGCGCCCAGTTCGCTCAGCTGTCCTTTGTCATAGCCTTCCAGAGTCGGATCCATCTCCGCCTCGAACAGCTCCTCGTAGGAGGGGTTGTACACGATCTCTGTGGTTCCAGTGATTCCGTACTTGGTTAAATCGATCTTTGCCATCTTACACTTTACCTCTTTCCTTTATAGTATATGGTTATTGGGTATAAAACTATAAAAAGCAAATTACCACTTTTATTCTATTATACAGTATAAATCAATAAAAGCAATAAAATCCTGTTATTTTTTTCCCAATATTTTTTGGACCGATTTGTTTTTTATTTACTGTTTCAGCACTCTGTGCTATTATAATTTATAAATGATAAACGGACAGCATTGTGGAGAGCAGGTGAAAATATAAGGAGGGTTTACTTATGAGCATTAAAGGGTACAGCAGAAAACGGAAACTATTGCCAGTGCTTTTGAGCGCGGTATTGCTGACAGCAGGGCTGAGCATGGCGGTATATGCGGATGAGAACTCCGCTTTGCCGGGCGCGACGGTAACAATCTATGCTACTAACGATATTCACGGCGCGGCAGTTGGGAGTAATTCCGCCATCGGTCTTGCGCGGACAGCCGGAATTGCGGCTTCCACGGAGAATTCTATTCTGGTGGATGCGGGCGATGCGACACAGGGAGCGTCATTTGCGACGGTTACTCAGGGAGCCGATGTGATTCAGCTGATGAATGCCGCGGGTTATGATGTGATGGCGGCCGGAAATCATGAGTTTGATTACGGTGCCGACCGACTGCTGAGTAATGCTGCGCTGGCGGAATTCCCGATTTTGGGAGCAAATGTTTTAAGAGACGGAGAATCCATGCTGACACCGCATGCGATCATTGAATCAGCGGGCCGCAGGATTGGATTTATCGGACTGACTACGACGGCCACGGCCTCATCGACCAATCCGTCTCAGCTGGCGGGAGTTTCATTTGGCAGTGAAGTGGCTGCGGCGAAAGAACAGATTGCGCTGTTGAGGGATCAGACAGACGCCATAGTCCTTGTATGTCATATGGGTGATAATAGTTCGGCCGTGCCTTGCACCAGCGGACAGCTTCTGGCGGCCCTAAGCGATGCTGAAAGAGCGGAAGTGAACGCGGTTATCGACGGTCACAGCCATACGCTGGAGAATATGTTTTATACAGCGGGCGGAGTATCTATTCCTGTGATTCAGACCGGTACCGGTTTTGTGAACCTGGGTGTTGTTACCTTAACATTTGAACAGAATGGCCATGTGACAGCTGCCGGTAACCTGATGGATTATGCAGAAGCCATGGCGTATCCGCTGAATGCCGCCGGCACATTGGCGGCGCATAAAGTAGAGACAGCATTAAAGAGTATTGAAGCGGAGCAGAAGAAGGAGCTTGACCAGGTGCTTTGCACGGCTGCCACACCTCTTTGGGGCGGTTATGTTTACTACGACTATGCGGAACCGCGTATCGCGGAAACCAGCTATGGCGATTTCGTTACGGACGCGTTTCTGTCCGATGCCAGAGTATTTGCGGCGCTGCATAATTTAAATCAGCCTGTAATAGCGGTGGAAAACGGAGGCGGCATTTCGGCAACGCTTCCTGTGGGAGAAGTGACCAGAGGCGATGTGCTGGATGCCTTTAATCACGGAAATACAGTGGACGTGATAGAAGTCACACCGAATCAACTTTATACGGCGCTGGAAGAAGGCCTTACCATGACAGGTCAGGACGCATCCGGTATGCTGATAAGAAACCGGGTCAGCGGAAGCTTTCTGCAGGTGTCAGGTTTCTCCTATGCATATGATCCGGCGGGAGCCAGCGGCTCTAAGGTCACATCGGTGGTACTGGATAATGGCACAGTTCTGAGAAGAAACGACGAGAGTACAAAACTTATAGCAGCTACCAATAATTATGTGACGACGTTTGAAGGTTTTAAAGATGGCCGAAAGCTGGGTGAGTTAGGCGGTGAGGATCAGATTGTGGAGGAATATATTCTGGAGATGACCGCCGGAGGAACGACTCCGCTGTCGATTCCTGTTACTGCCGGCCGAATCAGAATTGTTAATGATAAATCGCCTTCTGCCTACCAGGTATCCGTTCCCGTGAAGAACAGCAAAAACGCAGACATTTCACTGGCGGGTCAGATGGTTCATCTGAAAGTTGATGACGGAAATGTGGAGGAATATGTTGTTGATGAGGACGGCGCGCTGCATGTAACTCTGACAAAAGGTCCTCATACATTGTATCTTCTGGAGTCTGAGGATGGCATTCCCGTGTACGTGAATAACTATTCCGGTTCCGGGACAGCAACTACGAGAGATGGATATTACCGCCTGGCATTTCTGGTTGACGGAACGGCATTGTCCCAGGCGCGGGCTTCAGGTCAGGAAGAAGACTGGGCCGGAATCCCGAAAATAAATGGGACCTGGCTGAGAGAACCCAGAGGCTGGAGGTACTGCAGCGAGAATGGAGCATATCTTGCCGGCTGCTGGGCATATCTGGACTGGAACGGCACGGACAGTTGGTATTATTTTGATCCTGACAGTTATCTGCATACCGGGTGGTTGGAATATGATGGGAAATGGTACTACCTTCATCCGCTTAATGACGGCAGCTGTGGATATATGTATACTGGCCGCCATCTGATAGATGGAGTCTGGTATAAGTTCAGCGAAGATCCCAGATCGCCTATGGGGGCGCTGCTGCAGTAGGATAATCGGGAATGAAAATTGGAAAGAGGCCGCCGTACGGAACACTCAGTTCGGCGGCCTCTTGAACGATACGGAATAAACGCAGCAGTACAAAGGCAGCTATCGAAATGACATGAAGACGGAGATCAAGGACGGCGCCGGTATGTGATTTGGCGCGGAGACAAGGGTATGAGGTATGGGGAAAGGGATGAAAGGAGAAAGACGATGACAGACAGAATTGATACAAAGAAAATTCCAACCAGAAGACTATATTCCGGAGAAGAGATTCCCTGCATAGGTCTGGGCACCTTCGGATCTGACAAATACGGTCCGGAGCAGATTGCAGAAGCAGTGTACGGCGCGATTCGTTTTGGCTACCGGCTGATTGATTGTGCTGCCGTCTACCAGAACGAGGATCGGATCGGTGAAGTGCTTCAGAAAGCGATGACGGAAGGCATTGTCCGCCGTGAGGAACTTTTTATTACCTCCAAGGTCTGGAATGATATGCACGGCGAGGGCGATGTGCTTGCTTCTTGCCGGAAAAGCCTGCGGGATTTGGGACTGAAACAGATGGACCTGTATTTTGTGCACTGGCCTTTCCCGAATTACCACGCACCCGGATGTGATGGCGATGCCCGGAATCCGGATTCACGGCCATTTTCTGTAGAGGAATTTATGCGTACCTGGAGGCAATGCGAGACTCTGGTAGATAGGGGCCTTGTGCGCTATATCGGAATGAGTAACATGACGATCGCAAAGCTGGAAGCAGTGCTGCCGCTGTGCCGGATTCGTCCGGCAGCGCTGGAAATGGAGCTGCATCCTGCATTTCAGCAGAAAGAACTTTTTGATTACGCATGCGCGCATGAAATACTTCCAATCGGTTACTGTCCGTTGGGTTCTCCGTCCAGACCAGAGCGGGATCGGACGGCTGAAGATGTGGCTGATGGCGAGCTGCCGTCTGTGGCGACAGCTTCGAAAGCCCACGGTGTCCATCCGGCGCTGATCTGCCTGAAATGGGCGGTACAACGCGGCCAGGTGCCGATTCCATTTTCCGTAAAGAAAGCGCAGTATATGTCTAATCTGACCTGTGTGATCAATGATCCGCTGACAGATGCTGAGATGGCGGCCATTGAGGCAGATGACCGAAACTGCCGCCTGGTGAAAGGGCAGGTTTTCCTCTGGAAAGGCGCGAAAGGCTGGGAGGACCTGTGGGATGTAGACGGCAGCAGGAGGACGTGGGAAGAGGCATTAAATATGTGATAAAATTATCATAACTAGGACTTTATTGTTTGTGGAAATAATGATTCGCAGTCGGCAGAATGCAGAGAAATTCTATGCTTACATTGAATTTGCTGAGAATCTACGGTATAATGTCTGTAAGAATTGTAAACAGCCGAGAAGCATGCGCAATGGAGCTTATAGAAAGAAGGAGATTGCCAATGGATAGACTGCATATGGAATCGGTTGATATAACCGCTCAAAATATTGATAAATTTGCTGAGTTGTTTCCAAACTGCGTCACCGAAGCGGCAGACGAGAATGGAAAACTGAAACGAGCGATTAATTTTAAATTGCTGAAGCAAATGCTCTCCTCCGATGTGATTGACGGCGCCGAGGCATATGAGTTTACATGGGTGGGTAAAAAGGCAGCTATTGTAGAGGCCAATAAGCCTATCCGCAAGACCCTGCGTCCACGTCCCGAAGAGAGCAAAAATTGGGACACTACTGAAAACCTGTACATAGAAGGTGACAACCTCGATGTACTCAAACTTTTGCGGAAGAGTTATTTCCGCAAGGTAAAGATGATTTATATCGATCCGCCATATAACACAGGAAATGATTTTATCTACCGTGACAGTTTTCATATGGATACTGATAAATATGAAAAGGGGATTGAACATTTTAATGAAAAGGGCGATCGCTTGTTTAAGAACACTGACAGCAATGGATGTTTTCATTCTGATTGGTGCAGTATGATCTACTCCCGACTGATGTTGGCAAGAGATTTGTTGACAGATGACGGAGTTATTTTTATTTCCATTGATGATGGGGAATTATGCGCTTTAAGGAATATCTGTGATGAGGTTTTTGGAAAGAATAATTTTAGAAATACGATTTTAGTTAGAAGAAGAATAAAAAGCTTAAATTCTCAATTTGCTGATAATGGTCTTTATTCAATGAATGTAGGGTTTGAATACGTTCTTGTTTATTCAAAAAATTCGACATTTTTAATGAAAGCACTTCGGCAAAGCAAAGAAAATATTGAAGAAAAAGGAAGATGGGATGTATTCTGGAGTAATGCTGACAGACCAACGATGAGATATGATATTCTGGGTTTTACTCCAGCAACTGGACAATGGCGAAATTCTAAAGAAAAGGCTGATATTGCAGTTGCAAATTATAAAAAATATGAAGACGAATTCAAAGATAAAATTTCATTAGAGGAATATTCGAGACAGACTGGAATAACTGATTTTATTCGAAGAATCCCCAATGGTGTCGGGAAAAATGGAGGCGTACAGCATTGGATTGCTCCATCTGGTACTATGTTGAGAACAAGCAATTGGACAGATATAGAAGTCTCGCAGATTGGAAAAGAAATTGATTTGTCTTTTGATAATCCAAAGAGTAAGAAACTGATAATAGAACTTGCAAAACTGGCTGGATGCTCTCAAAACGATATCATTCTCGATTTTTTCTCCGGTTCTGCTACCACCGCTCACGCGGTTATGCAGCTAAACGCTGAAGACAACGGACACCGCAAATTTATCATGGTGCAGTTACCTGAACCCTGTGACAAAAATTCCAAAGCCTATAAAGCCGGTTACAAAAATGTCTGTGAGATTGGCAAAGAGCGCATCCGTCGTGCAGGAGAGAAAATCAAGGCCGAAAACCCACTTACGACACAGGATCTCGATGTCGGTTTTCGTGTCTTCAAGCTGGACGACACCAATATGAAAGATGTCTACTATGTGCCAAATGACTATGAACAGGGAATGCTCGCTGGTCTTGAATCCAACATCAAGGAGGACCGCACCGACCTTGACCTGTTATTCGGCTGTCTTTTGGATTGGGGGCTGCCTCTTTCCATGTTGTATAAGTCCGAAAAAATCGATGGATATACGGTTCATACTTACAATAACGGAGACCTTATTGCTTGTTTTGATGAAAATATACCGGAAAGTGTCATCAAGAAAATCGCGAAATGTAAGTCTCTCCGCGCCGTTTTCCGTGACAGCAGCTTCGTCAATAGTCCTGCGAAAATCAATGTGAGCGAGATATTCAAACTGCTTGCTCCAGATACAAGAGTAAGGGTGATTTAGATAATATGAAGTGACCTCACATTTGTAACAACGTGGATTTACCTGTATACTAGAGATTTGGAAAGATCAAC
>CANQBN010000170.1 GCA_947588855.1 uncultured Lachnospiraceae bacterium
CTGAACTCTGCGTTTAACAGAATGATTAAGCGTATGGTGGACATTGTGGGTTCTCTGGTTGGGATTGTCGTGTTTTCGCCGGTGATGCTGGTTACGGCGGTTATTATTAAGATTACGTCGCCGGGACCGCTGATTTTTAAGCAGGAGAGAGTGGGTCTTCATAACAGACCTTTTCAGATGTACAAGTTTCGTTCTATGACGGTTCAGCAGCCGGATGATGAAAGGGATAAGTGGACGACTCCTCAGGATCCCCGGGTTACTCCTTTCGGTCATTTTATAAGAAAATGCAGTTTTGATGAACTGCCTCAGTTTTTTAATGTGCTGCGGGGAGATATGAGCCTTGTGGGTCCCAGACCGGAGCGCCCTCTCTTCGTGGAGCGGTTTAAAGAGGAGATCCCCAGGTATATGATTAAACATCAGGTGCGGCCGGGAATGACCGGCTGGGCGCAGATTAACGGATACCGCGGAGATACTTCCATTACGAAGCGTATCGAGCATGATTTATATTATATCGAGAATTGGACGCTGGGACTGGATTTCAAAATTATATTCCTGACATTTTTTAAGGGATTTATCAATAAAAACGCTTATTAGCGTGTCAGACAGAGACGAGGACAGAAGTATGAGCTTTGAATATGATGATGAATTTGAACAGCCTGAGGACAGCAGAAGTCCTCGGACGCGGGGTGATTCGGACCTGACGGTACGGCCGCGGTCAAGCAGGGGGAGAAGGACGGGAGCCGCTCAATCGGGCGGTTATTCCCGCAACGCGTCAAGGGGCACCACTGCTTCCCAGAGCAGCCGTTACGCGCAGCTTAAGCTGGAGGACGCGAACAGAAGAAAGAAGAAACGCAGGATCATTGCGATGATCGTGGCGGAATGTATTGTGCTGGCCTGTATTTTTTCTTATGCCTACGTGAGCCGTCTGTGGAATTTGATGCCGAAGCCCAGCGTTAAAGAAGAGAATGTTACCAATCCTAACCTTGCGGTGGAGGATATCCATAAGATGCAGGGATACTGGATGATAGCCATTTTTGGTATTGACGTAGGAAAGGGAACTTCCGGCGCCAGAGGCAATTCTTCCGACGTGAATATCATTGCCTGCATTAACCAGGATACGGGAGATATTAAACTGGTTTCCTTATACCGCGATACGTACCTGAAGGTTACCGATAAAGGCGAATACCGTAAATTTAATTATGCTTATTCCGTAGGCGGGCCGGAGATGGCGCTTAAGATGCTCAATGAGAATCTTGATCTGAACATTACGGATTATATCATTTTCAACTGGAAAGCCGTGGCTGACGGAATCAATATTCTGGGCGGCGTAGATGTAGATATCACAAAATCAGAATTTAAATTCATCAACAGCTTTATCACGGAGACCGTGAAGGAGACTGGAGTGGGTTCCTATCAGCTCAAGAGCGCCGGCATGAATCATCTGGACGGTATTCAGGCGGTTTCCTACGCCCGCCTGCGCCTTATGGATAACGATTATAAGCGTACCGAGAGGCAGAGAAAGATCATAGAGCTGGCGTTTAATAAGGCAAAGCAGTCCAATTACTCGGTGCTGAACAACATTTTGGTAGTGTGTCTGCCGCAGGTTATGACCAATCTGGACTTTGTGGACCTGACCAATATGGCGTTAAGTATTTCCAAATATAATCTGGGTGAGACGGCGGGATTCCCCTTTGAAAAGAGCGATGCCAATATGGGACCGCAGAAGGGCGCCTGCGTTATTCCCAGAAGTCTGGAGTCTAATGTGAGCCAGCTTCATCAGTTCTTGTTTGGAGATGAGTCATATTCACCGACAAGCACGGTTCAGCAGATCAGCCAGAAGATCGTATCAGATACCGGACTGTACGCGAATAAATCATCCGGCAGCAGTTCCTCCGGAAGTTCTTCCGGCAGTCAGTCGTCTTCATCGACCAGGGAATGGACCGATGAAGATGATGATGACGAGGATGAGACGACCCGGTCCTCAGACCGGACGATTCCTGTATATCCTGGAATCTATGAGACGGACGAAGACGGTAATCTGATCGATCCTCCGGAGCCGGATGATCCGTACGTCCGCCCTGGTCAGACAAGTCCGTACGAGACGTCTCCTGTGCCGTATCCGGGATATGAAAATTCCGACGGGACCAGGAATCCCACTCAGCCCAGCGGAACAGGCAGACCTTCCGCGACCAATGCGCCCAGATGGCCCGGCGATACGGGGGCGGCGCAGCAGCCCGGCGGGCCAGGCGACAGCGGGTATACAGATGAAAACAGCGGACCGGGGAGCACGAATGCCGCAGCGCCGGGCGGTTGGGAAACGAATGCCGCGGCTCCGGGAAGCGTGAGCCCGGGTGGAGATGGGAGTACAAGTCCGGGCGGACCGAATTCTGTCGGCGGCAGTCCCTCGCCGGGAGGAAGCGGCACGGCGCCCGGAGGGAATATTACGCCGGGAGGTTCCGGCAGCCCCAATCCTGCCGGTTCAAACGATGCGGTTGTCGGTCCTGGAGTTTCTTCTGACAGCAGCGGCATTATAACCGGTCCCGGAATGACGGAAGCCGGAGACGCAGCGGCGGGACCAGGATATTGATTGGTGCTTCTATTTCACAGATTTATAATCGTTCTTTCACAAATTGGTCACAAAGCGCTGATATAGTAAGACCATCAAAAGAAATTAAACTTCATTTGAAAGGAGATTATAGATTATGTATGACGAAAATATGAATGTAAACGATGGACAGGAACCGGAAGAGAGAAAGGACAGCGAGGAAGTTAATTTTGTCATGAACGGTTCGGAGCCGAGGGACAGCCAGTCCCAGGGCCCGCAGTACCAGGGATACCAGCAGCAGAGCCAGCAGGGACAGGATTACCGGCAGCAGGGACAGCAGCCTTCTCAGCAGGCGCCTTATGGATATCAGAATTACGGCCAGCAGTGGAATGGTCAGAATCCTTACGCCGGCCAGACCTATCAGCAGAACCAGGACACGAAGAAGGATAAGAAAAAACCTTCCCTTTTCAAGAAGGCGGCCGGCATCGCGGCGGCGGCGCTCCTGTTTGGCGTTATTTCCGGCGGCACTATGGTAGGCATCAATATTCTGGCGGATTCTGTTAAGAAGGACAGTCCGGCAGTCGTTCAGTCCACAGAGCGGCTTACCCTCTCTGATGAGGATATTGCCAAGATCAAGAAGGATCTGACTCTGGATGTTACCAGCAGCCAGAGGATGGACGTTTCGGATATCGTTGAAGAAGCCATGCCTTCTGTGGTGGCTATCAATAATACCATGCTTTATGAGAGCAGAAACCCCTGGTTTGGTTCACAGACCTATGAGGTGCCCAGCAGCGGCTCCGGTATCATTGTGGGTCAGAACGATACGGAGCTGTTGATCGTCAGCAATAATCATGTGGTTGAGAATGCGACGGAACTGTCGGTGGTGTTTATTGACGGTACGTCTCTGAACGGTACTGTGAAGGGTACCGACTCCCAGAAAGATCTGGCTGTCGTGGCGGTTCCTCTTGATACTATTCCGGATGAGACCATGAACAAGATTTCCGTGGCTGAGCTGGGCAATTCCGATGAGCTTCAGGTAGGCGAAGGGGTTATTGCCATTGGCAATGCCCTGGGTTATGGACAATCGGTAACCGTAGGTTATGTCAGCGCGCTGAACCGGGAAGTCCGTTCGGAGGATTCGCAGGTTCGGACGCTTCTGCAGACCGATGCGGCGATTAATCCGGGCAACAGCGGCGGCGCATTGCTGAATATGAAGGGCCAGGTTATTGGCATCAATGAAGGCAAATATTCCAGTACGGCCGTGGAAGGTATGGGTTATGCGATTCCTGTTTCTCAGGTGGAAGATGTTATTAATTCCCTGATGGTTCGCCGCAGCGGCGATAAGGTGGAAGAAGGAAAAGAAGGTTATCTGGGAATCCAGGGAGTTTCAGTAGACAGCAGCATGGTTCAGCAGCTTGACATTCCGGAAGGCGTGTATGTTTATAAGATTCTGGACGGCGGCGCGGCTTCCAAGACAGACCTTCGGGAAAAAGATGTGATTACCGGATTTGACGGTCAGGCCATTCGCTCTATGGCGGATCTGCAGAATCTGCTGAAATATTACGAAGTGGGCGAAAGTGTGGAGATGACAGTGCAGTCTCTGGAAAACGGCCAGTATGTGGAAAGAACGGTTACGGTCACTCTTGACAAGCAGGTCAGTGCCGATTGACAGGAGAATTACATTGGAAGATAACGATACCAACAAAACAGAACAATCTGATTCATATGAGAAGATATGTTATATCTGCCGGCGGACAGAGAGCAAGGCCGGACCTATGATTAATATGCCGGGCGGTATGTGTCTGTGTCATGACTGCATGCAGAAATCATTTGATTCGGTATTAAACAGCGGTCTGGACTTCTCAAAGATTCAGAATATGCCTTATATGAATCTGAATTTGAGCGATTTTTCCAAGTTGAATATTCCGCAGCCGGAGATTCCCCAGCGGCAGAAGATTAAGAAAAAATCCGCTCGGGAGAAGCCGGCGCTCAATATTAAAGATATACCGGCTCCGCATAAGATCAAGGCATCGCTGGATCAGTATGTTATCGGGCAGGAACAGGCGAAAAAGGTAGTATCCGTGGCTGTCTATAATCATTATAAGAGAGTTTTTGCCAAGGAGAACGGTCAGGAGACGGATGAAGTTCAGATTGAGAAGTCCAATATTCTGATGATAGGTCCAACCGGAAGCGGAAAAACCTATCTGGTCAAAACCCTGGCCAGACTTCTGGATGTTCCGCTGGCTATTGCGGATGCTACGGCGTTAACAGAGGCCGGATATATTGGCGATGATATTGAGAGCGTGGTTTCCAAGCTTTTGGCCGCCGCGGACAATGACGTGGAAAGAGCCGAGAGAGGTATCATTTTTATTGACGAGATTGACAAGATTGCCAAGAAGAAGGATGTAAGCACAAGGGATGTCAGCGGCGAGTCTGTGCAGCAGGAGCTTCTGAAACTCCTGGAAGGCGGTCTTGTGGAGGTGCCTGTGGGCACGAACCAGAAGAACGCCCTGTCTCCTATGGCTACGGTGAATACGGATCAGATTCTGTTTATATGCGGCGGTGCGTTCCCTGATTTGGAGAGGATCATCAAGGAACGGCTGAATAAAGCGTCTTCCATAGGTTTTGGCTCTGAACTGAAAGATAAATATGATAATGATCCGGATATTTTGACTCACGTTACCAATGAGGACCTGCGAAAGTTCGGCATGATCCCGGAGTTTTTAGGCCGTCTTCCCATCGTCGTGACGCTCAGGAAGCTGACGGAGCCCATGCTGGTGGAGATTCTGAAAAAGCCCAGGAACGCCATTTTGAAGCAGTATATAAAACTGCTGGAACTGGATGAGGTCAAGCTGATTTTTGAAGACGACGCTCTTGAGTGGATTGCGAAGGAAGCGCTGAAGCGGGATACCGGGGCCAGGGCTCTCCGGGCCATACTGGAGGAGTTTATGTTGGATATCATGTATGAAGTTCCCAAAGACCCCGGCATTGGCACGGTAGTTATTACCAGAGGATATCTGGAGAAAAACGGCGGCCCCCGCATTGAAATGCGTCATTGATTTAAGCAGTTAATTTCTAAGAGAAATAAGCGATGAATAGAGATCCAAAGTACCGTACCCCCATTCTCTGCTGGGATATGTGTAGTTTGGATTTCTTTGTGCACCTCTGGTCAGGTAGGCTTTTACGACACTGTTGTTGATGCGGGGGACATTGCCGTTTACATATCCCCAGGAATAGATGTCTGCCGCGGCTCCTGCCGCATGTGCCGCGGCGATTGAGGAGCCGGTCATACGGGTTGTGGGATACCGATTGGGTGTGCCGGAGATGCCGGGTCCAAAGACGTCCACTCCCGGAGCTGCCAAATCCGGCTTGACACGGCCGTCCCGGGTATATCCCCGGCTGGAATGAATATACAGACTGCTGTTTAAGTGGTTATACGTGCTGACCGTGATCGGAAAAACGGCAGTTCCGGGCGTTGTGACGGTAGTAAAAGGGTCAGCCCGCAGAAAATATGTGTCCTCCGTAATAAAACCGTGAATGGGAAGCCACATATGGAAGATTCCCGTGATGGTAAGAGTGGGATAAACCAGTATCCGCCAGATTCCGGGTGAGGGAGTCTGAAAGCGGATGAAAGCCAGATAGCTGCTCTGCCCTCCGGTTATAGTCACATAGGAAACAGTGATAACGCTGGTTTCGGCGGAGAAATGGACGGAAGTGTTCTGTCCTGCCCTGAGAGGAATACGGTCGACGGCTTCTCCGGAAGGCGATATGAATCCCACCGTGTAAACTTCCGGGAGATTGGCCCATAGTTCCACATCAAAACCCTGTTCGTTTTCACCTACGTGAAGTTCTGCCTCATCATAGTTTCCTTCTGCCCGTCCGGCGTAGTGGTGCCGCCGTCCTGCCTCATTCCCGGCTGCGCAGACGGTAGAAACTCCCGGAAAGATCTGAAGCCGGTTCTGAACCTGCTCCAGGGGAGAAGTGCCGTCATGTCCGCCCTGGTTGCTGCCAAGGCCAATACAGATCGTCAAA
>CANQBN010000171.1 GCA_947588855.1 uncultured Lachnospiraceae bacterium
TGCCGCCCTGACTGTACGCCGAAACGATGTTTTTGCAGGACTGGTCAACATCCAGCACCAAGTCCCCGGAGAAGCCCGGATAGAAGCGCTTGGCCGGCTGCCAGCCGAGGGTGGATGTCGCCTCAGCCACGGGGATGATATCGAAATTTTCTGCTTCCAGCGCCTCTAAATAACGCACCACGTCTTTTGCGTTTTCTGAGGTGATCGTGCATCCCAGGTTGGCAAGCTCCGTGATAGACCGGCTCGTAAAAACCAAGGTTCGCGGAGCCGTCGTGTGAATCCACCGACCGTCCCGCTTGAAAGCGACCTCGATTTTTTCTTCGTCTGTCTGCGTATTTTTCAGCCGCCGCGTCAAGAGGATGGGCGTCCGGCAGATCACCACCGGATCAACCTCTGCTTTTACGATCTTGCTGATGCCGTGTTCAGAGATCCGCCAATGCTCTGGCTGCCGGAGCCGGATAGGAGCCCCGCTGACGGCTTCCGGGATCTGCTCATGATCCAGGTCGACCTTTTTCGCGGACCGCAGGCTCTGCTTGATCAGCTTTCCCGCTTCATCTTTCCCGCGTTTTATGAGCAGTTCTGATGGGTCCTTCAGTTTGAACCGGTCGCAGCTCCATACATAAGCCTCGCCGAGAAATCCGCCTTCCCGCAAGCCGTTGCAGACTTTCTGGAGGAAGACGTCACCGCCGGCGTCTGGCTCTTTGTGGATGTACACCCGCAGATCCTGAAGGACGCCGGCCTGGTGCGGTTTGAACATATCCGCTCCCGGCACTCCCAGTGCGGGGATGCCCATGAACCACAGGCTCTGCGTGTCGCTTTCGCCCTCTACCAGCACCACATAACCGACTTGACGTATGCGCTCCAGCTCCCACTCGCCGTATAGGCAGATTTTCCCGGAAGACCCGTACCGCCAGCGGAAGTTCTTGTTCGCGAACCGTTTCCGGTAGGTAGTTTCCTCGCCCGCGAAGTTCAAATAGGGAATCTTCAGGTAAGGCGTACCATCCTTATCCTTGGCCGTGCTGAGCTTGCAGGATTTCTTCAGGAACTCCTCTGGGATCTTCTTCTCGAAGGAATATTGCTTGAGGTCATATGGCCCAGGACCCTCCGGGACGGCCTCTTTCCTGGCCTTTGCCTTTGGCTCTGTGGAGACCCCGTATTTCACCAGGATCTCTTTATAGGCGTCGCCGGTGGTGTTCAGGTTGTGGAGTTCTTTGTAAAAGTCGAGATAGTTGCCGTCTTTACCTTCGGCAAAGCACTTCCACTGTCCTGTCGTGAGGTTGGCCGAGAAGCTTCTTTTCCCGTCATCGTGGAAGGGGCACTTCCCGGTCAGCTGGCCGTTGCTGATAATTGCATCTTCAATGACGGCACTGTACTCCGCCTCATAATCGACCACACGGTCAATATCAATTTGTTCGTTGGCAGTCACTCGCCGTCACTCCTATCTTGTTATCCTTTGCCCAGGGGACCTCATCCGGTCCCCTGGGCCACGCTCTTAATAAGGCAGGGCCTCGCTGAATCCGGGATCTGTTCCCTCCAGGGATTCAAGATCCTCGGCGCTCATGTGGACGTCCACGCCGCGGGTCGCGGGCCCCTGGGCGGCAGGAGCAGGGGCGGGAGCATAATCACTGGCGGTGATCTCCAGGCCGGTGTACTGCTCCTTGATTTTGCGCCGCATCTCCTGCACGGCAGCCGCAGTCCCCGCGGGGAGAAGGCCCTTGCGCTCCACATTCACCTTGCTGTAGGCGATGCCGGCCGCGTTCTTGGCTTTCTCAAGATAGAAGGAGACGATCATGCCCGTGTACGGGATTCCCCGGTTGAGCAGCAGGGCCAGCTGCCGGTTGATGTCCCTGATGGACGTGGGCGGGATCGTGAGCCTGTACAGGTTGGGGTCGCCGTCCATCAGGATGTAGACCCGGCGCATGTTCTTGCAGGCTTTCCCGCGGCCGCCGGACACGGAGCCGTAGACGTTGTACGGGCAGCGGTCGCAGTTGATGATCTCGCCGGTGTTCGCCAGGACACCGGTCTTTCCGTCCATGCTGGAGCAGGCCGGGGGCGCATCGTTGCCATCACCCTTGCCGTACTCGTTCTCCCAGCGAGCATTCATGCGGTGCGTGAAGACGATGACCCCTTCGATCCTCTTCATCGGCTCGGTCTCATCATCGTCTTCGCTCTGGACCTCGAAAGCAGAGCCGCCGCCGGACGGGATCTTCACCGTGCGGCAGTTGATGCTGCTCTCTTCGTCCAGGTCCTCCATCTGGTCCTGGAGCTCGGCCAGGAGCTCAGGGTCGATGCCTTCGTACCGGTTGGCGATCTGGAACTGGTCAACGACCGCCAGTTCGGTGGTGGTGTTTTTCTTCGCAGTCATGGGTTGTACCTCCATTGCTTTATTACTCATCGAGGCTGTCGCCGTCGATGGCTTCTACGTTCTCAAAACCTTCCGCGGCCTGCTCAATCGGCAGGGGCGAAGTCTGGCTGTTCTCTTCGTCGTACAGGTCGTTCATCGTCTGCCGCATTTTGGCGGCGCCGATCAGCGTGACCTGAGCGAGCAGGGCCAGGCTGTTATACACGTCCGATGCTGCTTCCAGCGCAGGACGGTTCGGATCAGAAAGAGTGGACAGCAGGCCGTCCATGTCACCTTTGACCCGCTTCAGGGTGCTCGTGATATGGGCCACATGCTCGGCCGCGATACCGTATGCCTCATGGCGGTTGCGGCAGTGGGTCAAAGCGTCGCCGCTGCTGGATCTCACCGCATTGGCCGCGGAGCTTATCGCATTGTCAGCCAGCATGCGGATGGCGGTCTCAAGGCTGGTCCTTGTATCCATCTCCAGCTGCTCAAAAGCCTTTGTCATTTCTTCAGCCCTCCGTTTCTGGATTCCTTGCGGCGAGAGATGTCCAGGGTCTCATACTCGCGGATCACGGCGCTGAGACCTTCGGACAGGGCCCCGTTTTCTTCGACGTAGTTCTTCATGGTCGCGGACAGGGTCCGGGGGTCCACTCTCTCGACGATAATATCGCCGAGCCCTTCTTCGCGGAGGGTCGTGAAGAAGTCCAGACCGGCGGCCATGATCTCAGCCTCGGAGCGTTTGCTGTAGATGGTTTTCGGCGACAGGGAGAACACGTACCCGCCGGTGGAGATCCTGGGGCAATCATCATCCAGCATCTGCTGGGCGATGTCCTCTTTCGCCGCCTCGATGGCGGCGTTGTTCTCTTTCACCTGAGCAGCCAAGGCGTCCTTGCGCTCAAGCAGGTTCTGGTATTCGCGGATCTTGTCAAGCAGTTCCATAGCTCAACTTCCTTTCTTGTATTTTTGTGGGTTTTCAGAAAAACCTTTGCCAGTTGTCCACAATGGTCTTGGCCAGGTCTTCTTTCTTGGTAAGGGCCTCCAGCACCGTCTCGTCGATCGTCTTCTCAGCAACGAGATGAATATATGTACACGGGTGGTGCTGGCCAATGCGGTGGATGCGGGAGAGGGACTGGGAATAGGTCGCATAGTTGAAGTTGACGGAGTAGTACACGCAGGTGTCCGCCGCGGTGAGGGTGATGCCGGTGCCGGCTGTGTCGATCTGGCCAACAAAGACCATCGTTTCCGGGTCGGTCTGAAACTGCTGGATGATCGTACCCCGGTCCTCCTTCTTGATCTCCCCGTAGATCGTCACGACGCTCAGCCCTTCTTTTCCCAGGAGCCGTTTGCAAAGCGCCTCGATCTCATGGACTTCCGGCAGGAATCTGGCGAAAATCACGAGCTTCTTCCGCTCATTGAGCACGTAGTCCTGGAGGATATCTTCCAGGGCGTCCAGCTTTCCCCGGCTGACAAGCTGGGGCTTGGCCGCATCATCCTCCACAAGAAAGCCGCCGGTGAACTGCTGGAGCCTGAGGAGCTTGGTCAGCACCGTGGTGGCCGTGATCTTGCCTCCGTCCTCCAGCTCTGCCACGCTGTCACGCCGCAACCGGTCATAGATGTTTCTCTCCTTCGGGGAGAGGGCCACATAACGGTTCTCAAAAGACTGCTCCGGGAGGTCCAGGGCCTCAGCCTTGGAGACACGGTAGGCGATGCTGTGCTCTTTTCTGATCAGCCCGTCCAGTTCCTTGTAGCCTATGACCTGGTGCTGGTTGAAGCCTCCCATGATTGCGTAGCGGTTTCGGAAAGCATAGAAGTTGTTTCCGAAGATGGCCGGGTCCAGGAACCGGTACTGGCTCCAGATGTCCATGGCATTGTTCTGCACCGGTGTGCCTGAGAGGATCAGCTTGTACCTGGCCTGGTCTCCCAGCAGGTGCATGGCCCGGCTCTGTTTGGCGTCATGGCTTTTGATCCGCTGGCTCTCATCTGCGACGATGAGATCCGCGTCATAGGCCCGGAGCCGGTCGAAAACTTCTTCCCTCCAGACAGCTTCATAATTGATCACCGCGACCTTGAGGGCTCCAAACGGATACGCCTCCAAGTCATCCAGGGCCTTTATGCGGTGGGCCTTGTCGCCCAGGAGGGTCCGCACCGTGTACGGAAAATCAGCATAGTCGGCGAATTCCTTGGGCCAGACGGCCACCACGGACGTGGGCGCCACGATCAGGACCTTCTTCAGCTTGCCGATCATGTAGCCCGTGCCCATGACGGATATGGCCGTCAACGTCTTGCCACATCCCATTTACCGGCAATTTTTCGAGCTTCCATCACAGATCGTCTCCCGGCGCTTGCCACAAAGAGGACTTTGCCGGCTCGGCCGCAGGCTCAAGGGGGAAGTTGTCTTCGATGAGCTCGTTGGAGTGCAGCTTCCAGAGGTATTCCTCCTCCGAGAAGATCTGCTTACCCTTTTTTCTGGCATAGTCGACCATGCTCTCATCGCACTTCACGCCGGCCATCATGACCACGGCATCAGCCTTGTCGATCTGGGCCATGCCCCGGAAGTAGATGAGCTTGTCAGGGCCGCAGGCGCTCTGAACGAGCTGGCCGGGGTCCTTATGGCAATCTCGCAGGAGATAAACCAGGTCGAGGAGCCTCTGGCTTTCTTCCGGAGTCATGTCTTCCGGCTTCGTGCTGACAATGAACACTTTTTCTTTCTTCATGGGATACATTGGTTTATTCCTCCTTTGGTTTTCGTCCATTTACTAAGTACAGGTTTTCCGGCCGGTCATCGAAGGTTGACCATTTATGAAACACCATTCTTCCATCAATGGGTCCGATGAACGTCTGGTATACAAGCGCAGCGACAGAGACCTGATGTTTCTCAAAGGTCTTTGGATCGCGAAGGTTTACAATGAATTGCGTCCCAAACTTCCCAGGCTTTATCAGCTTCAGAAGCACCGGCTGGCTCATTCTTTCGTATCTTTGGGGATGAGAATTTGGAATGTACCTCATCCATCTCCTCACCCGGCCAAGAGACGACACCTGATACCACCCCTGATAACCGGGCACATCGAGCCACTGTTCTTCGCGCTCGGCCGCATCGGATATATCCGGCAGCAGTTCTGCTTCCTCGAAATCTTCCTCATATTCGTCTTCCGAGGCCGCATCTCTCAGGATTTCGTCATCGACCTCGTAATACTTCTCAGTATGCGGGGCATTGTAACGAATTCCGTTTGAATCCAGCTCTTTACGAGCTATATCCAGGGTCTTTTTTATGAACGCATCATCATCGAACGCATAGATAAAACCGTCTTTGTAGATCACGGACTTTCCTGTAGACTGTTTGAAATTTAACCGCGCACTAAGCCACCGGCGGCTATAGTGAGTGGCGGCGGCAGCCTTCTGGATGCTGGGGTAAACTTCGACCAATTCAAGGCTCTGGTCGAACTTGAGGACACCTTTGCTTGATGGCTTACCGATTTTTTGCCTCATAGCCGGAGTGAAGCTCCGCTTCTTAGGGACAGCCATGAAGTTGTCAGCACGGTTGTTTTCTAAGCGGCCGTCCTTCCTGACAACCACCATACCTTCTGGGACCTCTCCAACCCATGTGCGATACATGAGTTTGGACACGGGATACTGATGTTTTCCACCTGCGTCATCCCTCAGACTTATCACGAAAACGTGGTTGCTCTTGTTGCGGCTGAGCTTCATAAGTCTCGGCTCAGAAAGCCGTTCAGGGCCTTTCCGGCGCCGCCACGAACGGAAGCGCCCACGGTCGCTGCACTCATACCAACCGCCGAAGCCTGGGATCGGCCGCCACTGTTCTTCCTTAGCCACCGGTTTTCCCTCCCTGGTTGCTGCCGGCCGGCATGGTCGGTGTGGCCCACCCGAAGACAAGCAGGCACATGTCGTAGCCACGGATCTGATGCTGGTACAGCGATGCTTTCACCGGAGGTCGGAAGAAAGCCACCGGCGACGGGTTTACACGTTCCCGGTCCACCGCGTCCTGTATGGCCCGGAGCCGCGTTCTCCTGGCCTCAATATTGGGCGGGAGCCTCACCATGTCGGCGAGCTTATCCAGCAGCTCCAGGTCCGCTGTGCCGCGGAGCATCTTCGTTTTCCGGTCCCAGACCATCTTCTGCCAGGAGCGGATGACCTGGTACTGGATATTGTCG
>CANQBN010000172.1 GCA_947588855.1 uncultured Lachnospiraceae bacterium
TATGGGCGCCCACAATGAATGGGCGCTTCACGGTCCTTATCTGGACAAATCTCTGGTGCGCAATTACATGTGGTACAACATTTCCGGAGAACTGATGGAATGGGCCCCAAACGTCAGGTACTGTGAGCTGTTCCTCAACGGTGAGTACAAAGGCCTGTACCTTATGACAGAGACGATCGCCAACGGGGAAAACAGCAGGCTGAACCTGGTGAACACTTACAAGGGGACGGACATTAACGGCTATCTGCTGAGGCTCGATTGGCCCTCAGAGGAGAATCTGGAGACTACCAGAGATATCAATTCCTTCCTGGAGAGGGAGAACAAGATGATGGCGGACATAAGCATCCGCTATCCCGGAAAAAACAAGCTGACGCCTGAGATGGCGAAGGAGATCGAACTGGACTTCGCGGAGTTTGAGAAGTGCCTGTATTCCTATGATTACGATACGGAGGATTATGGATACTGGAACTGGATCGATGTGGACAATTATGTGGATTATTATCTGATCAATGAGCTTACAGGCAATGTGGACGCCGGCCGATCCTCAACCTACATATATAAGGAGCCCGGACAGAAATACAGAATGTGCGTGTGGGATTTCAATAACGCCTGCGACAACTACCAGGAAAACGCCTTCGACGAGACCGGATTTACGCTTCACGAGAAACCGTTTTTCTTTATGCTTCTGAAGGATGATACGTTTGCCGAGAAGGTGATCCAACGGTATTTTCAGCTGAGAAAAACATGTTTCAGCGATGAGTATATGACCCGCTACATTGATGAGACCATAGAATGGCTGGGACCGGCTGTGGAGCGCAACAATGAGCTGTGGGCCGGCGTGTTCACGGAGTTTGAGCCCTTAGCTCCGGTGGAGCGGAACCTGTACAGTCATGAGGAAGCACTTGCGCAGCTTAAGTCCTGGCTGTGCGGAAGGGCCGGCTGGCTTGACCGGAATATTGACGCGGTCAGGGCTCTTGCCCACTTCTCAAGAAACAAGGAATACAATCATTAATCCTTCAGAGACATGCCGGAGGCGGTGATTTATGAAGAAATTTATCATTGCGTCTTGTACGGTTATCCTGCTTTTGTTTGTGGGCTTCTGGCTCCGCTACCGGGTCGGATTTTTCATCGACCTGAATCCGGAGCTGCCGGTGACCGCGTCTGTCACGACAAAAGACAAGACGATTTACATGGAAAAGGACGGAATTTACGTTCCTTTTGAGATTCGCGGCGTAGATCTGGGAAGCGGATATCCCGGCGCGTGGTCCGTGGATTATAAGATTGACGAGAGCACTTACATGCGCTGGTTTTCCATGATCCAGGAGTTAGGCGCCAACTGCATCCGTATCTACACGATTCATCACGACCAGTTTTACAACGCGTTTTACAGATACAACAGGGAGCGTGAGAAGAACGGGGAGGAGCCTCTGTACCTGATTCAGGGCGTGTGGGTCAACGACTATGTTTATAATTCCCACAACAGCGGATTCAGCGATGATTTTTTGGTGACTCTGCAGAAGGACTGCCGCACTGCGGTAGATATCCTTCACGGAAACATGCCGCTTTCCCTGGGGGTGGACAATGTGGGAAACGGAAGCTACCGTCATGACGTATCCCGGTGGGTTTTAGGATATATCCTGGGCGTTGAGTGGGAACCCAGCCTTGTTATCTACACGAACCAGATGAATGAGGACCGGAACAGCTATGAGGGAACCTATCTCTATACAACTGGGGGGCAACGCCCTTCGAGACGATGCTCACCGAGGCAGGCGACAAGATGATAGAATACGAGAGCATCCGGTACAAGCAGCAGCGGCTTCTGGCCTTTGCCAACGGACCCTCCACGGATCCTTTCGCGTACCCGCCGCTGGTCACTTACAGCTACTCCAAGAGCGCCTGCGTGGATGTGGAGCACATACAGAAGCATGAGGATGCCTACCTGTCCGGAATGTTCGCCTCCTACCATGTCTATCCCTACTTTCCCGATTATCTGGATATTATGGCCGAGGAGGAACAGTACACGGAGGAGGAGATCATCGAGCATTACGGACTGCTGACGAAGTCACTTCTGGAGTACCGGGCTTCTCTGCTTAAGGCACCCGCGATTGAGGACTATGTCCGGGAAAGCGACTACTATGATTCCAAAGGGCGTTTTAATACGTATCTGGCGTATCTGACTGCCCTTGCCCGTTACCATACTATACCGGTAATCATCTCTGAGTACGGCGTCACAACCGGCAGAGGCATGGCCAGTGAGGATGTGAATACAGGCCGCAACCAGGGGCATCTGACGGAACAGCAGCAGGGACAGGCGATCATCGAGTGCTATCAGGATATTATGGCTTCCGGCTGCGCGGGAAGCTGTCTGTTCTCCTGGCAGGACGAATGGTTTAAGCGAACCTGGAACACCATGTACGCCATCGACCGGGACAACAACGCCTACTGGAGCGATTATCAGACCAACGGACAGTTCTTCGGCATCCTGACCTTCGACCCGGGCAGGGAAAAAAGCGTCTGCTATGTGGACGGCGATGTGTCCGAGTGGGAGCCTGAGGATGTGGTGGCGGAGCGGGAAGGAATGGAGCTGTCCATGAAATACGACGAGAAGTTTATCTATTTCCTGATCCACAAGGAGGACTTTGATCAGGAAGGCGATGTGATATATATTCCCATTGACACCAATCCGAAGGTGGGCAGCACCTACTGTCAGAATTACAGCGCCGCCTTTGAGCGGCCTGCGGATTTTCTCATGGTGATCAACGGCAGGGACAACAGCCGCATCCTGGTGCAGGAGAGGTATGAAGTTCTGATGTCAACCTATCACAACGAGTTTTACGCGATCAATCCTTATTATGAGGAGAACACGCCGGCCGCGGACAGCCCTCTGTTTAAACCGGTCAGGATGGCGCTGAACGAGGGAAACCTGCTTCCGGCTCTTCCCGGCGAGACACAGCTGGAATCGTCCTATGAGACGGGAAAGCTCCGCTGCGGAAACGCCAATCCTGATGCCGCGGAGTTTGACTCCCTGGCAGATTTTATCTTTTCCGGAGACTACGCGGAGATCCGCGTACCCTGGCAGCTGCTGAATTTCAGCAATCCTTCGGAAATGAAAATACATGACGATTATTATGAGTGCTACGGCATTGAAAATCTGCAGATTGACGAAATGTACGCGGGAATCGGTTCGGCCGCGGACGGAAAGACGCGGATTCCCATGGCGGCCTTTCCTCTTGAAGGCTGGGGTCAGAAGCCTGCGTATCACGAGAGGCTCAAAAGGTCCTACTATATGCTGAAGGATTACTGGGCGTCTCTGGAGCAGTAGCGGAATTTTCTGGAAAGCGAGGTGAAGCGCGTTGGGCAGCGAGTTGCTTTTGTACGCCTACGGGGCTGTATGTCTGAGCATGATCGTCTTTAATATGGTCTACAATATTTATCTGAACCGGCGGGACAGGCAGATAGTGCGCGTCAGCGGCGACCTGGAACGCAGATTTCTGGAACAGCTGGAAAATATCCGGACACGGGGAAATGTAGATGAGGAGCACATTCGCTACATGGGCCGCCGCCTGTCAAATGTGAATCAGCTGATGGCCTTTGATAAGGTTCTGAACGAACATACGGAAGAGGAGAACAAAGAGGTCATCAGGGAGTATCTGAACCAGTTCTATCCTGCGTTCATACATCTGACCGTGGTCTACCAGGGCAGAGAAAATGTTCAGGCGGCTTATTTTGCCTACTTCCTGTCCAAACATAAGCCTCAGGATCACATGGTCTTTGACGTGGTTCAGGAGATTATGACGGAATATATGCTGAAGGATAATTTTTACTGCCGGGTCAACGCGCTGAAAGCGCTTTACGCCTTCGGTTCCCCGGAAAATGTGGCCGCGGCTATTCTTCTTCAGGACCGTTCCGGCAGCTTCTTCCACGAAAAGCTTCTGACGGACGGGCTGCTGTCCTTCACCGGCGACCACAACCGCCTGATCGATCTGCTCTGGACGGATTATGAAAAATTTTCCGTCAAAACCCAGCTGGCGATCCTCAATTATATCCGCTATAAATCCAGCGGGTATAAGGAAGAGATGTACCGCATCATGATGGATGCGTCCCTGGATAAGGAGCTTCGGCTGGCGGCGATCCGCTATTTCGGAAGATATGTGTTTCCTCCGGCCAGGGACGCCCTGGTTGCCTTTGCTGTGGATAAGGAACCGGAAAACTGGGAATATGCCGCCGTCAGCGTGTCCGCTTTAGGAAGGTACCAGGGAAGGAAAGTGATGGAGGCTCTGTTTCAGGCCATACACAGTTCAAACTGGTATATCCGCTACAATGCGTCCGCCAGTCTGGAAGCCCACGGACTGGACTATAACCGTCTCCTTGAGGTGGTAGCCGGCAGGGACCGGTATGCCCGGGAGATCATGATGTACCGTCTGGACACCAGGCGCCTGGAGCAGGAAAAGGTTCAGGAGGTACCGGCATGAGGGACGTTTTTCAGACCTTTTTTAACTTTGTTGGATATTTTTTCGTCTTATATATGGTGGGATACGCCAGTTTCCTTTTCCTTGCCGTGCTGGTCGGCTCCTCCGAGCTTTACGGGGCAAAGCGGCGCAACCTGCTGAAGAACGAGCTGCAGGAGAATCACTATGTTCCCATCTCCATTCTTGTTCCGGCCCACAACGAGGAAGTGACGATAGAATCCACCGTTCGTTCCCTTCTGGCCCTGGATTACAGGCTCTACGAGATCATTGTGGTCGATGACGGTTCCTCTGACGATACATCGAAGATCGTGAGAGAGGCTTTTCACATGAAGCATATCAGCCGGCCGATTCAGGCGAAGGTGCCCAGCCAGCCGGCGGAGGCCGTGTATGAGACCCGCAGCTACAAGGTTCCGATCACCCTCATAAGAAAGAAGAACGGAGGAAAGGCAGACGCGCTGAATATGGGGATCAACGCGGCTCAGTACCCGTATTTTGTCTGTATGGATGCGGATTCTGTCCTGCAGAGGGATTCTCTTGAAAAAATCGCCCGTCCGGTTCTGGAGGACGACCATGTGGTCGCCGTAGGCGGCGCGGTCCGTCCCTGCAACGGGGCGGTGATCAAGGACGGAGTTGTGGTAAAATACAATCTGCCCAACAAGATACTCCCCTGCATGCAGGTGCTGGAGTATGACCGGTCTTTTCTGGCGGCCCGTATTCTTTTTGACAAGCTTAACGGAAGCATTCTGATCTCCGGAGCCTTCGGCCTGTTTAAGAAAAGCGTGGTGATCGCGGCCGGAGGCTACAACACCAAAACCATGGGAGAGGATATGGAGCTGGTCGTAAAGCTGCATGTCTTCTGCCGGGAGAACAACATTCCCTACAGGATTCGGTACGCCACGGATGCCATATGCTGGACTCAGGCGCCGGAAAGGCTGAGGGATCTGTGCAAGCAGCGGCGGCGCTGGCACATCGGCCTGTTTCAGAGCATGACAGATCACAGGTATATTCTGGCCAATCCGAAATACGGTCTGGTAAGCTTTGTATCGTATTTTTATTTCCTGTTTTATGAGCTTTTGTCCCCCTACATTGAAGTGTTCGGCGTCATAACGATTCTTCTGGCGATCCAGCTGAAGTTTCTGAACTGGCCTTACGGCGTGCTGTACACCTGCATTTATGTAGTTTATTCGTCCATATTGTCCCTGACAGCGTTTTTTGCCAGGATCCATACGATCGATCTGAAGCTGCTGGCCACGGACGTTCTGAAGGCGATCGGCCTCTGCGCCCTGGAGGTATCCTGCCTCAGGTTTATTCTGGCGTGGGTGCGCATGTCGTCCCTGATAGGATACCGGAAGCGCAAGCTCAGCTGGGGACAGATTGAGCGGAAAAAGATAGATTTCCAATAAAGACTGGAGGAATGGATATGCAGCTGAATGAACTGGAAACAGGATTCTGGGGAGTCAAACGGCAGAGCGTTTATAAATACATAACCTACCTGGAAAAGGAGAGCCTCGCGACCATGGTAGACCGTGAAAAGCAGGCTTTTCTGACTGAAAATCTGCTGAGAAAACGGATCGATGGGCTGGAGACGGTTCTGACGGAGATTCAGGAGGAAAACCAGAGACTGGAGGATGAACTTCTGCGTCTTAAGGAAGAACTGGAATCCTGGAAGGCAAGAGAGACGGTGTCTGATTTTCCGGATACGGTACATTTCGGCCGGAACGCGATGGACAGGGCCGCCGGCAGGCAGCTGAGGCTTTTCATAAGAAAACAGAATGTCTGAAACGGGAGAGAAAAAGTGGATGGATTGATTATTTATGTGGCGGGAAATCCCGGCGCTTACCCGGTTGAATACTATGATCCGGAAACGGAAAGCTTTCAGGGAATGATTCCGGAGCTTCTGCGCCGCTTTTCGGAGGAGAGCGGCTATGACGTCCGCTATTATCCTTCGGGCGGAAAGGACAGAAGAGCGGAGCTTGCGGATAATCTTCAGGTGGATATGGTTTCCGCAGGATTGTCGGATTCCTTCCG
>CANQBN010000173.1 GCA_947588855.1 uncultured Lachnospiraceae bacterium
AGGATCACCCGGTAGAAGGGCTTCTCGCTCCGGGTCCAGGCGCTGGTGGGGCAGGCCCGCACGCACTCGCCGCAGCCCACGCAGCAGCAGGGATCCTTGTCGATCTTGCCTGTGTTCTCATTGAGAGAAAGGACCCGGGTCGCTCCCTTTTCGCAAAAACGGGCGCAGGCGCCGCAGCCGATACACCGCTCCGGATGGTAGGTCATCTTCGCCGTCCCGATAATGCCAAAATCGCACAGGTGGGCCTTGTTGCAGTCGTTGGGACAGCCGGAAATATTGATCTTGATATGGTAGTGGCTGGGGAAGATGATCGGCTCGATCTTCCGCGCCAACACAAAAGTGTTGATATTGCCGCAGATACAGTGATAGTTGCCAATGCATCCGGTAATGTTGCGGGCGCCGATGGACGGATAGCCGGATTTGGGATCCCAGGGCTGAGGCTCATGGGCCATGGTGTCCATATCCACCTGGCAGAGATCCTCGTCCACCTCCCGGATATAGGTCTCCAGATATTCGTTGACGGCGGGAATATTTTCATATTTAATCCCGGTTATGTCAAAGGTCTGGCGGGTGCCGAAATGGAAATTGCCGTCCCCCCAGGTCTTGGCGATATGCTCGATGCTGGACAGGTATTTCGCGTCTACCACGCCGCCCGGCACACGCATCTGCAGCATGAATTCCCCGGGGACCTTGGACTGCCGAAAGCAGTTCAGACGCATCTTTTTTACATTAATGTCATGATTCATTCTCTCACCTGCTCCTTTCTCAGTCCGTCAGATTCCTGGCGACCGTATAGGGGAACACCGGGCCGTCCAGGCAGACGTAGGTCTCATCAATCCGGCAGTGGCCGCATTTGCCCACGGCGCAGGACATCTTCCGCTCGAAGCTCATCCAGATCTTCTCCGGATCCACCCCGTTCTTCAGAAGCTCCAGGCCGGTAAATTTCATCATGGGAGGCGGACCTACCACCAGCACTTCATAATTCCCATCGAAGGATTCCCACGGAATCTCCTTTACGAAGACCGTCACCATGCCGGTGCGCCAGCCTTCTTTGGCGTCGTTGTCCAGGGCGTAGATTGTCCGGAAGCTGTCCTTCCACGCCTCCAGCTCAGGGGCGAAAACGATCCCCTCCTCATTCTTAAAGCCGGAAATGAGGTGGACGCTCTTTGTGTATTCGGGATTCCCGGCAAAATAATGCAGCAGGGAGCGAACCGGCGCCAGTCCGGTGCCTCCGGTGATCACCACCATATGCCTGCCCTGGAATTTCTCCACGGGCCATCCTTTGCCGTAGGGCCCCCGCAGAAACAGCACGTCCCCGGCGGTCTTCTCAAAAATCACGTTGGTCACCTTGCCGACGCTGCGGATGGTGAATTCCAGCCACCCGTCCCCCTGGGCCGAAACGGAGATCGGACATTCGCCGATCTTAGGAATGGACAGCTGCATAAACTGGCCGTGGGCCACCTTCACGTCCGTCTCCACACGGAAGGTCCACTCGTGCTCACTCTCTCTATGTACCTGCAGGATGGTACACGGTTTTGGCTGAACCGGATTCATCATAAACGGCACCTCCTTCAGACCGCGCCCATGCCGGCCTTGATCTCGGCCACGGCCGCGTGAACCTTGTTGACAGTTGCGGAAATCGAAATCAGCTCCGGACAGCGGTGGGTGCAGCGCCCGCAGCCCACGCACATATGGCTGTCTCCAAACCGGGCTTTGTAATCATGGAATTTGTGAAGTACCTTGTAGCGCATCCGGTCTCCGGCCGTGGAACGGAACTCCCGCTGGCCGGCCATCTGGTCAAAGCCCTCGATCTGGCAGGAAGCCGTGACTCTCCGTCTCTCACCGACCTCCGGATTGTCCCCGTAAATCACGTCCCGGGTAGTAAAGCAGGTACAAGTGGAGCAGGCCACGGTACAGGCCCCGCAGGAAATGCATCTGCCGTTAAATTCCTTCCACATGGGATGGTTCTTCAGCGCCTGGCGTACCGTCGGATCCTCCAGGTCTGGGATCTCCACCTTCAGCTCATTCTCTTCCACAAAGGCAGGGGTGTAATCCTCCTCCGGCATTTCCGCGAAATAGGGGAGGAAGCTCTCGTCGGTGACCTGAGCCAGAGCCCCGCCCGGGGTAAAGCGGAAGGCCAGAGAATAATCGTCTGTCCGATTGGTGCCCATGGACACGCAGAAGCAGGTGTCGTCCCCGCCGCCGCATTCCATCATGGCAAAACGGACCTTCTCCCGAACCCGCTCATAATACAGGTCGGTATAGCCACCGTTGCCGACATAGATCTTCGCCTGTACATGCTGGGCGTTGATGTCACAGGGACGGGCCAGAATCAGGATCGGTTTCTTTGGCCCCTTGCTTTCCCGGTACTCGTCCTCGGTGAAGTAGAAGATCGCCTGCTGGATAGGGGTAATGACCTCCTTGACCGGATAGTCAGATTTCTCCCCCCACACAATGTCAGCAAACGTCTCCACCTCCGCGTAACGGATCACGTCCGTATCCGAATACCGTCCCTGTTTCGGAAAGCGTTTGGGCGCGTAGACCGCGTAATCTTTGCGGAGGGCAGCCAGCACGGTGTTGACTTGTTCGACATTCAGGGTATAGCCCATACTCAACCTCCTCTTAATAATGTGATAATATTCCTTATTCGTTCCTGTTTCATAATAATATCATATCTTATATGGAACTGTATCGCAAGCGATTCCGTTAACATTTTATCATCTTTAGTGTAAGAGAACGCCCTATCCTTCACAATACGGCTGAAATAAAAAGGCAGCTCCGCCCGCGGCACCTCCGATTATTGCTACCTTCTTCCTCCGATCGTTTCAGATACTTTCTTTTTTCCATAGTCTGCCGGAAGCTGTCCAGAGGAAAATCACCGGAAGTGACCGCAGAGGAGCCGGAAGAAGATATCACCGTGATCCGTCCCATCTGCGAGACAGCTGCAGACGGGGTTAGTTCCTCCTTGCAATTTATCTTACCAGGTTGTATAATAAGCTTGTTCACCAGTTCTGGGAGGAGTACGGCATGCCGTATCGGAGGTGTCCGGTCTCACACTGATTATCCCGGGAACACGCTCCGGCTGGTGAACATTTTCATGTCCGGCACATATAAAAAAGGAGGGGGACTGTTCCTTTTTTCATTTCCCTAGTTCCGGGCTTCTTTTCTTTCTCATCATGCCGACATCAGGTCCGTCATGCTCTTCAGGCTGATTCCCAGAGTCGATGTGTTATGCAGAAGCGCGGACACAGACGGCGGGATAACGCCGGATATCCCCAGCAGGATCAGCGCCAGATTAAAGCTGATAACAAACCGGTAATTTCCGTGTACCCTCTGCACTAACAGGCTGCTTAATCGCTTCAGGGTTACCAGTTCCCGGAGATCGTCGGCGGAAATGGTAATGTCCGCCACCTCCCTGGCAATGGCCGCTCCCTCGCTGATGGCGATGCCTGCATCCGCCGTGGACAAAGCCGGCGAATCGTTGATTCCGTCTCCAATCATGATCACTCTCCGTCCCTGCTTTTTCTCTCCGTCGATGAAACGGGCCTTGTCCTCCGGCAGAACCTCGGAGAAATACTGATCCACTCCCACGGTTCTGGCGATGGCCCTGGCGGCCCGTTCGCTGTCTCCGGTCATCATGACCAGTTTGGAGACGCCAAGACCTCGCAGCTCATCCATCACCTGAGCCGCCTCCTCCCGCAGAGGATCGTGAATACAGATCACCGCCGCCAGATATCCGTCCACCGCCATGTACAGGTGGGAATGCTCCTCCGGCAGAGCGTCAAACTTCTCCTGCTCCCCCTCCGGAATCCGGCATTTCTCATCCTCAAACACAAAATGATAGCTTCCGATGATCACCCTTCTCCCCTCAACGCTGGAGGAAATTCCGTGAGCCACAATATACTCCACTCTGGAGTGCATTTCCTCATGCTCCAGGCCGCGCCGTTTTGCCTCGTTGACCACAGCGTTAGCCATGGAATGGGGGAAGTGTTCCTCCAGACAGGCAGCAACCTCCAGCATAACCTCTTCTGAATATTCTCCAAAGGTTACAATCTGGGCAACCACAGGCTTCGCCTTGGTCAGAGTACCCGTCTTGTCAAATACAATAGTATCCGCCTCGGCCATGGCCTCCAGAAATTTTCCGCCCTTGACGGTAATGTGGTGAGTGTTGGCCTCACGCATGGCTGACAGAACCGCAATAGGCATAGCCAGCTTCAGGGCACAGGAGAAATCCACCATCAATACGGACAATGCCTTGGTGGCGTTCCTCGTGAGAAGCCAGGTAAGAAGGGTTCCGCCCAGACTATAGGGCACCAGAGCGTCCGCCAGGCTCTCCGCCTTTCCTTCCAAGGTGGACTTCAGCTTCTCCGACTCCTCGATCATAGTGACAATCTTCTCAAACCGGGTATTGCCCGCCGCCTTTCGGACGGTCATGGTCAGCTGCCCCTCCTCGATCACCGTTCCCGCATAGACATAGGCGCCCTTATCCTTCTTTATCGGCATGGATTCACCGGTCAGGGACGCCTGATTGACCATGGCCTCCCCCTCTTCCACGATTCCGTCCAGAGGAATCATATTTCCCATACGGACCAGAAGGATATCTCCCTCCTTCACCTGGGAAATGGGAACCAGAATCTCCGTATCGCCGGTTTTCAGCCACACCTTCTCAATATTCAGGGACATGCTCCGCGCCAGATCATCCACGGATTTTTTGTGGGTCCATTCCTCCAGAATCTCTCCGATTCCAAGGAGGAACATGATGGAGCCTGCCGTGGCAAAATCTCTCCGTATCAGGGATACAGTAATGGCCGTAGCATCCAGAACCTCCACCTCCAGGCGGCCCTTTGCCAGGCTTCGGACGCCCTTCCAGAGATATCGCGCAGATCTGACCGCGGCAAGAACCGCGCGGACACCCGCCGGAAGGAACAGACTGCTTGCGGCCCGCAGTCCTGCCTTTGTTATCAGCTTATCCTGATAGATACGGTTCAGCTCCCTCCCGGTATTCTCCGGGACCAGAGCCAGCGTGCGCTCGTCTTCATAGGTAAATCTCCGAATATCCTCAATCATCTGCTGCCTGCTTCCGGTGTAGCAGACTACGGCGTCACCGGTACGCTCGTAGACCTTTGCCTCCCGCACCTGCCCAAGGGACAGCAGATAATAAAGCAGGATGTCGGCCTGCCTGACAGTCATATATTTCTGACATACATGCAGACGCATCCTGCCCTTAATCTCATGTCTGACCAGATATCTCATATCAGGCCTCTGCCGCTCCTTCTGTCTCTTCCGGTTCAGAGCAGATTTCTTCGCCTTTGCGGGCCTCATTGATCGCTTTAGCCTCCGCCAGAATGTCCTCCGCATTTTCCTGGATCGCAGTTGTGGTGGTCATCACACAGTCCTTTGCACGGAGAACGGCGGCCGTACAGTCAGTGTAAAATTTTTTGGCGTCCTTGCTTGCCAGGACCCTCACTCCGGCGGTTCCGAATAGAACCCCTCCCGCAAATGTGACGATTGTTTTCCATTTCAGCTTGTCTAACATCCATATCCTCCTCTGTGGTGTACAGTCAACGGTTTCTGCTTTTCAAAGCAGCAATATCATAGCAGAGAACCTGTCGGTTAGACAACGCTAAACGTCTTATTGAGAAATTTAGTCATTAATGTGCTCCAGCACTTGATCGATATCATCTTTTCTTCCGATGATCATCAGATGTTCATCCTCTTTGATCACATAATCCGCCATAGGCATCAGGGACGTCTTGTCGCCTTTTTTGATTGCCAGAACGCTGACCCGGTACCGACTGCGGATATCGGAATCCCGCAGGCTCTTCCCGATCCATTTTTTCATGGGAGCGATCTCGTAGATGGAAAATTCATCGCTCACCTCAATATAATCATACACGTGGTTGGCGCTGTAGCGAATGGCCATCTTCTCGGCAATATCCCGGTCCGGATAAATGACGTCGTCGGCTCCGTTTCTCAGAAGGAACTTGGACTGAATATCCCGGCTGGCCTGACTGACCACGTACCGGGCACCCATTTCTTTCAGCTGACTGGTGATCTCCAGGCTGCTCTGGAAATTGGAACCGATACAGACAAAGCACAGGTCGTAGTTGTCCACGCCGAGGCTTTGAAGCACCACCGGATTGGTACAGTCGCCGATCTTGGCACTGACCACATAGGGAATCATCTCCTCCATATTTTCTTCCACCTGATCCACCAGCATGATCTGGTTGCCCAGAAGGGCCAGATTTCTGCACAGGTGGCGTCCGAATTTGCCGGAACCTATGATAAGTATTGATTTCATTTATTTTCCTCCTTATCCGACATTGATTTTCTCCACCGGATTCTGCACCGGCACCACCCGCTTCTGCTGAGTGAAGGCCAGGGCGAAGGACATGCTGCCCAGCCTGCCGCAGTACATCAGCAGGATAATGAGAAGCCGGGATACGGCGGTCAG
>CANQBN010000174.1 GCA_947588855.1 uncultured Lachnospiraceae bacterium
GGTGCTGATGTACATCATCTTGCAGTTCAGCTCCCGGCAGACACGGG
Source organism: uncultured Lachnospiraceae bacterium (assembly GCA_947588855.1). Classification (GTDB taxonomy): domain Bacteria; phylum Bacillota; class Clostridia; order Lachnospirales; family Lachnospiraceae; genus UBA3402. The sequence goes on from CANQBN010000174.1 coordinate 48, forward strand.
CAATATTCTCCGTGCCCCGGGCGTTGACCCGGCGGCACAGTTCCACATTGTCCTCCGCCGCGTCCACGGCCGTGTAAGCCGCGCAGTGGATCACCCCGTCAGGGGCGGCCTCCTTTATCACCTGCTCCACGGACGCCGCGTCCGTAATATCCATCTCATCAATGTCCACGCCGACGGCGGTATGGTTCCGCTTTTCCAGTTCATTTACCACGTCATGGCCCAGCTGGCCCTTGACGCCTGTCACCAAAACTTTCATTTCGTTTCCAGCCTCTTTCCATACATTTTATCAAAATAGTTGGCGTACTCCCCGGAAATGATATGCTCCCACCACTCCCGGTTGTTCAAATACCAGTCGATGGTCTGGCGGATGCCGGTGTCGAAGGTGTACTTCGGCTTCCAGCCCAGCTCCGTCTCGATCTTGGTGGGATCGATGGCGTAGCGCAGATCGTGTCCCGGACGATCGGTGACAAAGCGAATCAGACTCTCCGGCTTATCCAGGGCCTTCAGAATGGTCTTCACCACCTCCAGGTTGCTCTTCTCATTGTGGCCGCCGATGTTGTAGACCTCTCCCACCCTTCCTTTATGAATAATCAGGTCAATGGCTTCGCAGTGATCGGACACATGGAGCCAGTCGCGGACGTTCTCGCCCTTGCCGTAGACCGGCAGTTCCTCGTCCGCCAGGGCCCGGCTGATGATCAGGGGAATCAGCTTCTCCGGGAAATGATAAGGCCCGTAGTTGTTGGAGCAGCGGGAAATGGTCACCGGCAGCCCATAGGTCCTATGATACGCCAGCACAAACAAATCGGCGCTGGCCTTGGAGGAGCTGTAAGGGCTGGAAGTGTGGATGGGAGTCTCCTCCGTGAAGAACAGATCCGGCCGGTCCAGGGGCAGATCTCCGTAGACCTCATCGGTGGACACCTGATGGTACCGCTTCACTCCGTATTTGCGGGAGGCGTCCAGAAGCACCCGGGTACCCATCACATTGGTCTGGACGAAGATGCCAGGGTCTGTGATGGAGCGGTCTACATGGCTCTCCGCAGCGAAATTCACAACGATATCGAATTTCTCCTTCTCAAACAGGTCCATGATAAAGGGCTCATCGGCGATGTCGCCTTTTACAAATTTATAATTGGGCTTATCCTCCACCGGTTTTAAAGTCTCCAGATTGCCTGCGTAGGTCAAAAGGTCCAGATTCACGATGTGGTCATCCGGATATTTATTTACCATGTGATGAACAAAATTTCCTCCGATAAATCCGGCTCCGCCGGTCACTAATACTTTCATATTCCTCTCCGTTCCGCCGCCTTTCATCCGGCAGCCTGTATAAATTGTACGATAAAGCTGTTGTCAGCGTTTCCCGGCCGCACACGGCTCCGGCACTACTTATCGATATATTTCCCTGCCAGAACGTCAAGCAGATACCGTCCGTACTGGTTCTTCTTCAGAGGCTCGATATCCTCCAGAAGCTGTTCCCTGGTAATCCAGCCGTTTAGATAGGCAATTTCCTCCAGGCAGGCGATTTTCCGGTGCTGATGGGTCTCCATGGTGCGGACAAAATTGGTGGCATCTACCAGGGACTCGTGGGTTCCCGTGTCCAGCCACGTAAAGCCCTGTCCCAGAAGCTCCACCTCCAGTTCTCCGCTTTCCAGATAGAGCCGGTTCAGGTCCGTGATCTCCAACTCTCCCCGGGCCGACGGCTTTAAATTCCTGGCATATTCCACCACCCTGTTATCATAGAAATACAGGCCGGTCACGCAGTAGTTGGATTTGGGCTTCTCGGGCTTCTCCTCGATGGAAATGGCTTTTCCTGCCGAATCAAATTCCACGATGCCGAACCGCTCCGGGTCGTCCACATAATAGCCGAAAACGGTGGCGCCTTTCTGCTTGCCTGCCGCCTTCCTAAGCCTCTTCTTCAGTCCATGGCCGGCGAAAATATTGTCTCCCAGAATCATGGCCACGTGGTCGTCTCCGATGAAATCCGCGCCGATAATGAACGCCTGGGCCAGGCCGTCCGGCGACGGCTGCACCGCATAGGACAGATGGATGCCGAAATGATTTCCATCGCCCAGCAGATGCTCAAACCTAGGCGTGTCCTCCCGCGTAGAGATAATCAGGATATCACGAATTCCCGCGTTCATCAAAACCGACAGCGGATAATAGATCATAGGCTTATCGTAGATGGGAAGAAGCTGCTTGGATGTCACCATGGTCAATGGATAAAGTCTGGTGCCGGAACCGCCGGCAAGAATAATACCTTTCACGATCTCGCTCTCCTTTTCTGTACCGGGTCCCTGCACACAGAACGGAACCCTTTATCTTGTGTCCATTGGTAAAATGTACCGTCTGAACACATTATAAAGGGTTACGTTACGTCACTGTCAAGACTTTTTTCAGATTTCTGCGTTTTATTTCCTTATTTTCGTTTTTCGCCTTTCCCGCCCGCTCAAACCCTGCAGACGAAGATTCCTGCCTGCTTGCGAATCCGGATCCCGCCCTGCTCGCGGATCTTCTGTTCCAGGAACCTTTTAAATTCTCCTCGTCTCTGATTCAGAAACTCTCCCTGATTCCCATGACAGGACAATATATAGTCCAGAAGGGGCTCCGCCTCATCCACCAGCAGATAGTCGTCATAAAGACGCATTTCTACCTGGCCGAAGGTCTTCCGGAGCATGTCCCGGCCGTTTTCAAGGCCGAACAGCTCATAGAGAGCCACCTCCGACAGAGATATCCGGGAATCAAACTCCTGCACCAGCGATGTGATCTCCTTCATGTGATTCCGTCCGTAGGTGCTGCAGTAGAATGCTCCGCCGGACCGGAGAACCCTGCGTATCTCTCTGAGAGCCTGCGGAATATCCTTGACATAGAACAGCACATGATTGGCGATCACCGCGTCAAAGGAGCCGTCCCCGCAGGACAGCCTCTGACAGTCCTCCGTGCGGAAACACAGCCCCATATCCGAAGCCAGCCGGGCCGCCGCGTCCTCCACCATGCCCTCGGATATATCCGTCACATGAATGTTTCTCGCTCTGATGATCTCCGGTTCCACATGCTGCCACAATTCTCCGTTGCCGCAGCCTACTTCCAGAATATCCTTCAACGCCATGAAATCGATCTGGGAAGCCAGCCAGGAGAACCAGCTGACCGGATTATGGGAAAAGCGCCGGTGAAGATCGATCCGCACGTCAATGTTCACGGCGGACTTATACTGTTCTATGATCATGTGCTCCATATTTGTGATGTGAATCAGCTGCAGGATTCGGTTCCAGTCCACCTGGCGGGACTGTTCCACAATCCGCTGCGTATCTTCCAAAGCCCGGTTCATACTCTCCAAATGACGCATCCGTTTCTGAATCAGGCTTTTCTGCATGGCCAGGGAATGAGCTACATCATCTGCATCGTCTCCCATAGGCATAGCCATGATCTCCTCCAGGGAAAATCCCAGATACCGAAGGGACAGAATCCGCTGCAGCCGCCCGAAATCCTCATCCGTATACAGCCGGTAGCCGTTCTCCCCTACTCTGCTGGGCTTTAAGATTCCCTGTTTATCATAGAAACGGACAGTCCGGATAGTGACATTCGCTTTCCTGGCGAACTCGCCGGAAGTATAATATCCTTCTTGCATATCGTCTTCCTCTTACGTTATGTTTTAACCTGGCGGCGCTCTTCTCAGGCTCCGGTTTTCGGTCCTTCAAGTTTCAACAGGTTCCACACCAGCACTCCGATGCACAAGAGCACCGGAAACAGGGCAGCCATCATCAATCCGCTCTGAAGGCTCCCTGATTCCACCGATGCCAGGCCCACGACGGTAGGTCCCATGGAACATCCCAGGTCGCCTGCCAGGGCCAGAAAAGCAAACATGGCTGTTCCTCCTCCCGGCAGAGACTCTGCTGCCAGGCTGAAGGTTCCCGGCCAGAGAACGCCCACGGAAAAACCGCAGATTCCGCAGCCCAGAAGCCCCAGAGAAGGCGCCGGGGCGTACACCGCCAGAAGATAGCTGAACACGCATAACGCGCCGCTTCCCAGCATAAAATGCTTCAGTGACACGCGGCCGCTGTATCTGGCGTACAGAACCCGGGCCGTTCCCATAAGTACCGCGAATACGCAGGGGCCGGCCAGGTCTCCCACCGCCTTGGGAACCGAAAGGCCCGCCTCGGCAAACGCCGACGCCCACTGGCTCATAGACAGCTCCGACGCTCCCGCGCACAGCATCAGTACAAAAAACACCCAGAACAGTTTCTGCCGAAACAAACGGGAAATCGGCATGGCCGTATGCTCTTCCTCAAGCGTCCGGATAGGCACTTTCAGGAAATAACATGTGTTAAAAGCCGGAAGCAGCGCCCACAGCACGCACAGGAGTCTCCATCTCCCGATCCCGGCTGCGGCAAAGAACGCGGTGGACAGAAGCACTACAGCCATCTGTCCCCAGCAATAGAAAGAATGAAGCAGGCTCATGGCCGCCGCTTTCCCATCTGTAGGACAAGCCTCCACAATAGGACTGACCAGAACCTCGATCAGCCCGCCGCCGACCGCGTAAAGACACACCGACAGGAGCAGTCCCAGATACGCGAAATCAGAAGGACAGCCTGCCAAAAGCCCTGCGCGCCAAAGGCCGTCCGGAAGCACCGCCAGTCCGGCGATTCCCAGGGCGGCGCATACGTGGGCGCACACCACGCCCTTTTTATATCCGATTCGGTCAATCCAGGCGGCGGACAGCAGATCCACCAGAAGCTGAATTCCAAAATTAACCGTGATCAGCAGCGTAATCCTGTCCAGGGACAGCCCATACCATTTCTGAAAGGTCAGAAACAGAAGAGGCGCCAGATTGTTCACCACAGCCTGGGTCACATACCCCAGATAGCTGGCCCATATGGTATGTTGATATCCTAACGTCCGGTTCATAACAATAACCTCGCTGTACAATTCAGCATTCATATTATCATATTCCGGCGCCCGGTTCAATGACCTTTATTCGAAACGAACGATTTCCTTCTTCAGCCTCTTCATAATCTTCTTTTCAAGCCTTGATATGTAGGACTGGGAAATTCCCAGCAAATCCGCCACCTCCTTCTGGGTCATCTCCTCCCCGTCGGCCGTATCGAGTCCATATCGAAGCTCTACGATTTTCTTTTCCCGGGGACTCAGCCGGCCAATCGCCATATTCAGCAGGTCTTTTTCCGTCTCATGCTCCAGATTTTTATAGATTACATCCTCGTCTGTTCCCAGAATATCCGACAGAAGCAGCTCATTGCCGTCCCAGTCCACATTCAGAGGCTCGTCGATGGACACCTCCATCTTCGTCTTGTTGTTCCTCCTGAGATACATGAGGATCTCATTTTCAATACAGCGGGAGGCGTAAGTCGCCAGTTTGATATTCTTGGTCGGATTGAATGTGTTGATGGCCTTGATCAGGCCGATAGTCCCTATGGAGATTAAATCCTCCACTCCTACGCTGGTATTGTCGAACTTCTTAGCTATGTACACCACCAGCCTCAAATTATGCTCAATAAGGGCTGAACGAGCTTCTTTTTCCTGCTCGGTGCCCAGCATTTGAATCATCCGGTTTTCTTCTTCTCCGGTCAGCGGGGAAGGCAGAATATCGGCGCCTCCTATATAATGAACCTCCCCTTCTCTGTGAAACAGCATGGTCTTAAAGCTGGGGATCGATTTAAACTGAAAACGATTTGGTATGGAAACTTTGATCACCAATGGTAACTCCTCCTTTTTGTCCTTCAATTTATTGCTCCTCATGAAGCAGAATCTCATAACTCCCATCCTCGGACACAGGAAACGGCGCGCGGCCAACCCAGACGCCGCGGCAGGGCGGCTGCTGCTGTTCCTTTTCCGGCTTTAACAGACCCTTCAGCCTCAGCGGGTGTCTGAGCGGCATTTCCGGCGGATCGGAATCCGAATAGCGGACCGCGTCTATCTCCATGATCTCCATCATCCCCGCCGGACTGCCGATCGTGCGGTAGGGGATTCGGCGAACCAGGCTGTCCGAAGTCAGAAGCTTCCTCCACAGTCTGCCGGAGATAATATGTACCGGTTTCCCGCTCTCAGGTTCGCAAAGACGATTGCCTGTATCAAGAAATCCCACCGCGCGGATCCTGAAATCTCCATTCAGCAGCTCCACTCTCCGAAGATGCTCTTTCTCACGTCGGATTCCCGTCATGGTCAGCCACACATAGCGAAAAAGGAAAAAGGTCCCCAAAGCCCCGAACAGCCAGATTAATATCGGCATCCCTTTCCCCGGATTCCCCTGCAGCAGTTCAGCCAGATAGTATCCGACAATCGTACGGCCGCATAAAAAATCCATAATCCCGCCTATACAGACCGCAAGCGACCACAGCGTCAGCGTTTCCTTCGCCAGCTCTCTGACGCCGGAGGGCCTGAATCCT
>CANQBN010000175.1 GCA_947588855.1 uncultured Lachnospiraceae bacterium
AGGTAATCTTGTCCCAGCAAATCCCTTTTGCAAAAATGATTTTCTCTCCCGGCTGCCATTCCCAACCAGTCTCTTCAATGCCGGGATAGGCCTTTTCCAGACGTTCCCAGATATGCCGGGTAATCCGGTTGGCGATACGCTGGGTATTGATCCGTGATATCTCATCCGTTATCAGCAGGGTTCGATGGCGCACTGCATAGAGCAGCGTGACAAAATCCAGAATCAGAAGCGTCATTCCAACCCAGACGACAATGTGCTGGACCAACCTGGGCAGCAGAGAAACGCCTGTCAGAAAAATAGGATGCACCACATGATAAATCAGAAGCACGATGGCCGCGCGAATTGCCATCTCCAGCCAGTTCTTTCTGGAACCGGTGAAGGCGTTTTCCGTCTCCCACCGGGCCAGGCGGCTCACCCGATGACTGAACTCGCCGCTCAGGCTCTGCACTACGGCGATGACGATGGCCGTCGCAATAAACTGAAGCACAAAATTTCTTCCCAGGGACGGAAGCACCTGAATCAGCAGGGCAAAGGAGATTCCGCACGGCACGTTAAGCGGCAGACTGATAAAGCCTCGGTTCACGAAATGTCCGTCCCGGACCGAATAATAGCCCACCTCAACCATCCAGCCCAGGAAGCCGTACAACAGCAGATAAAAAAGGATGTCATAAAATGAATACGTCAGCATAAACTATTTCCTCCGCTTGTATTATAAAGTCATACCCACTCTTTACCAACAAAAATATCGTTTTAATATAGCCGCTCTTGACGCCTGCCTTTCTATGCTATCATAACACACGCTTTATATTGTGTAAACAATTTTAAGGGCGGGAACTATACAGCAAATTCTCATTTCCATCCACGCAAAAAAGCGCCGGCCACACAGCTTGCGCATCTGCAAAACCAGCACTTTTCTTGCATTTTTATCTCTGTCGTCAAAAGCCACCTGGAACTGTCACAATAAATATTTATACCCGCTCATTATGGATATCGCCGCTTTTTCCACCGGTTTTGCTTACAAGATAGATGTCCCCAATCTGCATGAACTTGTCCAGTGCCTTGCACATATCATATATGGTGAGAAGGGCTACGCTTGCCCCAGTCAGTGCCTCCATCTCGACCCCGGTCTTGCCGGTTACCTTCACGGTGCAGAAGCACTGGATCGCCAGCTCCTCCGGCTTCATCTCAAAACGGATCCGGCAGTTAGTGATTGGAAGGATGTGACACATGGGGATCAGGTCGGAGGTTCGCTTTGCCCCCATGATTCCCGCGGTCGCCGCCACGCCCAGGACATCTCCTTTTTCTACCGTTCCTTCTGTTATAGCCTGGTACACCTGCCGGTTCACGGTGATCTTTCCGGTGGCTGTCGCCGTCCGGGCCGTGTCTGCCTTCTCAGACACATCTACCATAATCGCTTTTCCGTTTTCATCAAAATGTGTAAGTCCCATTTTTTCTCTCCGTTCTGCCATTTCTAACCGTCCAAAATCGATTCTTCTCATCATTCCTGGTCTTCCAGAAACATGATCTTCTCTTCCAGGATTTCCAGATAATCCGGCATTCCTCTCTCTTCCAGCTCCGGCAGCCGGTCACGCTGCACGAACCAACAGATGGTGCGCTCTCCTGTCCCGGAAGTCCTGTTCTCCGACTGGAGATAATAATTATTCTCAAAGGGAAGCTCCGCCATGTCTTCCAGACGGAACTTCAGGCAGTTCTCCCGGCGGCTTCCCCACACCGGCACAAAGTCATGGGCCCGGTAGCCGATGGCCACAGCCTTCTCCGGGATAATCTTCTCTGTGCAAAGCCGGACATCCCAATCGGTAATCTCCGCCGTGTGATCGTCCAGACGGCGGATTCCCGTAATATTCTTGCAGCCGGTCAGCCGGGCTACCTCCCGATACCGCGGCCTGGCGAAAATCTCCTTTGTCTGTCCATGGATCACAGTCTTTCCGCTGTCCATAACCAGAATCTCGCCGCTAAACCGGTACAGTTCGTCCCGACTGTGGGATACCATGATCACGATTCCCGGGTAATCGGTCAGCATCTCGATCAGCTCCCGCTGGAGCCGATCCTTAAGAAACATATCCAGGGCAGAAAAAGGCTCGTCCAGCAGGATCACATCCGGCTCATAGGCCATAATCCGCGCCAGGGCTACCCGCTGCTGCTGGCCTCCGGACAACTGTCCCGGCAGCCGGTCCGCCAGGCCGGACAGCTGAAATTTTTCAATCATTTCCTGCACCCGGAGGCTGTTTTCCTTCCTGCTTCCCTTAAGTCCCGCTCCGATATTCGCCCGAACCGTCATGGTGGGAAACAGCGCATAGTTCTGAAACAGATATCCGATATTTCGCTTTTGAGGCTTTATGTCTACATGGGCAGAGGAATCAAACAAAACCCGGTCTCCGATCCGGATGAACCCTTCATCCGGCCGCTCAATACCGGCGATGCTTTTCAGGGTCATGCTCTTCCCGCATCCGGATGCGCCCAGGATACCAATGCGGCCGCACTGGCTGGCAAACTCCACGTTCAGCTTAAAATCTCCCAGGTTTTTCCGAATCCTCGCCTCGATCTCCATACCGGGTCTCCTCCTTCCTTACTTTAATCCTGACTCCCACAGGCCGCTGCCTTCCATTTGCCACGGATTTCCATTTATCACGTTTTTCCATTCATCACCGCTTTCTGCTTGCCACGGCCCTCCATTTGCCGCGGCTTTCCATTTACCACCGCTTCACATTCTTCATGGCCTTACCTGACAGCAGGTTCAGCAGAACAATGGCCCCGAAAGCAATCAACAGGACGATAGCCACCCACACACCTGCCGTCCCGTAATCGCCGTCCTGAATGACCATGGCGATTTTCTGAGAAATGGTTCCGGTTTTGCCGGGAATATTTCCCGCCAGCATGGATGTGGCGCCGTACTCGCCCAGAGCCCGGGCAAAGGTCAGGATCGTTCCGGAGGCAATCCCCGGCCCGGCTGTGGGCACCACCACTGTCCAGAAAATCTTCCAGTCTGACATCCCCAAAGTTCGGCCGGCGTAGACCAGATTCACGTCGATCTGCTCAAAAGCCGCCCGGGCGTTGCGGTACATCAGGGGAAAGGCGATTACCGTCGCCGCAATGATACAACCCAGCCAGGACTGCACCACCTTGATCCCAAACTGGTCGTAAAGAAAAATGCCAAGCGGCCTCCTCCTGCTGAACAGAAGCAGCAGGAAGAAGCCGGCTACCGTAGGAGGAAGCACCATGGGAAGGGTCAGAATTCCGTCCATAAACGCCTTTTTCCCCGGTGAGGCTTTTACCACCTTTCTGGCGGTATAAAGGCCCAGAAAAAAGGAAACGAACGTCGCCACGATCCCGGTCTTCAGCGAGATAAACAGCGGACTCCAGTCCAGATTTTTCAGCAGTTTCGCCACAGCTTCCATATTTATCTCCCTTCCACGTTTTGCTGTACGTTAATATCAACCATTGTGTTACCTATTGATATCCATCGTTTTGTTAATCGTCGGTACCAATCCATTTGTTATACGTCGGTATCAAAATAGTAGCTGTCAAAAATCGCCTTGGCCTCATCGGAAAGAATATAGGCCAGGAAATCGTCTGCCGCTGCGTTCTGGGCCTCATCAGCTTCCTCGTTGACCACCCGGGCAATAGGATAGATCACGTCTCCCGTCAGGTCATAGCTCACGGTTTCCAGAACCTGGATATCATCCTCATAGCCGTAGGTATCGGAATAGTAGGTGGTTCCTACTTCGCAGGAACCCTCCGCCACAGCTGTCAGCACCTTGCTCACATTGTCCTGCTCGCTGATTTCCACGCCGCCGAGGGCTTCGGAGATCTGCTGGGTCGTAATGCTGGCGGAATCATCCGTTTTCTCCAGGATTCCAAGACTAATCAGGGCGTCTCTCGTATATTTTCCGGCCGGAACGCTGCCGCCTGCAAGGGCAATGCTCTCAGCCTCTCCCAGATTCTCCAGGCCGGTCACCTTGGTATCGCTGTCCTTCAGCGCCACGACCACCAGCTGATTGTTCAGAACATTGGCACGGGTTCCCTCTACCACCAGGCCGTCTTCCTCCAGCTGGTTCATCTGCTTCTGAGCAGCAGAGAAGAAGATATCGCACTCATAGCCTTCCTCAATCTGGGTCAGCAGGGTACCGGAGCTGTCCGCGTTGTAAGTGATCTTCACTTCCGGATGTGCCTCGTTGTATTTCTCCGCAATCTCTGTCATAACCGTATTCAGGCTGGCCGCAATAAACACCTGGATCTCCGTTTCTTCCGCCGAAGCTGCGTCTGCCGCGGTGGTTTCCTCCTCCGCTTCCGTCTCCTCCGCCGCTGTCGTCTCCTCCGCCGCTGCTGCCGTTGTCTCAGCCGCTGTTGTCTCCTCCGCCGCAGCCGCCGTTGTCTCAGCCGTCGTCGCCGCTGACTTACTGCCGCAGCCCGCCAGCATGGTTCCTGCCAGAACCACCGCCATTATCACTGCCAAACCCTTTCTTCTCATTGTCTTTTAACCTCCTATCTGCACCATTTTTTTCATTTCGGTGACTTTATTTTTTTCTTCAAACCGATGAGCCTGGGGCTTCCTTCCGACCGCCTGCACGATAGCCTCCCGCAGCCGCTCTTCGGATGAATTCGTACCTCGTAGGATCGCCCGCAGATCCACGCCGTCCTCATAACAGAGACAGAGTTTCAGCTGTCCCTGGGAGGTCAGCCGGATCCGGTTGCAGCTCTCGCAAAACTTCCCGTGCATGGCGCTGATAAATCCGATGCTTCCCAGCCCATCGGGAAGCCGCCAATAGACCGCCGGACCATTTCCGTGGAAGCTGGAATCCTGCTCCAGCCCTGGATAAGTCTCCTTCAGCTGGTTTAAAATGTCCTCATTGCGGACTGGCTCATAATCTTTGCCGTATCCGATGGGCATCATCTCGATAAAGCGCACGTCCACCGGCTTTTTCCGCGTCAGCTCCGCGAATTCCCTCCACTCGCCATCGTTGACCCCACGCTGGGGAACACAGTTTAACTTCACCGGAATCCCGGCTTCCAGCGCCCGGTCGATGCCTTCCAGCACCCGGCCCAGCTCATCCCTTCCGGTAATGGCCTGATAGACATCCTCCTTCCAGGTGTCCAGGCTGATATTCACTGCATCCAGCCCGCTCTCTGCCAGCTTAGACAGGTTCTCCGCCAACAGCACGCCGTTGGTGGTCAGGGTCACCTGCTCAATGCCGGGAATCCGTTTCAGCCTTCCCACCAGTTCCGCACAGCCCAGCCGGGCTAAGGGTTCCCCGCCGGTCACCTTGAGTTTCCGAATTCCCGCCTGGGCAGCCGCCCGGCAGATCAATTCAATTTCCTCATAGGTCAGGATATCCTTCATAGGCACCAGAGGAATGTCCTCCGGCATACAGTACCGGCATCTCAGATTGCACCGGTCCGTAATGGAAATCCTCATATAATCGATGGCTCTTCCGTATCCGTCTCTCATCTCAACCTCATCCTGCCTCTATCCCGCCGGTTTTACCGAAACCGTCCTTCGCCGCGAACCGGCATTCCGGCTTCTAACCGTCCTTCGCCGCGAACCGGCTTTCCGGCTTCTAACCGCCCTTCGCCGCAAACCGGTTTTCCGGCTTTTACACGACCTCCAGCAGCACGTCTATGACGCCGCCGCAGACCATTCCTTCATCCTCGGCATCCCGCCCGGTCATATCCACGTGGCACAGCTTCGGCCCTTTTTCCTCCGCCCGAAGCATGTGAAGGGCCTGCTGCATAATATCCGATTCTACGCACCCGCCGCCGATGGAGCCGACACAGAACCCATCCGGCTGAATCAGCATCTTGGTTCCCACCTGCCGGGGTGCGGAGCCTTTCCGCGTCACAATGGTGGCCAGGATCTTGCTTCCCTCTGTCCGGGGCTCTGCCTCTGAGCCAAGAATCCCTCGCATCAGTTCCTTGGAGTATCCGCCGCTCCTCTTTTTCTTGTTCTTTACCTCAATGATCTCAGCCAGCACGGAGACAGCGATTTCCTCCGGCGTATCCGCTCCGATGTTCAGCCCGATAGGACTGTAAATGCCGTTCACCACATCCGGGTCCGCCCCGCCTGCAATGACTGTCTCCTTCACCGTAGCCACCCGTTTTCTGCTTCCGATCATGCCGATATATGCGTGGGGTTTCCGGGCAATGCTTTCCAGGCAGACCTGATCATGACGGTGTCCCCGGGTGACAATGACAAAGTAAGTATCCCCGTCTCCCTCTATCTGCCGGAGCCCGTCCGTAAAGGCTTCGCAGATCACTTTATTCGCCCCGGCCCGTCTGGCGTCATCGGCAAATTTAGGCCGGTCCTCGATCACAGTCACATGGCAGCCAATCATCAGGCCAATCCGGATAATCGGAATGGACACATGGCCG
>CANQBN010000176.1 GCA_947588855.1 uncultured Lachnospiraceae bacterium
TGGTTGTCTGTTTCATATGTCTCCGTTTTTCGGATCGCGAAAAACTCCGACATATTCAACAGGCTAAAGCCCGTAATCAAACAGCCCTCAGACATCCGGTCCGGGGGCTGTTTTCGCGGAGATGAAGGGATTCGAACCCTTGTGCCGGGATGAACCGACAAACGCATTTCGAGTGCGCCGCGTTACGGCCGCTTCGCTACATCTCCGTGTGAATCACGCTATTAATCATATCCGATAATCCTCATCTTGTCAACCGGGTCTGCTTGAATCAACGCAATGATCCGCCATAACTGATGCCGCTGTCCGCCGTGGCCGACGCAGTAATCCGTTCGAATCGACGCGATAATCCGCTACGATCGACGCAGTTGCCTGCCGGAATCGATACCGGGAAACGCGGCGGCTACTGTCCGAAGAACGCGTTAATTCCAGCTAGCAATCCATCGGCCAGATTCTCAAGGGTTCCATCAGAATGATCGGACGCTTTATCTCCCAGTTCAATGTCGACAGAAGGCACGGTAGAATAAGAGGTCTGAGTCAGATCCATCTCCATGGAACCGCCGGAAAAAATCTTCACGCCCGCTCCCTTAAGGCCGCCGATCAGGCTCTCGCCAAGAGCGTTATGCTTCTGCCAGTTGGATTTCACCGGTTCCATGTTCCTGTAAGACGACGTACCGGGAACGCTCATATAGAAAGCTCCCTTGTTATTGGTCGTAGAATCCCAGTGAAGAGCGATATGGCAGTCGGCTGCATTATTGGCGATTACCGTGCGGGCCACATTATCCAGCTGAACATCATCGCTCTCACGAATCATCAGCACATCATAACCGGCTGACAAAAGCTTCGATTTCAGCTTCTTCGCCAGGGCCAGGGTTACCTTTGGTTCCGCCGTCCCATCGGCGAAGGTCATTCCGCTGGACACGGCAACGGCTGTAGTAGCTCCCGCCGACGTGGTTCCTCCGGTCACCTTGGGAGTGCCGTCGGGGTGACACAGCGTCTTCACGGAACCGCCTCCGCTGGTTCCATGACCAGCGTTGACGCAGACAGTAATTCCCTTCCGGTTGGAACCGGATGCCTTGTAGAGCATGGCCGCGCCGGAATTAATCTTGGAAAAATCCGCATATTTCCATGCGGGATTCAGACGCACTTCGCCCTCTGCCGCCGCGGTCTGCGCCGGCGCTTCCGTCTCCGGCTGATCCGCGGACAGGTACTGGGAAGCGATATAACGCGGCTGATCTTTGTAAATTACCCGACTCCACTCCTGACCGGCTCCTGTGCGCTTCACGGCTTCCCCTCGATACAGCTCTCCTACGATCTCGCTTGAAGTACTCCAGGAAGCTCTGACATTGACGCTGGTCGCGGTCACATAAACGATCTCTTCCACATTGGTAAACGCAGGCGCGGTCTCTGCCGGAACCGTCTCGGTCTCCGGTACCGTCTGACTGGTTTCCTGAACGGATGCGGCCGCCTTAACTCCGGGACCTGTCTCTTCTTTCTTCACCGTCATCCCCGGAGATGTCATCTGTTGAATAACGCCTCCTGTAGCGGCACTTACTTCAACCGGATTATACCTCTGGCAGCCTGCCGCCAATACCGTCATTATGAGTACCGCGGCTGCCGCGGCTTTTTCTTTGTTTCTCACAATATCACTCCTCCTCCAATCACATAGTCTCCATCATAAAATACTGCCGCCTGACCGGGCGTAACCGCTCTCTGAGGTTCGTCAAACCTTACCTCTACCAGATCAGGCCCTATCTCTTCAATCTCACACATGGCTCCCTTATGAGCATAGCGGATTTTAGCGGAAACTCTCATTTTTTCTCGCAACCTGTCTATCCCCATCCAGTTTAAGCGGTTACAGGTTAACCTGTCCGTAAACACATCCTCCGCCTCTCCGATGACCACCTCGTTGGTGTCCGGCCGAATCTCCGTCACAAATACCGGATGGCCCATGGCCAGGTTCAGACCCTTCCTCTGACCTACCGTATAATGAGTAATTCCCAAATGACGCCCCAACACATGGCCGGACCTGTCCACAAAATTTCCTTCCGGAAGTTCCGCATCGGAATTCTCGCGGATAAATCTGGCATAATCATGATCCGGAATAAAACAAATCTCCTGGCTGTCCCTCTTGTGCGCCACAGGCAGTCCCAGTTCTTCCGCCATCCGGCGGATCTGGTCCTTGCTGTATTCTCCCACAGGCATCAAAGTATGCTGAAGCTGCTGCTGAGTCAGGCCGTACAGAGCGTAGGTCTGATCTTTGGCCGCCGTGACGGAATTGCGGACCGCGTATCTGCCGTTAGCCAGTCTCTCGATTCTGGCATAATGTCCCGTGGCAATATAATCCGCTCCGATGTCCATGCTGCGGCTCAGGAGAGACTCCCATTTTACATACCGGTTGCAGGCGATACAGGGATTAGGTGTCCTCCCATGAATATATTCATCTATAAAGTAATCGATCACATGTCTCCTGAATTCTTCCTTAAAATTCATTACATAATGAGGAATTCCCAATTTCCATGCCACAGCCCTGGCATCCTCCACAGCGCTTAAGCCGCAGCAGCCGCCGTTCTCCGCTGAGACAGCCGGCTCTTCATCCTGCCAAATCTGCATGGTGACTCCCACCACCTCATAGCCCTGCTCTTTAAGAAGCCAGGCCGCCACCGAAGAATCCACGCCGCCGGACATACCGACCACGACTTTCTCTCTGCTCATACACCAATCATCTTTCCTGATTATCCGTGACTCTTTCCACCCTATCTATTTTATATCACATCACCATTTCCCGCAAGATATAATTTGTCTGCACGCTCGGTCCCGTATATTGCGGTTCAGACGCCGCAGCCGCCCTGTAACCTTCAGCCGCAGGCAGAAAACGCGCTGCCGACCCCCTTCCTGCGTCCTGATTAATACAAAAAACGCGTCACTGGCGCGTTTTTTGCATACTGATGTAAAAAAGCATGCCGGCGTCTTTCTGTCCGTATATTAGAATAGGAATGGACGCCTGCATGCTTGTTTCTTGTTCGAGGTAATGTTGCGGACATGGATCTTCGGCTGTGCTCTTTCCTTCCGAGATCCCGCTATCTGAGAAAGACCACGTTAGTTTTTGCGGATAAACAAATCTAATATATTCCCAGGCTGTCTGATTGTGGGCAACATTCACTCCCTTGAAGTCGCGGTCCGGGATGCCGGATTAACCATCAAGCTAAGACCGAGCTGCCTGAATATTTTCAAGAGTGCGCTGAGGTTCAGCATTAATTTTCTGGATTCGATTCCCGCTACGGCCGAATGCGAAATCCCCACGGCTCATATCCGGCTGAATTCTACTAGATCCACGCGCCGTCCGCGCCGACTTGATAGCCGTCTGGCGTTGTGGCATTCACAAGAAGAGAGCCGAGCGGCCCGCCCTCTGCCTCGCTGAAATAATACCACTTTCCATCAATCTCATGCCATCCGGTATACATATATCCCTGTGTGCCGTCCGGCTTATCGTGCAGGAAGTACCGGTTCCCGTCCGCATCCGTTAGCCATCCGCTTGCCATGTAGCCATCCGCATCAAAGTAATACCAGCTGGTCTTGCCCTGCCACTCGAGCAGACTCCAGCCGTTTGACGGGTAAGTGCCGTCTTTGTAACGGTACCACCAGCCCTTTTCCCCGGCTTCCCAGCTGCCGGAGGATTCGGGCGCGGATGGCGGCGGATTGTCTGTCGGCGTGTCCGACGGATTATCGGGCGGGGTGGGTATTTCCTTCTGGGAGACCGTGAAAGTTACTGTTACTGCTGTAGATGTTTCTTCCATGCCGTTGTAGGTGATTGTAATTGTTCCAGAGTACGAGCCGACTGGCAAATCCGCCACCGGCTTTACTATCCAGGATGTGTCGGTTTGACCTGCCGCCACAGTTTTATTTTTGGCCCCAATAATCTCAAAATTATCATCAAAAGAAGGTTTCACTTCCACTTTCTCAATGGTAGCAAGCTCCCCTCCTTTGTTAGAAATCGAGATAGGTATCTCTGGCGGGGTGTAGCCCTCATCTGCTGAAAAATCCAAGGCATCAGCGGTAAGCTTACAGTACGTGCAAAGCGGATTTCCGGTGATTGTCACATACTCAATGATACTTACATCTTCTCTTGTATAGTTTTTGATGTTCCCCTTGTTATCAATCGTCCCCTTATTCTGACCATCAATGGTGCCGTGGTTGGCGATGATCCCCTCGTTTGTGATGTTGCCGTTTTCGATAAGTTTTCCGGTTTTAGCGATCGTGCTTTCCCCTGTAAGTGTTACGTTTACGTCGTCATTTACGGTCAGGGTTGCCTTTTCCTCGATACTCAGCGTTACAGGCGAGAATTGTTCTGAAAGATCCTGTGTAAGGGTCTGTTCCCCATACACGGTCATTTCTCCCGTGGAACTGTTGTAAATTAAGCAGCTCAAGTCATCCTCATTTTCTGATGTATCCTCTATCCCACTATTATTGCAGACAATCACGGCATTTCCCGCAGATCCAGAACCAGTGGAAAAATCACCGCTGATCCCTGCTTTGATTTTTCCACCGACCGCTTTGACAGAACCACCGGAAATAACGACCGTACTTTCTTTATTGTATTCGGCGCCGATTCCAGGGCCACCTGAGCGATTTTCGGCACGACCTTCGCCACCGTAAGCTTCTATGGTACCTCCGGTGATGGTGACGGTGCAGCCGCTGCCGGCGCCGCCGCCAATTCCGGCGCCATCCCCGCCGGCGCCGCCGTGAGCTTCTATGATACCACCGTTGATGGTAATGGTGACGGCTTGTCCGTCGCTGACGCCGCCGATGCCCGCGGCGTTGAAACCGCCGGTGGCCGTGACTTTGCCGCCGTTGATTTCGACTTCTGCACCGCTCCCACCGATGCCCGCGCCCCATCCTCCGCCGGTGGCTTCTATAATGCCTCCGTTGATTTTGATGGCGCCGCATTTGTCATACTGTCCACCGCTGCCGATACCAGCCTGCCAGTCGCTGCCGCCTGTTGCGGTCAGCTTGCCGGTGCCTCCACTCTGGCCATAGATGGTCAGAGTGGCATTCTCACCCACTGTGATTCCCTGGCTCGCCGTAAGGGTGACCCCATCCTTCAAAATCAGGTAGACGTTTCCGGTTACCGTAATGCGGTCACTGATGGTAACGTCCTCGCTGACTACATACCAAGTATCGCTACCCCATGAGGTAGTGCCGCTCTCAACCGTCGTGGCAGAGCTACGCGTCTGTGTGCTGCCATCCTGATCCACATATTCGATGTCGTTCTCTGTCGCTATCGTCTTCGGCACATTCGCTCCGGCCATGTCGTCCAACGCCAGAATCGCATCCACCGCCGCCATGTAGCGGGTGACGTCCAGTTCGTCCAGCTCGTCGTCGGTAAGTTTCTGCTTCGCCCCGTCAATGGCGGAAAGCTGCGCCTCCACTTCGGCGCGGTTCACGGCGGTGATGGTGTCCGCATCCGGCAGGGCGTCGATCAGCGCCTGCACCTGTTCCAATGCGGAAGGCGCGCCCAGCGCAAGCAGGGCCGCTACCGCCGCGTCATAGCGGGCAGTATCCAGCGCCGCCGCCTGATCTTCGGTCAGCTCCAGCATGGCCGCGTCGATGGCGTCAATCTGTGCCTGCACGTCATCCCGCGTCTCGGCTGTGATTTCCTCCGCTTCGGGCAGTTCATCGATCAGCGTCTGCACCTGCTCCGGCGTGATGGGCTCCGGGTCGGGGTCTATATTGGTCTCCATGCCGTTATCTCCCGTCGGATCATCCAGCGCAAGCAGGGCCGCAGCTGCCGCGTCATAGCGGGCGGTATCCAGCGCCGCCGCTTCCTCTTCTGTGAGGTCATGCACGGCCGCGTCGATGGCCTCGATCTGCGCCTGCACGTCGGCCCGGTTCTCGGCGGTGATTTCCTCCGCTTCGGGCAGGGCGTCGATGAGGGCCTGCACCTGCTCCAGCACAGAGGGAGCGTCCAGCGCAAGCAGGGCCGCAATCGCCGTATCATAGCGGGCGGTGTCCAGCGCCGCCTGATCCTCGGTCAACTCTGCCATGGCAGCGTCGATGGCATCGATCTGTGCCTGCACGTCGGCGCGGTTGTCAGCGGTAATGCTCTCCGCATCCGGCAAAGCGTCAATAAGCGCCTGCACCTGCTCCGGCGTGATGGGTTCCGGGTCGGGGTCTGTATTGACCTCCATGCCGTTATCCCCAGCCGGATCATCCAGCGCAAGCAGGGCAGCTGCCGCCGCATCATAGCGTGTAGTGTCCAGCGCCGCACTTTCCTCTTCTGTGAGTTCCAGCATGGCCGCGTCGATGGCGTCGATCTGCGCCTGTACGTCGGCCCGGTTCTCGGCGGTGATGCTCTCCGCGTCCGGCAGGGCGTCAA
>CANQBN010000177.1 GCA_947588855.1 uncultured Lachnospiraceae bacterium
GTGCAGGCTGCCTCACAGGGGGCCGGACACACCCGGGACGTAAATTCCGGAAAGCTGTTGGTTCTCTTAAGCCTGTTGAAGGCCTGCTTCCAGTTGCCCGTATAGACCAGATCGTTCCACTCCGGAATCAGATTGTTCAGGGGGCAGCCGGAAGTCATGCCCTTGATCATCATGCCCGACTGGCAGAAGGGTACGCCGCACTCCATGCACCGGGCGCCCTGCCGCCTCTGCTCCGCCTCGCTTAAAGGAGTGTGGAACTCATTAAAATTCTTGATTCTCGCTTTGGGACTTACTGCTTTGGAAGTCTCTCTGTCATATTCTAAAAATCCTGTGGTTTTTCCCATGATTCCTTCCTCCTTTACTGATGGATGTTGGCGTAGAACGCCTCAATCTGCGCCTGTTCACTGGACAAGCCCTTTTCTTCCATCTGCACGATGGTATTCATCATGCGCCGGTAGTCATGGGGCAGGATCTTCTTAAACTTAGGCAGATACTCGCCGAAATGCTCCAGGATTTCCTTGCCCTTGGCGGAGTTGGTATAGGATACATGCTCGTTGATCATATCCTTCAGCTCCAGCACATCGTACTTGTTGGTTACTTCCTCCATGGAGACCAGATCTTTGTTGAGACGCCGGTACAGGTCGTTCTTCTCATCCAGCACATAGGCGATGCCGCCGCTCATGCCGGCCGCGAAGTTCTTGCCTGTAGGCCCTAAGATCACTACCCGGCCGCCGGTCATATACTCGCAGCCGTGATCTCCTACTCCTTCCACCACAGCGGTCGCTCCCGAATTTCTCACGCAGAACCGCTCTCCGGCCAGACCGTTGATAAAAGCCTTGCCGCTGGTAGCCCCATAAAGGGCCACGTTGCCGATAATGATATTTTCCTCAGCCTTAAACTGAACTCCCGTAGGCGGATAGACGATCAGCTTGCCGCCGGACAGGCCTTTGCCGAAATAATCATTGCTGTCGCCTACCAGCTCCAAAGTCAGTCCTCTGGGAATAAAGGCGCCGAAACTCTGGCCGCCGGCTCCCCGGCAGTTGATGGTAAAGGTATCCTCCGGAAGCCCGTCAGGATACTCTCTTGTGATCTCCGCACCAAATATGGTTCCCAGGGTACGGTTCACATTGGATACATCGATCTGCAGGCTTTTCTTCTGTCCGCTTCGCAAAGCATTCTGCAGCTTCTTCAGGATAACCGCCTCATCGATGCTCTCCTCCAGTTTGAAATCAAACACGTGTTTCTGCGCATAGCCCGCCAGCTTTACATGCTCGTAGGGATTGCCCAGGATATTGGACAGATCCACCTTGGCCGCCCGCTCAGAAGGCATGTGATCCTTCTTCTTCAGAAGGTCGGCCCTGCCTACCAGTTCGTCTACGGTGCGAACACCCAGCTTCGCCATATACTCCCGAAGCTCCTGGGCGATAAAGTACATAAAGTTCACTACATATTCCGGTTTCCCCTTAAAACGCTTCCGAAGCTCCGGATTCTGGGTAGCCACGCCTACCGGGCAGGTATCCAGGTTGCAGACACGCATCATGACACAGCCCATGGTAACCAGGGGCGCTGTCGCAAATCCGAATTCCTCCGCGCCCAGCATACAGGCAATGGCCACATCCCGGCCGGTCATCAGCTTGCCGTCTGTCTCCAAAATCACCTTATCCCGAAGGCCGTTCATAATCAATGTCTGATGGGTCTCGGCAATCCCCAGCTCCCAGGGAAGTCCTGCGTTATAAATGGAATTTCTGGGGGCCGCCCCGGTACCTCCGTCGTAGGAGGATACCAGGATCACCTGTGCTCCCGCCTTGGCGACGCCTGCCGCCACCGTTCCGATTCCGGCCTCGGATACCAGTTTCACAGAAATCCTGGCGTCCTTGTTGGAATTTTTCAAATCGAAGATCAGCTGAGCCAGATCCTCAATAGAATAAATATCATGATGAGGCGGCGGGGAAATCAATCCTACGCCGGTGGTGGAATGGCGCGTCCGGGCAATCCACGGGTACACCTTTCCGCCGGGCAGCTGGCCGCCCTCTCCAGGCTTGGCTCCCTGAGCCATCTTGATCTGGATCTCCTTCGCGCTGACCAGGTACCGGGAGGTCACGCCGAAACGTCCCGACGCTACCTGCTTGATAGCGGAACATTTATTCATATCCGGCGACTGGGGATCCAGACGTTCCAGGCTCTCACCGCCTTCGCCGCTGTTGGACTTGCCGCCAATCCGGTTCATGGCGATTGCCAGCGTCTCATGGGCCTCCTGGGAAATGGAACCGTAGGACATGGCGCCGGTCTTAAACCGCTTCACAATGGAGTCCGCGCTCTCCACTTCCTCAATGGGTATGCCGCCCTTCTCGTCAAATTTAAAATCGATGAGACTTCTCAGATTGATGGTCTGGCCCTCCTCATTCAAAGCATGGGTGTATGCCTTAAACGTCTCATAGCTGCCTGTCCGCGCGGCCTCCTGAAGCAGATGGATGGTCAGAGGATTGTACAGGTGTTCCTCCTGTCCAGAACGCATTTTGTGGCTTCCCACGCTGTCCAGTGTCAGATCCACATCCAGCCCCAGGGGATCAAAGGCCGCTGAATGAAGCACATCCACATCCCTGGCAATATCATCCAGGGTGATGCCGCCTACCCGGCTGACCGTGTTGGTAAAATATTTATCAATCACTTCTTTCGATATGCCAATAGCCTCGAAAATCTGGGCTCCCTGATAGGACTGAATGGTGGAAATGCCCATCTTGGAGGCAATCTTCACGATGCCGTGAAGTACAGCGGAATTGTAATCGTTGACCGCCGCGTAATAGTCCTTGTCGAGCATTCCCGTCTCGATCAGATAGCTGATGGTCTCATGAGCCAGATAAGGATTGATGGCGCATGCGCCGTAGCCCAGAAGCGTAGCGAAATGATGAACCTCCCTGGGTTCTCCGCTCTCCAGGATCAACGCCACGCTGGTCCTTTTCTTGGTGTTCACCAGATGCTGCTGGAGGGCGGACACCGCCAGCAGGGACGGAATCGGCACATGGTTCTCATCGATATCCCGGTCTGACAGGATAATGATATTGGCGCCGTCCCGGTGGGCCCGGTCCACCTCCAGGAAAAGCCTGTCGATGGCCTTGGCCAGGGAAGTGTTCTTATAGTAGGTGATGGGAATCACTTCCACCTTAAAGCCCGGCTTTTTCATGTATTTAATTTTCAGCAGATCCGTGTTGGTGAGGATCGGATTATTAACCTGCAGAATCTTACAGTTGCCCGGCTTTTCCTCCAGAACATTGCCTTCCGTTCCCACATATACCGTGGTGGAAGTCACAATCTCTTCACGGATCGAGTCGATGGGCGGGTTGGTCACCTGGGCAAACAGCTGCTTGAAGTAGTTAAACAACGGCTGATGCATCTTGGAAAGCACAGCCAGAGGACTGTCGCAGCCCATGGCGGAAGCCGGCTCCGCGCCGTTTAAAGCCATGGGAAGAATCATGGTCTTAAACTGCTCGTAGGTATAACCGTAAGTCTTCTGAAGGCGGGCCCGCTCCTCTCCGCTCATCTTGGGAACACCTACATTGGGAATGCTCAGATCCGACAGCTCGATCAGATTGGTGTCAAGCCACTGCCCGTAGGGATTTCGTGTGGAATAATATTCCTTCAGTTCTTCATCTTCAATAATTCTTCCCTGAAGCGTATCAACCAGAAGCATACGTCCTGGTTTCAGGCGGTCCTTTTTGATCACATGCTCCTGGGCTATGTCGATGGCTCCTACCTCAGACGCCAGAATCACCTGGTCGTCATCGGTAACATAATACCGGGAGGGACGAAGGCCGTTTCGATCCAGGACAGCTCCGATCAGGTCGCCGTCGCAGAAAACGATAGACGCCGGCCCATCCCACGGCTCCATCATGGTGGAATAATAATGATAGAAATCTCTCACTTCCTGAGGCATAGATTTATCATGGCTCCAGGGCGCGGGGATCATAGTCATAACCGCCAGGGGAAGAGGCATACCGCTCATCATCATAAACTCGAGGGCGTTGTCCAGCATCGCGGAGTCTGACCCCTCCTGGTTGATAATGGGAAGGACCTTATGCATCTCGGATTTAAAATATTTCGTCTCAATAGTCTCTTCCCTGGCAAGCATCTTATCAATGTTGCCGCGGATCGTATTGATCTCACCGTTGTGAACGATGATACGGTTGGGATGGGCCCTCATCCAGCTGGGATTGGTGTTGGTACTGAAACGGGAATGGATCATGGCCATGGCCGTCTCATAATCCTTATCCTGAAGGTCGGGGAAGAATTTCCGCAGCTCTTTCACCAGAAACATTCCCTTATAGACGATGGTACGGCTGCTCAGCGACACGACATATGTATTGTCATTGCTCTGTTCAAACACACGGCGTATGATATAAAGACGCCGGTCAAAAGCAAGTCCTTTCTCAAGTTCCGGAGACTTCTTCACAAACCCCTGGACAATATAAGGCATTTTGTCCACCGCCTTCTGTCCAATGAACTCCGGATGGATTGGAACCACTCTCCACCCCAGGAATTTGAGCCCTTCTTTCTTGACAATGATCTCGAACATCTTCATCGCCTGATTTCTGGCAAGAATATCCTGCGGAAAGAAGAACATACCGATACCGTACTCTCTCTCCTCGCCCAGATCGAAGCCCAGAGGCTTTGTCACTTTCTTGAAAAACTTATGGGAAATCTGAAGCAGAATACCGACGCCGTCGCCTGTCTTTCCTTCACCGTCTTTGCCCGCCCTGTGTTCCAGGTTTTCGACAATATGCAGCGCCTGGTCCACAGTCTTACGGGTCTTTACTCCCTTCACATTGACTACAGCGCCGATACCGCAGTTATCATGCTCGAATCTCGGATCATAAAGACCCGGCCGCATCGTATCCGGCTGTCTGCTCTCTTCCATAACCATTCCTCCTGTACAGCTATTAGATAATAATGCTTTACTCCGGCAAAGCAATATTTTCTGGTAATAATACTACAACTTTTCACGTTTGTAAAGTACTTTTTTTCTGTAAATTGTCAGATAATATGTTTATTCGTGCTGTTATATTTTATTATCAGATTATATATGCTATATTTCCAATTTTTCACAAAATTTTATATGATTTTTTTATGGAATGCTTGAAGAATATCACTGGCGTTCTCCTTTGCTGACGAAAAAAGCAGCTGCCGTTTCCAATCAGCCCACGGCAGCTGCCACCTCTTTGACCATATGTTTTCTCTCTATGTAATCACGATAATTCGCCTAAGCCGGATTCTATAGCTTCTGAAACCGTTTTGAGCGCCTCTTCTTCATCTTCACCGTCACAGATAAGAGTAATTTTCGTCCCGCATTTAATGCCGGCGGCCATAACATTCAAGACGCTCTTGGCTGCGATTCTCTTCTCGCCGCATTCGATGACCACATCGCTTTTAAACTTCATAGAAGTCTGAGATAATACTCCGGCCGGCCGTAAATGAAGTCCTGACGGATTAACAACTGTCAAGGTCTTGCTAAGCATACTGCTACTCTCCTTTATCCATATTATTCAAATCAATACATTCCATCATTAGAAATTCTAGTACAAACATCTGTAGATGTCAAGCGCGAATAGAATACACACAACCGCAGTAATTCTGTCTGTACAGACCGTACTCGCGGGAAAGCTCAATGGAACGTTTGTAGCCTTCCTTTTTTTTGAAATCGGAATATAGATACTCAACGCCGTACTCTGCGGCCACCCTTCCGCCGATTTCATTCAGCTTGTCTGCGGATTTTAAGGGGCTGATGGTGAGACTGGTGGTAACATAATCGAATCCTCCTTCTTGGGCCAGCCGGGCCGCTTCCCGGAGTCTCAGCTCATAACATCTTTCACACCGGGCTCCCCCTTCCGGCTCCCCTTCGAATCCCTTCGCCGCCTCATAAAACTCTTCCGGGCGGTAGGTCCCGGCTATAAATTTCACCGGATGAACAAAAGGCATTCCTCCGATAAGACGCCTTTCTTCCCCCACTCTCTTATCATATTCTTCCGGCGGATAGATATTGGGATTATAAAACAAAACTGTTATCTCAAAATACCGGGACAGATATTCCAGCACATAGCTGCTGCAGGGAGCGCAGCAGGCATGAAGAAGAAGCCTGGGAACGCGCTTCTCTGACTGCATACTGTCAATCAGTCTGTCCAGCTCTCTCTGATAGTTTCTCTTGTTCATATGCCCCTCACTAACAAATGTAACCGCAGCGCTCGAAACCTTCGGTTTCTCGCTCCGCGCCGCCAACTAGCACCATATCTTCGCAGCTCACAGCGCTCGAAACCTTCCGGTTTCTCGCTCATGCGGCATTCGC
>CANQBN010000178.1 GCA_947588855.1 uncultured Lachnospiraceae bacterium
TTCAAGCGCCGAACTGGCGCACCCTTCACTTTCAATTCTAACATAGGTTCATCCGTCTTTTCAAGAAAAGAATCCGACAACTTAAGAATCTGTTCCTGCCGCCACAGGCCATAGTTTCCATTTTTCCCGCCTTCCGATACCTTTTACTCTCCGGTCATCTGACGCGCCAGCGCTTCTGCCTGATAACGGCGCCGTGTCCGGAACGATATATACTCTATGGGTCCGTCTGATAAAGGCTTTAAGAGGAATTTCCCTTTCTTGTCTATAACGCCCCTTACCACCAGAATCTCATTCTCTGTCCGGACCAGCTCTCCTGCCGTATCAACGCTTCCAAATATGTCATCGGAAAGCTCACCAGTCAGAATACAGCTGCTCCGCCTATTTCGTTTTCGCCCATCATTCTGAGAAGTCGATATATCATGATCTTTCCCATCCAGGACAGGCAGCGCATAATCTCCCGATAAAATCTTTGCCGGATACACCAAAGACGCGTCTCCATAGACGCCGATGGTGCCGGTTAAGGCCCGGCGGCCAGTACTGATGGACCACACGGTCTGCATCTTTTCCGTGCGCCATCCGGCCATGGAGAGAATATCGCTGTAATTTTCTTTTTCCTGTTCTTCCCAAATCTTCATCTGTGCCACATCAATATCACGCCCCCGGCAGTCTGTGAACGTCCTGTATGGGGTACAGAAGAAATAAAACCACAGACCTCCGCACAGGATAGCCAGAATTCCGGCTATGGAAATCAGCTCCAGGAGCATGCCTCCCGCAGCTTCCGCAGTCCTCGTAAGCTTAAGCCCAGTCATTTTCATTGTCCCAGATCCTCCACAGGACGCACCCGGTCACCGGCATTGATAATCTGATTGGCGGCTGAGACCAGACGGTCCGATTCCAGGATCGCACCGTCTACAGCCGCTTCCTGATCCCCCATCTGAAGTACCGTCAATTCCACCCGCTCCGCCCAGAACTCCTCCCCCAGGACGGCGCTTCTGGAGCGCACTGCCAGACAGTAATAACCCATCATGTCCTTGCGAAGCGCCTCCAGGGGAATCACGCTCTGATAAGGTTCCGACACCTTCCTGCACTGAAAAGAAGTCACCGTGCCGACAGGCAGATCCAGGTCTTCCAGATTCGCCCTGAGTGTGCCGGTATCCTCTCCCAGCAGATTCAGACTGTCAATCTTTGTCTCCACGCTGCGTGTGCTGCCCGGAATATCAATACTGAGAAGATCGCCCACCGATAATTCCTGGCCTTCCTTGTCGAATTCCGCTTCGAACTGCCGGTTTCCGTAAGCGATAGACAACCGCTCTTCGCCGGTTCCGGTTTTTCCGGCAGCGAGCTCCTGATGGATCACGGTTCCGTCCCTGTCGGCGGCCGTCACGCCTTCCGCCGCAATCAGGGTATCTATATTGCTGATCTCTTTTTCAAGAGATTCCATATCAAGTTCCTGCATACGGCGGTCGATTTCGGCGAGCCGCGCCTTCTGTTCCTCCGTCAGTCTGATATATTCATCCTGCCTGACTGCCACGTCCAGATTCCACTGAGCGTCCGCCGCATTTTTCTCAAGAGCCTCCAGTGCCTCCTCTTCAGCCTGCCATGCTTCATTTTCCTGCTTTACAGCCGCCTCATACGTTTCCTTCAGTGCCTGCTGGCCGCTTGTCTCTCCTTTTCGTATACGCTGGTTCTGATATTCCAATATATTAAAATGATCTTCAATATCGCTGATTTGGTTTTTCCATTGGTGTTCCAGTTCAGCCAAATCTTCATTGGCGCGGACCAGCTGTTTCTCCAGTTCGGAGTCAGAACCGCCTGCCGCCTCCAGCTCGGCCTTCAAATCTTCAATTTCTCTCTTTACTGCCTGAATTTCCTCGTTTCTTGATTCCCTGGCCGACCGGAGTTCTCCATAAACGCTGTTCATCTGCTGTTCCTGCTGTATCATAAGATCTATATCCGACATTTTTTTCTTCTTCTCATAATCTGTTTTCAGATCTTCAAGATTGGCCAGGTGCTCCTCCCATTTCGCCTCATGATCCTGACGGCCCTGTTCCAGCTCCTGCTGTGACAGCTGAAGCTCCCGCGCCGCCAGTTCTGCCTGGCTTACCTGGCCATACGTTTCAGAAGATATGTTAATGCGTTCCAGACTCAGCCGGACTTTCTGAAGCTCCGTTTCCAGTTCTTCTTTCTTCTCCGCAAGAGATGACATTTGATAACGGAACAGTTCGTCCCCGGTCTTCACCTGACTGCCAGGCGACACGGCTACCGACTCAATCCGAATTCCCGGATAAACGCTGCAGAAAGCGGTCTTAATCTCACGGACCGTTCCGGTTCCGGAAATAATCGTCTCCACACTTTTCCGCTTTGGGAAAACCGTCAGCACTTTCGGCACGGAAACGCTGTCGTAAATCCTTGATATCAATGTGCAGACAAGCATGAACAGAAAAAATCCAACCAGCAGGATCCGTCTCCAGTTACGCCTGCGCTCCATGAAACAACCGCCTCCTGTCTCTTAAAATAAACGGTATCAATTCCGTTCCGTTTTAATCCGTCCCCGTTCATTCCTTCACACCGGACGCGGCGATTCCCTGCTCCAGCTCGCTCTGGCCGTTCAGATAGAGGAGCACCGGCGGAATCATTGTCACCATACCGGCCGCGAACGCCACCGCCGCCTTGTCCCTGGAAATGTCAGGCAGATACAGCGATAAAGGCCAGAGAGCCATGTCCTTCAGATATGCAACCGGCTGTTCCAGCGCGTTCCAGCTGTCGATAAACCCCAGCAGAAGCGCCGTCACAATCCCGGCATACCCGGACGGCAGTCCCACGTAGAAAAACGTGCGAAGCTCTCCCGCCCCATCCAGATAAGCCGCCTCCAAAAGAGCGTCCGGAATGGTTTCAAAGGATTTCGTCATGATAAAAACCGGGAACGTGGACCATATGCCGGGAAGAATCAGAGCCAGATGGGTATTCAGAAACCCGAGGCGATCAAGCACAAGATAATTGGACACCTGGGTGACCTGAAAAGGAAGTACCATCAGCAGCACATATAGAACGAACAGCTGCTTCTTTCCCGGGAAAGAAAATCGCGCGAAGGCCCAGGCCGCAGGAGCTCCCACAAGAAGCTGTCCGGACAGTGCCGGAAGTACCTGAATACAGGAATTCCAAAACATAACAAAGAAACCGGGCGAACGGAACAGCAGCTCAATATAGGGAAAGAATGTGGGATATGACGGAATCAGCGCGGCGCGTACCGCCTCACGCCCAGCCTCCAATGGCTCCGCGTATCGGTAGAGAAGCTCGTCCTCCGGCATAAAAGATGCCGCCAGCATAAGAAGTATGGGAAACCAGACCAGCAGACAGACAGCCGCGCAAAAGGCTTTGCGAACCGCCGCGCGCCTGCGGACAGAATGCAGAGGGCGCGATGTTGACGCCTTTTCATGCATGCCGGCATGATTTCTGATAGTGAATTCTGGTTTCATGGCTTGTCACCTCTTGTATTTTCGATTCCACAGCTTTCGTACGACGACTGCCGCCGCAGCCACGGACAAAGCCGCCGCGATCAATAGCATGGAGGCCGTACACATATTCTGGACGTCCAGCGTCAAAAACCAATGGCTGAACAGATGGGGAATCATATAGATGCTCATATCCGGATAGGAACCTGCCAGAAGATAAGCCTCCCGGTAGACCCGGAAGGAATTGACCAGCGACAAGATCAGCACCAATCCGAAGGTACCGGACAGTCCGGGAATGGTGATATAACGAAGCCTGGCAAAAGCACCTGCCCCGTCCACCCGGGCAGCATCGTATAAGCTCTCCGGAACAGCAGACAGCCCGGCCAGCCACAGAAGAAGATCATATCCCGCGTTTTTCCATATGTAAGTGACCACCAGCACTGGAAAAGCAGTGGTTCCGTTTACCCAGTCGGTCTCCCATCCGCCTGCTTCTCCGCCCGGCAGCGAAATCCATCCGCCTGGCAGCGAAATCCAGGTCAGAAACTGGTTCAGCAGGCCGTCCCGGCAGAGGATCATTTTCCACACAAGAACAATGGCCGCCACCGGAACCACCATGGGAAGCACCAGGCTGATTCTGTAAATGTTTCCTCTGCCGTCCCGCCGAAATATCAGAAGGGCCAGTCCGAAGGAAATTCCCATAAGCAGGGGCAAACAAACCGCCAGAAATCGGACAGTATTAACCGCCGCACGCTGAAAAGCGGTATTTCCGAGAACGGATCGGTAATTGTCAAAACCTGCAGATGTTTTTCCCATGGCGTCCAGGAAAGAACGGCGAACCACATCAATGAAGGAAACCATATTGAACACAGCCACTCCCGCCAGGCTAGGGATCAGAAAGAACCAGGCGGCACGGCTCTGCCGCCTGCGGATTCCGCCTATCCGGCTGGTCTTCCTGCGGATTCCGATGAACGGAATCCGCCAATTTCTCTGCTCCGCCGCTTGTCCCCGGGACATGACCGCTCTCATCCACGCTCCGCCTGGTACAGAAGTACCTGCTGCTCAATGGCGGACGCCGCCTGGTCCGCGGATATTTTATCCTCGCAATAATCCATGGCCCCTGCCACAATCATTTTCATTAACGTCTCATCGGGAATTACCGGCTGGGAAATGCCATCCAACAGAGAGGACAGCCGTGCCCGGCTCTCCTCTCCCGGATATCCGGCGCTGAGAGAATAATCCCAGTCCGGAAATCCTACGCCAAAGGTAATCGGACTCTTGGCTACGGCAAACTGACTGTCCAACCCTTCCCGGTTTACCGGGAACCCATCGTTCAGATTTTCCTTCTGCACCTCCACGGAGAAGACGCATTTCACAAACTCCCGCGCCAACTGGGGATTGACCGTCGCCTGGTTGACGCCCACAAGTCCCACAGGAAAATAGATGCCTCCGATGGAATCAACTACTGCTTCCGGATGATTTTCCAGAAATACCTCCTGATAGCCAAAATCCATGATCTCGCTGATCTTATCCATGCCGCTGTCCGCAAGTCCCGCGTCAAAATAGAGACCGGTGCCGGAAAGTCCGTCTGCGGAAACTGTGTTGCTGATGTGATAGTGGTTCTGCTCCTCCTCCGTAAAGGACGCTTTAGCCCCGCAGGACCGGCCAAGCGCCTTCACCGCCTCCAGATAAACAAGCAGCCTGGAATGGTCGAGACTGAGACCTTCTGTTCCAAATAGCTCCTGATAATGAAGAACCGCAATCTGACGAAGCAGATTTTCATAAGTCCTTGTATGCTGCAAGGGCTTTTCTCCCTGATAATCGCGGATCCCCTCCAGACTTTCCCAGGCATGGACCGCCTCGGGAATGCCCGTAACCACGGGAATTGTAATCCGGGACGGCATCTGGTAGACGGCTCCATCCGGCTCCGTAAAGTTCTCCGCCACCGTTTTCAGAAGGGGCGTTTCTTCCTGAATCTGGGAAAACACCTCCCGCAGATCCATCAGCACGCCCTTCGACACGTAAGCGTCGGCGGGAAGGCCGTCCAACACCAGCACGTCGGCTCCTTTTCCGTTCAGAATCTCCGTATTCAGAGCCCGTATGGTCTCCTCCGAGATTTCTTCCCTCTGTTCCGCCACCGTGCGGACATCCACCAGCACATCCGGATGGCTTTCCTGGAAGACGGAGGCCGCCTGGCGGATAGTACTGTTATCCCGCAGACTGTATACGGTAAGAGTGGAAAGAGGCACGCTGACCATATCCGGATCGTAGGTGTAGCGGCAGACGGAGATTCCGTAAAGAGTACCGGAGGTAAAGCAGGCGTAAAAATCATTCTCATCGCCTGCCAGAAATACGCTCAGATGCTTGCTTTCCCGTCCCATGGAATTCAGCTTGCCGTCGATCACCTGCTCCCACAGGCTTCCGCCCCGGTTCACATGAACCAGGCCTTTCCGGTTTGCCATGTAGATACCGCCGTTTCCATCTCCAAACAGTTCGTTGGACTCGCCATACTCTCCCGCGATACTTTCATCATAGGAAATCGTTTCCAGCTTCTCTCCGTTAGCCAGACTGTACCTGGTCACTCCCTTATCAGTGATTGTGACAAATTCTTCGCCCTCGATATATCCAACGCTGGTATCCGATACGGCGGATATCTTATCCATGGTAAACAGAAGCGTCCCGTCGTCCTCATAGCAATAGATATAGTCCATATCGTGAATCAAAATCTTTCCGTCCGCCGCCACATCAATCTGGCTGGGAATCAGCCCGTAAGTCTTTCCCGCCCTCGGCAGGAACACCTCCGGAAACAAATCCAGGACGCCGCCGTCCTCGGTCTGGAGGTCGCAGTGGTCGGTGGTGCACAGC
>CANQBN010000179.1 GCA_947588855.1 uncultured Lachnospiraceae bacterium
TTATCGCCACGATTGCCGGTGTCCCGATGTATGCTGACATTTTCGGCACTATTCCGATTGCGGAGGCGCTGCTCGCTTAAAAAGGATCTGTAAATAGGTTTTTGGGATATTTTGCGCTTTTTTGTGCTGGGAGAAATGAGACCTAGGGTTGGAAAACGGCACAGGGCATAGAAATGCATCCCTTATTTTGTGCATGAGTTTCGTGAAACAACCCTGGTAACAAAGAAAAAAGATTTACAATTTTGTGACAATGTGATATGCTTAATTTATGTGGGGCTGCCCGTTATACGGGCAGAATCACAAATATCATATTAAAAACAGGAGGTAAATTATGCAAAGGTTCAAAAGGTTTTTAGGGATCAGCCTTGCTGTGGCCATGATGATCAGCGCTGTCGGATGCGGTAATCAGGCCAAAACGGGGGGGTAACGGAGGCAGCTCCGACACAGACAGCTGAGACGGTTCAGACAGAAGCCGCCGCGGAAACGGAAGCCGCTGCAGAAGGGGCTTCCGATGGGAAAACGGTCGTCACATGGTGGTGCTGGGCGTCGATAGATCTTGCCAAGCAGATGGCCAAGGCCGCATTTGATGCCAATCCGGAGCTGGCTGAAAAGTATGAGGTTGAACCGGTTTTAATCGCAAGCGCAACAGAGCTTGTGCAAAAGTTTCGCATGATGCTGGCAGCAGGAGAGACTATGCCGGATATCATGATGTTTCAGTCTGAATTTCTTCCAGAATTCGCACAAGAGGGAATCTTAACCGATCTTTCGGATGTGATCAGCGCGCACCGTGATGAGATGACTACAGGTGCTTATAATCTTGTTACATATAATGGAAAACAATGGGGATTTCCTTACCAGGTGAAACCCAGCGTTTGGGTATACCGTTCCGATATGTTTGAGGAAGCGGGAATTGATGTGACAACGGTTAAGACCACGGATGATTTTATCGCGGCAGGCAAGCGTCTGCAGGAAACATTCCCTGACAGCTATATGCTGCAGTTCAACAGTTCTCAATTTCCTTATGTTTTTCTTGTTGATGTATTAAGCGGAAATGGCGGCACGTTCTTTGACGAAGAGGGCAACTATGTGTTAGATAAGGATCCGGGCGTTCGCGCTGCCTGGGAAGACATTAAGAAGATTTATGACGCAGGTATTGTTTTTGACGTTGCGGATGCGACAGAGCAGCAGCAGGCCTATGCAAACGGAACCATTGCCTCTGACCTGACAGGCACGTGGATCAAAAACAACATGGAATCCTGGGCCCCGGATCTGGTCGGCATTTGGGAAGAAACACAGTGGCCCAGCATTGGCGGAGGCACTCCAGGCGGAGAAGGAGGGTCTATGTTTGTGGTACCTGTGAACTGTAAGTACAGCGATGCCGCTATCGAAATCCTGTCCACATTATCCTTGACAGTAGAAGGAAATCTTAACGCTTACAGAGAACGTTCCATTTATCCGTCTTTGACCAAAGCCATCGAGGACGATCTTTTGAAGCAGCCTCACAGATATATGGGCGCATCCCTTTATGAGGCGGAGGCCGAGGCGACAAATAATTTCAAATCATTTAACTATTCTCCTAAATTCAACAGTGAAATAGATATTATCGTTCCTTATATGGCACAGTATCTGCAGGGACAGATGACGCTGGACGAGGCCCTTTCCAGCGCGAACAACGATCTTGTTGTACAGCTGGAAAACGCGTTTGATAATTAAAAGCACAGTACGGGCTGGCAGGATTTTCCTGTCAGCCTGTAGGAGAATCATACAAGGAGAATGAAAATGAAAAATCGATGGATACCATGGATGTTTCTGACACCGTTTATGCTGGTGTATTTGTGTTTCTTTTTGGGGCCGGCGCTGTACTCGTTCTGTCTCAGCTTTATGAAATACAAAGGATATGGCCCTAAGGTTTTCGTCGGCCTGGGAAATTATTTAAAACTGATAAACTATCAGGTGTTCTGGACGTCTCTGCAAAATACCCTGTTCTATCTGTTCGGACATGTGCTGTTGGTTGTTGTGGTGTCTTTTTTGCTGGCCCTGATAATCAAATCAAAAATGATAAAGTACAAGAGCCTGTTTAAGGTGGGCTTTTTTATGCCGCAGATTACGGCGAGTGTGGCAGCCATTATGATCTGGAAGGTAGTATTGGGAACAAGAAGCGGCGTGATCAACAAATTGCTGGGAACTCAGATACCGTTTCTGGAAAATCTTGGATTGATGAACTGGTCTGTCATCCTGGTAATGGCGTGGAGATCCATAGGATGGTATATGGTGATTTTTTTTGCCGGATTATCCACTGTCTCAGAAGAATTGGTGGAAGCCGCGGAAATTGACGGGGCGTCCGCGTTTCAGAGAATGACAAGGATCATCATTCCTCTCATGAAGCCTACCTTTGTCTTTGTTCTTTTTAATTGCTGCGTGACCACATTTAAGGTTTATAATGAACCGAATTTGCTGATCGGAAACGCAGGCTCTGCAGCTCCGGTTTCTGTCGCTCCTATTATGAATCTGGTTACCAATAATATTAAAAACGGTAATTTTGGAACGGCTGCCGCCGCTGGCTGGCTGATTTTCCTGTTTATTATGGTAATCTCGCTGATCCAGTCTGCGCTGCTGCGCGAAGATAAGGAAGAGTAGGGGGGCGGAAGATGAGAAAGAGACGAATAATGAGCGGGATTGCCACACTTTTGCTGTTGGCGCTTATGTTTTTGTTTGTGTATCCTCTGATTGTGATGGCGTTCGGTTCCATGAAAAACGCGGCGGAGCTATCGGCAGATCCGGCGGGCCTTCCGCCTCGTTTTACATTGGAAAATTTCAAAAGGCTTCTCAATTATGCCGATGGATTGTTTTTCCGAACCATGTTTAATTCCGTGTGTATTTCTCTTATCTACGCGGTGTTGAGCATAATGATCGCGGCCATGGCGGCGTATGCGTTTTCAAAGTTTCAATTTAAAGGCAAAAATCTGTTGTTCACGGTTATTATAGGAACGATCATGATACCAACGGAGCTAAAAATGCCAGCCCTTTATATCATGTTCAGCAAAATGGGGATCCTGGATACTTATGTGGTGCAGATCCTTCCGACGCTGGCAAGCGTTTTTACTATGTTTCTGCTGCGTCAGCATATGAACAGTGTGCCGGATTCATTAATTGAGTCTGGGGAAATTGACGGAGCCGGACCGATCAGGATTTTTGTGTCAATTGTGCTGCCTCTGGTAAAGCCGGCCATTGGCGCCATGCTGATTCTTCAGTTTCTGGCGAAATGGAACGATTTTTTGTGGCCTTCTATGATGGTGACGACTACGAAGAAGATGCCGGTCATGGTAATTCTGCCGTCTTTGAATGACACGCTGGATGTGTATACCCTTCCGCTTGAGCTTATTATGGCGGGCTGCGTGTGTGTAGTCGTTCCGCTTCTGATCGTGTTTTTGTGTAATCAGGATAAATTTATGTCCAGCGTATCTATGGGCGCGGTAAAAGGCTGAGAACGGGAGGGACAGATGGGATTTATCAAATATCGCTTTTTTTCAAAAATACTTGTCATGGAAACGGAAGTCAATCTCATTCTTCCGGACACGGGAGATCTGCCGGAGGGAAGATATCCGGTCTTGTATCTGCTTCATGGAGCGGGAGGAGACTGTGACAGCTGGATGAGAAACAGTTCCATTGAACGATACGCAGAAAAGAATCATTGGGCGGTTGTGATGCCGAGCGCCTATAATAGCTGTTACGCGGATATGGCCCATGGGATTCCTTATTTTACGTTTTTATCGGAGGAACTGCCCAGCCGTTTGGAGCGGTTGTTTCCCATAACGGATCAAGCGGAGAGCAGGTTTGTGGCAGGTTTGTCCATGGGCGGAAGAGGCGCTTTTTTGTGGGCTATGCGAAGACCGGATTTTTTCCGGGGAGCGGTATGCCTGTCAGGAAGCCTGGACGTGGCGGCTATGGCCCGGCGCATGAAGGAGCAGGGAAATGAGGCGGCGTTGAAGCGTTTTTCCAATGCTTTTGGCGATGCGGAGCGTCTGTCGCCGGAAAATGATGTATATCGATTGGCGCGGCAGGTTGCGGAGAGCGCGGGGCCTTATCCGCAATTTCTTTATATGTGCGGCTGTGATGATGTGAGATACGGGGAACAGTATCTTCCGTTCCTGGAATATTGCAAGAAGATAGGTCTTAAGATGGATTCTCTGGAGGGCCCCGGAGAGCATAGCTTTGATTACTGGGACGCTGCAATCCAGCAGGCGTTCCAATGGATGGAAAGCGTAAGTAATGTATAGTGATTTCCAGACAAAAACGGCGTTTCTCCGGAACCTGTGTTCCGGAGAAATGTCATTACGTCAGTATGCAAAAAACGCGCCAGTGACGTGTTTTTGTATTTTTTACAGTTTTACCACCGTATAGGGATGGTTCACGCTGGGCAGGAATTTCTCCAGGATGTCGCTGGTTTTGATGCGCAGGCTGGAGGTGTTGACACAGGGATGGCAGCCGATGTATTCATGGCCGCGGATGACGTCCTCATCGATCAGCAGCCGGACGTGGTTCTCCGTGTCGTTCATCAGTCCCAGAATGCTGACAGAACCGGGGGTGATGTCCAGAAACCGTTCCATGTATTCCGGCGAAGCGAAGGACAGCCTGGCGCTGCCGATCTCTTTGGACAGAACCGCCGTCCGGAATTTTTTGACGCCCGGCATCATCAGCAGGTAGAAGCTGGTTTTCTGGGCGTTGCAGAGGAACAGATTCTTGCAGATGTCGATGCCAAGCCGTTTGTCGATATCATGACAAGCTTCGATGGTGTAGGTGGCGGTATGATCCAGCCGCCGGTAAGGAATCTTCAGTTGGTCAAGAAGGTCATAAGCGCGTATTTCCCTGGGCAGGCGCCCGGCAGTATCAGCCGGGCGTCCGTCATATAATATGGGGTCAATATAGAAATCATCGTTGTGCTCACTATTAAGGTTATCCATGGTTTTTCTCACTTTCTCAGAATTCATTGGCGTTTCGTCTGATTTATTTCCGACAGGTCCATTATACAAAATTTTGTAGAAAAAGCAACTGGCCTGGTGTATAATGTACACGTTGGCAGAAAGCGGGGACGAAGGCTTTTGGGGGACGCCCATCAGGACAGGATTCTGGTGCTGGGGGCCTTCGGCTGCGGGGCGTTTCGGAACAATCCGCAGGTAGTGGCAAGGGCTTACAGAGAGATCCTTTCGGAGTTTTCTGGAATGTTCGACCATATTGAGTTTGCGGTCTACTGTTCTCCCAGGGACAGCGTAAACCATGATATCTTCCAGAGAACATTGGGCAGGCGTTAGGAACCCCGGTTAAGAATATTGAGTCAGGAAAGGAATTATCTATGGCGGCAGGCAGTTTCAGGCAGACGGAGAGACATACGGAGAAAAGATACGGCGACGCAAGGTGCTCCGGAGGCGGGAAAAAGAGAGAGGGCTCGAAGACAAAGGGCGCAGGGGAGCAGGAGAGGCCCAGGCAGCAGCGAAAAAATCATCTTTGCCCGGTGTTTGAGCGCTGCGGCGGATGTCAGCTTCTGGACATGCCTTATGAGGAGCAGCTGGCGAAAAAGCAGAAGGATGTGGAGACGTTTTTGAAGGGGCTGTGCCCTGTGCGGAAGATTACCGGCATGGAACAGCCGTTCCATTATCGGAATAAGGTGCATGCCGTCTTCGGATATCGGAAGGGAAAGCCTGTTTCCGGCGTATACCGGGAGGGAACCCATGAGATTGTGCCGGTGGAGACCTGCATGATCGAGGACGAGAAGGCGGATGAGATCATCGGAACCATCCGTGGCCTGCTGACTTCATTTAAAATAAAAACATACGACGAGGACACCGGTTACGGCCTGCTCCGCCATGTTCTGGTGAGGAGAGGATTTTCCACAGGCCAGATCATGGTGGTGCTGGTGACCGCATCGCCGGTATTTCCCTCCAGAAATAATTTTGTCAGGGCGCTGTTGGAGCGTCACCCGGAGATCACGACCATTATCCAGAATCAAAATGACCGGGCCACCAGCATGGTTTTGGGAGACAGGGAGCGTGTGCTCTACGGAAAGGGCTATATCGAAGACGAACTGTGCGGTTACCGCTTCCGTATTTCCAGCAAATCCTTTTATCAGGTGAATCCCGTTCAGACGGAGAAGCTGTACCGGAAGGCCATGGAGCTGGCGGGTCTGACCGGGCGGGAGACGGTGATTGACGCGTATTGCGGCATCGGGACGATTGGCATAGCGGCCAGCGGCCAGGCGGGCCGGGTGATCGGCGTGGAACTGAATC
>CANQBN010000180.1 GCA_947588855.1 uncultured Lachnospiraceae bacterium
ATGGGAGCGCCGGTGCGTGCCACTTCCTCCGCCAGAACCGGATCGATCTCGATGATACAGTTGTCATAAGCTGCCGCAGTCGCTGCTTTCGCGGCCTCGCCCGCATCATTCAGTTCAAAGCCGGATGCCTTCTCGTAGTCCCACACCTCTCCGGCTGCCGTAAAGCCGCCTTCACCGTCAAAGGACAGTGTGACGACGCCGAGGGCTGTATTCCGGGTACCGGTCTGAATGATGGGAATGGAACCGCTGACCGTGTCCTCCAGCGTGTGGCTATGGCCGTCTATGACGGCGGCAACCTTCGCAAGTTCCTCAGCGGAAAGCCCCTCCAGAAGCTGCTGGGAGGTAACGTCCGTGGCAAGGGGATTGTCGCCAAGATGAGTCACCAAAACGATGGCGTCCACGCTGTCTCCGATCTCCCCGATCTCGGATTTGGCGGCTTCGATCTCATTTTCAAAGGTAATTCCCTCCAGCTTCTCCGGATTGGTGGATGTGGAGGTGGACGCGGTGGTAAGGCCGACCACGCCGATCTTATATCCTGCCGCCTCGATAACGGTATGGCAGTCCAGCAAAGGCTGTCCGTCCTTCATCGTGTTGGCGGAAAGAATGGGGAACTGAGCCTTCTTCGCATTGGCCAGAAGGGCCTCGGCGCCATAGTCAAATTCATGGTTGCCTGCTGCCATGGCGGCGTAACCGGCCGCGTTCATCACCTCGATCACATGGACTCCGTCATCAACGGTGGCAAAGCTGGCGCCCTGGGTAGCATCACCTGCATCCAGCAGAATGGAATTTTCCGTGGAGGCGGCTATGCCGGCTACCTGAGGCAGGCCGATGACGCCGTCGTCGGGGCTTTCCGCCACAACGCCATGGATATCGTTGGTGGAATAGATGGTTACTACTGCCGGCTCATGGTCTGCCGGCTCAGCCTGAGTCTCACTCTCGGAAGCGGCTGTTGAAGTATCGGCCGCTGCTGCCTGGGAAGATTCGCCTGCGGTCTCCGAAGAGGTATTTTTGCCCCGGCAGGCGCTTAATCCAAACGCCATGAGAAAGCACAATATGATTGCTATTGCCCTATAACCTGTTTTCTTCATAATTTATTTTCTCCTTTTACTGATTCTGATCCATCTTATTCTGATTGAAAAGGCTGTAACAGAACAGAGCCGGTATCACCGCTCCGATCAGAGACGACACAATACTGCTGACGCCGCCTCCGTCTGCGAAGCCAAATACGACTGAGAACATAAGAGTAACTACGGAAATCCGATACACAAGAGCTATATTCTTGTGCCGCAATGCCATGACCGCAAGGACAACATTGACAACCGCGCAGACCGTGCAGACAGCCAGAGACAGCCACATAAAATGGGTGTCGCCGCCGATGGCCTCATCCACAGCCGGCTTCAGAAAGACAGCGACCGCGCTGGTCAGGATTCCTAGAATACCCTGAATCAGAATAAGAATCGATACGACCTTTAAAAATGTAGTGATGGGTTTCATTTCCATTAATGAAATTCCTCCTCTATTTTTACATTACTGCGGATCATTATTTCCATCTGCCGACGTACCGGCAAGCAAGGACAACTTCTCTTCGGACAATCAGCCATCCGCCGGGCAGTCAGCCTTTCTTCGGACGCTCAGCCCTCCACCAGACAGTCAGCCTTTCTTCGGACGCAGCCCTCTTTCAGCATCTCCGGGTTCAGGTTCAGACGGATGCGGGCCGTAAATGTATTCCCCTTTCCGTCGAAACGGAACAGGGCCTCGCCGCTGTATTTCTCTGCCGTATGGGATATACTGCGCAGGCCATAACCTTCTCCGGACCGCTCACTCAAGAAGGCTTCCGCCGGAAGGAAACCCATCTTCCCGCGATAGCGGTCTGAAATATGCGCTCCCTGGCAGGGATTGCGGGTCTCAATGACCAGAGAACTGCAAATCATTCCCAAACGCACATCAATCCACCGTCTGTTGTCCGCAGGTAATCTCAGGCAGGCATGAATGGCGTTTTCCATAGCGTTTCCGATCAGCACCGTCAAATCAGCCGGCGATATGGTCAGGTCTCCGCAGTCTGCCCGGACGCGGCAGTCGATGTTCTCATCCCGCGCCCGTCCCACGTAATACTGAAGCAGAGCATTGACGGTAAAATCGCGGCAGTAGACCTGATTCTCCCGCCTGGAAACAGACCCGATCAGTCCGTCGATATAGGAGGCGGCCTCCTCCGGCCGGTTCTGCTCCAGCATCTCATAAAGAGCATTCAGGTGATGACGCATATCATGGCGCATCCGGCTGATATGGTCAATCTCCCTGGTAATCTTTTCATACTGGAGACGCTGAATCTCTATGGTCCTTTGCTGCCGCGCCTCTTCCCTCATCTGAATGGTTTTCTGAAACAGTAGCCGGTAGATCACGCACTCGCTGGCGATCATAAGAAGGGCAAGGGGACAAAGCAGCACAGACCGCTCCGCCAGGTGGGAATAGCCCACTGACGTGTCGCTTATCACCATCACAACGAGCGTTGCGTTGGTCATAAAAATGACCGTGCGAAACTCCCTCGTCATCTCCCCGGCATCGGTCTCCTGCAAAAACTTTGCCATAGGTCTCATTACTACCAGTACTACCACAGGCAAAAGGACCGCCATGGTAAGAACATATAGAAGCACCGACGCGGCAGAAAATACGTATTCATCCATGCCGTAGGGGATAAAGGGAAGGAACAGGTTGACCAGCCAGAACTGGGTGGTCGCGTAGAACTCCACCATGACCAGCACCAGAATCTTTTTGATCGCCTTCTCCCGTATCAGCCACAGATATGCCGCAACCGCTCCCATGGCAGCCAGAAGAAACAACAGGTTCCCGCTTACATTGTAATTGTCCCCCGCCAGAGGCTCGAAGATCTGTCCGCTGTAAAGCAGAACTCTGGGAAACAGAAGAGAGACCGCCAGGGAACACACTGTCGCGCCGGCCAAAACAGCGCGGCGCGGAAATCGGAAACTCTCCTCCGGAAATGGGGCATAGCACAGCAGAACACATGGGTACAACTGAATCAGGAATCCAACCGCGTTGCGAAGGAAGAAACTCATGGCCCCACCCCCTGTTCCGGCCACGCTCTCTCTGAAAGCCTGGAAAAAAGGAAATCGCTGTAGGCCGCCCGGACCGAGGCGCTCTCCCTTCCGCTGACAGACAGCCTGGTCCCGTCTCTCAGGATACAGACATTAAATCCCATCTGCTCGATATGCTCCATATTGACCAGCGTTCCCCGGTTGATCTTCAGAAATGTCCGGTCCAACTTCCTCTCCAGCTCGTTCAGAGGCGTCCACACCTTCAGAATCCTGCCGTCCGTCAGGGAAGCCTCCACCGCGTGGTTGACGCTCTGCAGGCAGACAATCTCATCCTGATAGACCGTATGGCTGCTGCGCCCCACCACAAGGGACAGAACGCTTCGTATCCTGGTATTCTGACGGGGCAGCCGCTTAAAGGCTTCCCGTATTCCCTCCGTGGTCACCGGCTTCACCAGATAATGGAGGGCGCAGAGAGAATAAGCCTCCACCGCGTGTTCCCGGCTAGTAGTGACAAACACAATCTCTGTCTCCGGGGAAATCTTACGCAGCGCCGCAGCCACATCCATTCCGCTTTCTCCCGGCAGATAGATATCCAGGAACGCAATGCTGAAAGGCTGCGACATCCCGGCCGCCTTTAGAAGCGACGCCCCATCGGAAAACACCTCCGCGTCCCGGGTCGGATCCCAGCCGCGCAGAGCGTCCAGGAATTGATCGCGCTCCATGGCGTCGTCCTCGCAAACGGCAATCCGCAATCATTTTTCCCTCCTTTCGCGAAAATCATTTTAAGTATAACATTTTTTCAGCTCATTTTGTATCAGCATTTGCGTAATCAAACCCTGACATTTGCGTAATCAGCCCTTAGAGGGATGGCAGGATAAGAGCGACCAGAAAAGGAGCTGCTGCATTCTGCAACGGCCCCTTTTCCTGTAAACCGATCTGGCATATACCGAATCCTCTGTCCATCATGTAAAAGAGGACAGATACGGCTGCCCCGCAAAGACATCAACAACTGCCTTGGCCGCATCCGCCTGGAATTTCTGGTGTTTGAACTGCAGTTTCAATCGTCTCCACCTCCGGTCTCCTCTTCAATCCACTCTTGCAGCTTCTTTTGCAGTATTTTTTTATCCGGCAGATACAGACTGTATTCTGATGCGAAAATATTACTGTTTTCCGGCAAAGTCATTCGAACAACCGCATCGTTCTTCTCCTTACAGAGCAGAATACCTATCGTCGGGTTCTCATCCGGAAGCTTTTGACACCTGTCAAAATAATTGACATACATCTGCATCTGTCCCAGGTCCTGATGCGTGAGCTTGTCGATTTTCAAATCAATCAGAACGTAGCAGCGGAGTATACGGTTGTAGAAAACGAGATCAATATAAAAGTTCTCTTCATCATAACTGAACCGCTTCTGGCGTGCTTCAAATAAATAGCCCTTACCAAGCTCAAGTAAAAACTTTTGCAGCTTATCTATGATCGCCGATTCAAGATCGGTTTCGGAATACTTTGTCGATTCCTCCAGTCCCAGAAATTCAAGGACAGTCGGCTGCTTAACAATATCGGCCGGTTTCTCTACAACACTACCCTCCTGTGCCAGACGCATAACTTCATCCTTGTTCCGGCTGAGAGCCAATCGTTCATACAGACTGGAATTATACTGACGTTGGAGTGTCCGTATGCTCCATGCTGATTTTGTAGCTTCAATCTCGTAGAATCTGCGCTCATCCGGATTTTTAATCCGCATGAGCTGAAGATAATGCGACCATGACAGCGTGAACGGAACGGATGCGTCGGAAATCCGAAGCACTGTTTCGGATTTCTCCTCAGCGAATTTCCGAAACAGTGTTTCGGAAATTCGATTCTGATAATTCAGGTAAAATTTTCTTGCATTTTCAAGCGTATCGACCGAAAACCCTTTGCCAAACTCCTCATTCAGGGCATCAGAAAGAGTCTGAATGACTTTTTTCCCATAACCGGCGCGGTTTTGGCCGGACTGCTGCTCTTCAACAATCCAATATCCGAGTGCATAATAGGTCATGAGCTGAACAAGATTGACCTGATTCGCAGCAATCCTTCGGGCATATCGAACCAACTCAATAGAGTTGCGGCACAAAGCATCTATATGAATTGCAGGGACGTTTGGGGTTGAGGGTATTATATTATTATTATCTCCCACCTTCACACCTCCTCCGGTAACTTTCAGTCCAACAATTATATTATATCCGAAAACGCAAATGAACTCAAGGCAGTTATGTCAAAATAGAGGAAAGGACGCCACCGGCGCCCTTTCCTCTATTTTATTACCAGACCTTGATCCGGTCCTCCGGCGTCAGATACATCCCGTCGCCCTCCTGGATGTCATAAGTTTCCAGGAATTCGTCAAACTGCTGGAGGGTCACATTGCACCGCAGATATTCCGGGGGATGAGAATCATAGATATACATGTATTCCGCCGAGTAAGGCGTCTGCTTGCCGCACCAGAGCGCCGCGTAGGAGCGGAACATGGTATCGTAATCAAAATCCGCTTCCTTTTCCGCCAGCCGCAGCAGGCACTGGAAACCGGCGATATCCGCCGTGGCCTCGCCGTCCAGCTTGGTTCCAACCAGATATTTATCCCCATAGATGGCGATGTGATCGTAATAATCTCTCACTTTTTGGACCTTTTCCTCAAAAGCCGCGCTGTCTTCTTCCGTCCACCAGTTAGTCATATTACCGTCCTTATCATACTGGCTTCCCATACTGTCAAAGGCATGGGAGATCTCATGACCGATGATCGCGCCGATCCGTCCGTAGATCTCTTCTCTGCTCATATCGGTGGTATAAGTCTCCTCACTCAGGATTCCCAGCAGGATATTGATGGAATTATCCTGTGGGTTGTAATAGGCGTTGACATCCAGCGGATTGACCTGCCAGATCTCCGGATCCACCTTATGATTTACTTTTAAGCGGAGCTGCTGCAGCATAAACATATTAATCGCCTCAAAAGCTTCATAACAATTCATTCCGGAAATATCCAGCCCGCTGTAGTCCTCCCATTTGTCCGGATATACGGCATTGATGGTAAGGGCGTCCAGCTTCTCCGCCGCCTTATCCCTTGTTTCCTGGCTGAGCCACTCTTCCTCCTGAAGCATCTGCCGGTACTCAGCGGCGATATCCTTACAGAG
>CANQBN010000181.1 GCA_947588855.1 uncultured Lachnospiraceae bacterium
GTCCTACAAACTGATGGCAGGGATACAGATCGCCCCATGGCGTCACCGCCAGATACTCGGTCCCCGACCCGCAGCCGGAAAGCCGCTTGGCTACGCAGGGGCCCTGGTTCAAGTCTATCATAAAATGGAAGAAATTAAAGCCTCTTCCTTCTTTTTTCCTTTTAATATACTCCACCGCCAGGCGGTCATACTCCGCGAGAATCTGCGGAATATCCTCAGGCTGAATAGCATAGGGTTCCTCTGGTGAAGCTACCACCGGCTCAATGGACATCTGCTTAAATCCCAGATCCGCGAAATGCAGCACATCATTTGCAAAATCCAGATTATTCCTGGTAAATGTACCACGGACATAATAATTCATCTGTCCACGACTCTCAGCGAATTTCTGGAATTTGGGCACGATCAGATCATAGCTCCCCGCTCCCTTTCGGAACGGACGCATCTTATCATTGACCTCCCTGCGGCCGTCCAGGCTGAGAACCACATTGCTCATCTGACGATTGCAGAACTCCATAATCTCATCGTTCAGCAAAACTCCATTCGTCGTCAATGTAAAACGGAATTTTTTATCATGCGCCTCTTCCTGAGAACGTCCATACTCTACTAGCTGCTTCACT
Organism: uncultured Lachnospiraceae bacterium; assembly: GCA_947588855.1. Classification (GTDB taxonomy): domain Bacteria; phylum Bacillota; class Clostridia; order Lachnospirales; family Lachnospiraceae; genus UBA3402. Next base: position 618 of record CANQBN010000181.1, read on the forward strand.
ACATCCCAGTTCATCAAAGGCTCGCCGCCGAAGAAATCCACCTCCAGATGACGCCGGCTTCCCGAATTGGCAATCAGAAAATCCAGTGCCTTTTTGCCCACCTCGAAGCTCATAAGGGCACGGCGGCCATGGTATTCCCCCTCTTCCGCGAAGCAATACCGACAGGCCAGATTACAATCATGAGCGATATGAAGGCACAACGCCTTCACCACTGTCTTCCGGCTCTTAAAATCTCTCACATAATCCTGGTAAATGTCCCTGGTAAACAGTTCCTCCCGGTCGATCAGCTCCTGAATGTCCGACATGGCATCTTCAATGTCCTGCTGTCCGTATCCAAATTCGTCTGCCAGTCGCCTGCACACATCCGCTGCTATATCATCAGGAACAGCCGCCGGCTTGTCCATATCCGACACGCTTTCCTTCAGCAGAGCGACAGCGTCATACACCACATCATCCACCACATGGACGGCGCCGCTGCTGACATCCATGACGATATCATACCCATTATTCTTATATTGATGAATCACAAAATCTCTCCTTGCCGTGTCTATAACATCGTATCTGAACAGCGTAACGCCGCACAAGCAAAAACGCCCCTACAATCCAAGGACCGTAGGGGGTTCCTCTCGTATCAGTATATGCCTGGCATAAACTCGCTGCCGATCAGCGATTAGCGTTCTCGCAGCTCTGATTGCCAACGGTGCAGGATGTCTTGCATGCGGACTGGCAGGAAGTCTGACACTCGCCGCAGCCGCCCTTCTTCATGGATTCCTTCAGGGTATTGTTGCTTAATGTTTTCACTTTCTTCATGGTATTCTCCCCTCCTCGGCTAATATGATAGCATAAGTTCTTTCAGGTTGCAACTTGTTTTTCTTGTACTATCCATGTTTTCTCATGAATATATTAAAACAACCAAACAAATCAAGGAGTCTTTATGGAACGTTCCGCACCGAAGGTTTTCATGCGTTCCCTGCTTTTTTCCTATCTCCTGTCCGGCCTCCTGCTGCTGGCCATCTCATTTGCCCTCTACCGTTTCCGCCTGAAAGAAAGCCAGGTTCAGACAGCCGTCAATCTGATTTACATCCTGTCCTGTGCCCTGGCAGGTTTTCTGGCGGGAAAAGGGCTGAAAAAAGGCCGTTTCTTCTGCGGACTTACTGCCGGACTGCTGTACTTTCTGATACTCCTGGCCGTCTCATTTGCTATCAACAGAGAACTGACCGCCACCGTACAGGAACTGATCACAGCCATGGCATTCTGCATCGGAAGCGGAATCATCGGCGGAGTGCTGAGCTAAAGCGCAACGTCGCGCAGCGGCACGCCCCGATACCGCCCCGGCACTTTGGAAACATACGGATTTCCTCCTATATAATACCGCCACGGCACATCCCTGTATTCCTCCGCGTAATCAATATTGATTCTGGGCGATACGCAAATCTCCGTCCGGTCTATCATCCGATAATCCATTATGAAAAGGCAATCGGTTATTTCTACACGGTTCTTTTCATCCAGCGCGGACCCGCACAGATCCTGTCCGTAATTCTCCCTTGTAATACCCATGGACATGCAAAGCTTTCCGGGACCGCTACACAAAGAGGCCGTCTTACCAATGCCGCCCGGCTTCCGGGCGAGCCCCGGGCGGACTGAGGCAGCCAGCCGCTTTTCCATAAGTTCCACCCCCTCGACAGGCTCCAGCGCGCGAATCAGCACAGCTTCCGGCTTGCCCGCCACATTAGCAACCACATTAAAACAGTGGTACATGCCGTAAATGAAGTACACATAGGCGTGACCGCCTTCGCCGAACATGGCTTCCGTCCGCGAACTTCTTAAGCCTCCATAGGAATGCGCACCCTTATCCTCCGGTCCCATGTAAGCTTCCGCCTCCACAATCATTCCGGAAGTCATTCCATCTTTTGTACGATGAACCAGCAGCTTGCCCAACAGATTCTCCGCCAGGGCGCAGGCATTTTGCAGATAGAAAGCGCGTGTAAGCATGGAAAATCCCCCCAAATTCCGTGAATTTCTTTATAAACATAAAAAGGGCATTGTTTCCAAAACCGTATTCTGATTGTGAAAACAATGCCCTCTTTATACGCAAGCTCAAAAGTTATCCTTAAAACCCTTTCATGCGCCACAATCACCCATTGCGTCATACCTCCATACAAATTCTAAGACTTATAATATCAAATATATGTTAACAAACTGTGAACAAAGACATCCGATTTTAAAAAGATTCTATTTCCTTCTCATCCCATTCCAATGCATAGACATATTTCACAATCGGTATTTCATTCTTATCTCCGGTGCTGAACGTCATCTCCCAATATTCGCCTTTATCCTCTACCCCAAGGCTGTCACCTGCTCCCAGCTTTCTGTCATTCACAAAATCATAATACCTGTTCAAAACAACATTGCACGGAACAAATACACCTTTTTTGACTTTAACTGACAAAGTCAGCTCATCCAGAGGATTCTTTACCGTATATGACAAAAAAGGTTTCATATCCAGTTTATCATTGCGCAAATCAACTTTAATCGCAATATTCAGCTCATCCCCTTCTTTATATTCTCTCAAAAGTTCCAACTCAACCGTCCGGTTGTATTGTTCATTACCAGCTAATGACACCTGAATATTATCTGACAGCGGAGTAATATCCCCAACCATGTTTCCTGTCCAATTAAAGCCAAAATAAATCTTCTTCACAGAACTGTCAACTACTTTATACGCTGTCTTTCTGACACAAACAACTTCATTTTTCTTTTCAAATATCAATTGAATATCCTGGCGAAGGGGTACAATATACTTCATACTTCCCATGATCCGCTCATCCAAATACAAGTTGGATGCTACTGTCCTGTCATTAATACCTGTAAGCAGTTCAAGTTCGTCCTTATAGGGAATCACTCGAGAATACAATTTTTCATACGCTTCGCCAATGGCCCCGTTGTAAAGCTTCAATTGGGGATTATTCGTTCTTCCAAAATTCAGGATATGCTCCCGAGAGATACCTGGATATGATATTATATAATAAATTTCTCGAATACCTAGCTGGTACGATTTTTTTGAACATAACTCACATGGACTGGCCGTCACAAATAACTTTCCCCCTCGAATGCCCTCGCCACCATATTTCACAATCTGCAGAAACGCATTCTCCTCCGCATGCAGGGATCTTGTATGAACCTGATTCCTCTGGTTATCCAATCCCATCTTGATATCCTTAAAACAATACGGCAGCGGCAAACCAAACAAACGCTTAGACGCCTTTCTCTCGCACAGCTTACAAACAGTTGCCTCAAAGTCCTTGTTCTGCAATTCATACTGGCTGAATGCTTCCACATCTTTATTTTTATATTTTCTAATATCTCTCAAGCTGCAGGACAGCTGTCCGGCAGGAACTTCATTCCATCCCACCGCCTTAATGGAATATGTTTCGTCAGTGATGACCGCGCCTACCTGCCTGGATAAACAACCAGAATTCAATCTGGCGTTATACGCAATCTGCATACAACGTTCAACCGCTGTAGGCGTCACAAGACCAGGATGATTCATTAACACAACATATCTAAGAATCTGCTGTGTCAGATTGAATTTATGCTGTTCATCGGGCGAATTATCAATGTGGATATCTGCCTTTTCAACACAACTCTTTATATCCTGATGATAGAAAAGCTGATTGTCTTTAAGAGTCTCCGGAAATTCGATTAAATCCAAACTGGCGATTTCTTCATGCTTGTAGTTAAGTTTTTCCAGCCTGGAAATCCTGGTATCTTCCACAGTATTGATGGCAATCATATAGAAGCCGGGATAATTGTTTTTCAAATACAGATATTCAAAAGGATTTCTCAATGCATCTATACAGATTCGGGTTCTCTTCTGCTTTATAGCATCACGACGCATAATAAGCTGAATCCATTGATTAATCTCCGTATATAATTTCTCGTTCTCTTTGCAGAATTCTGAACTATATGGATTTCCTGATGCACGAATATTATTTCCAATATATTGAAGCAGTATCTTAAACAGATCATTATTCCGCTGTTGTTTCCCTCCGCTCTTAGAAACACTCACTTCTCTGCAGGCGTGATTCTTCGTGATATCTTTGAATATCTTTCTATACTGCGGAAGCCTGACAAAGTAAAAATCCTCCGCACGGCTTAACTCATCCTCGTTTAAATCCCACAGTGGTTTTTCCAAAAGCTTTTTATTAGTCTGTGCTGCATCAAATAAATCTCCAACCGCTTCAAAATCCCTTATCAGTTCATCTTTTTTATCTATTTCTATATTAATCGTTTCCGCGTTTCGAAGAAAATCAACTAACGCCTCACAGCCATTCTCCAAAATAAGTTTCAGAATAATATTACTAACCTTTATAATTTTAAATGGAATCCATTTATTACCGTTTTCTCCAAAATAATGATACAAAATGTCATACTTACGATCCTCTGCTGTACACTTTTCATCACTCAGCGGAGTATGCAGGTCCAAACCGTTAAAATCTTCCGTAGCCAAAATATCTGCCGCCGTAGAACACCCCGCACCTGTTCTGCCAGTTAACCCAATAATTATATTTTTATGTAATCCATCATAAGTTTTACACAACAAAATATCTTCCATCAGTATTCTTCCTCCATAACCTTATTATGCTTTCAGCCAAACCGGATGTCAATAGAAGTTTCTAACACAATTACGATTAATTATGCCTTATTATTCTTTGTGTACACCTTCCAGATAACATGAAGTGACCTCACATTTGGCGTGAATACACTATAATTGTTGCTGTCTTACCTGCCTTATGATATAGTTACATTGACAACACCCGTTTTATTTCTTCAGTCCCGAAGATCCGCCTCCTGGAAAGAGAGTGATATACATATGAAAATACTGCTGATTGGCAATGGATTTGATTTGGCACATAACCTTCCGACTTCTTATACAGATTTTCTGCAATTCTGCCAGAAAACGCGCCAGATTTATAGTTCCAGCGAGAGAGTTCAATTAAGTCAATACGTACATGATAGTCTCGACGACTGGAATATAAATTCTCAGATCAAGGATATACTAAAAGATACGTTTAAAACAAGAACCTGCAAGCGCATTCTCCATGAAGATGGATCCCACAGCACAAAAGTTACCACAGGCAATAATGCGCTAAATGAATTGTATACACTCATAGAAGAAAACACCTGGCTGAAATACTTTATCGGTCAGACTGAAACCATGGGAAAAAACTGGATAGACTTCGAATCCGAAATATCAAAGGTGATTCAGGCGCTGGATTCCGCACGGTTTCAGTTGGAATGCGGCGGCTCTGTAAACGGCACCGAAAAGAATGAGCAGACAATCCTTATAAATATTGTTAAGAATTCCAAAGAAGGCTCTCTGAAATCATCTTATCAGGATATAGAAGGCATAGACAGATTCACAAACCATCTGAATACGGATCTGGAACGACTGATTCGGGCCCTGGAAATATGGTTCTTCTCCAAAACTTGGTGATTCTTCTCCATTTCCTGGTGTTTCACCAACTTTCATAGAAGAGCTTCTCTGTT
>CANQBN010000182.1 GCA_947588855.1 uncultured Lachnospiraceae bacterium
ATTTCAAGTGGAGGTTGGAGAAAGACTAATTTCTACTTGGCCCCCTTAGAAGTGGAAGTTAACTTTTCACTTCACTACAAATTTATTTTGACTGTATTTTGGAAAGCAAAGATGGACAAACCGGAAAACATTGGATATAATAAAAAATAATTATGCCGCATGGAAGGCCGATGGATGATCGGATTTTAATGGAGGAAGGGGTATATGGATGAAATCGCGGTTTTGATCCCCTGTTATAATGAGGGCTTCACGATTGCCAAGGTGGTGGCAGATTGGCGGCGGGAACTTCCGGAGGCTGTCATTTATGTTTATGACAATAATTCTACGGATAATACGGTATCGGAGGCAGAAAGGGCCGGAGCTGTTGTCCGCTATGAACGGCAGCAGGGAAAGGGGAATGTGATACGCCGCATGTTCCGGGAAATTGATGCCCGGTGCTATATAATGGTGGACGGGGATGATACGTATCCTGCTGAATATGGGCGTGAGATGGCGGATATGGTTTTGAACAGAAACGTCGATATGGTTGTAGGAGACAGGCTGTCCGCCACATATTTTACGGAGAATAAGAGGCCGTTTCATAATTTTGGAAACAGTCTGGTACGCAGTACTATCAATGCGCTGTTTAAGAGTGATATTCGTGATGTGATGACCGGATATCGGGCGTTCAGTTTTCTGTTTGTGAAAAGCTTTCCGATTGTATCCAAGGGATTTGAGATCGAAACGGAAATGACCATACATGCCGTCGATAAGAATATGTCGATTGATAATATTATCGTGAATTACCGTGACAGGCCTGATGGCAGCGAGTCAAAGCTGAATACATATTCGGATGGTATGAGAGTAATTATGTCTATAGTAAGATTATTCAAAAATTACCGTCCTTTTGAATTTTTCGGAGCGTTGTCCCTGATCTTATTTTTGATAGCGGCAGTAATGTTTGTCCCGATTCTGGTGATTTATATGGAGACGGGGCTGGTTCCCAGATTTCCGACGCTGATTGTCTGCGGTTTTATCGCGCTTGCGGCTGTAGTATCCTTTTTCTCCGGGCTTCTTTTGACTACGATTGTTCAGAAAAGCCGGCAGGATTTTGAGTACCATCTGATTCGGATGCAGCAGGTATTCGACGCGAAAACAGGAAAGAGATGAAAGAAATGAAGAAGATTTCCCTGGTTGTTCCCTGCTATAATGAACAGGAAAATATTGTTGTTTTTTTTCAGCGGATCGCGCAGGTGTGTTCGTCATTGAAGGATTACGATTATGAAGTGCTGTATGTGGATGACGGCTCAACGGATCATACGCTGGCAGAGATTAAGAAGCTGGCGGAAGGCTGCGATAAGGTGAAATATATTTCTTTTTCAAGAAATTTTGGCAAAGAGGCGGCGCTTTATGCCGGGCTTCAGAAGGCATCGGGAGATTACGCTGCGGTTATGGACGTGGATCTTCAGGATCCTCCCGAGCTGCTCCCTGAGATGGCAAAACTTCTGGATGCAGGCAATTGTCAATGTGTGGCGGCAAGGAGAGTTGACCGCCGGGGAGAGGGACTTATTCGTTCCTTCTTTTCCAGAAAATTTTATCAGATCTTTCGAATTTTGACGAGAGTACAGATTCCGGATGGCGCCAGAGATTTCCGTATGATGAACCGTACATTCCTGGAGGGGTTTTTGAAGCTAAAGGAATATAACCGCTTTTCTAAGGGACTGTTTGACTGGGTCGGTTATTCGGTCATCTGGCTGGAGTACGAGAATCAGGAGAGAACGCAGGGAAAGACCAAGTGGTCGTTCTGGAAACTTCTGGCGTACAGCCTGGACGGTATTTTTTCGTTTTCCAATGTTCCTGCTGTTATTGCGGGCGGAATCGGAACGCTGTTTTGTTTTCTCGCCTTTTTGTTTTTGATCATTATCTTTGCCAGAGCCCTGTTGTTTGGCGACCCTGTGGCGGGGTGGCCGTCTACCATATGCATTATCCTGATGATCGGCGGGATTCAGTTGTTCTGCCTTGGAATCTTGGGGCAGTATCTGGCGAAAACCTATGCCGAGGTAAAAGAGCGGCCTATCTATTTATGCAAAGAGACGAATATAGATTCGGAACAGGAGGAAAAGGCTTGAACCGAAGACGATTGGCAGTAATGCTGCTGACGGCATTACTGCTGTCCATGTGGACTGCGCTGAACTGTTATGCGGAATGGAGCGAAGAGTGGAGATACCGTGATGAGGATGGAAGGTATCTTTACAATGAATGGCTTGAGGAGAAGGGAAAACGGTACTACCTTGGGCCTGACGGTTATGCGTTATCGGGCTGGGGACAGATAGACGGACAATCGTATTTTTTTGATTCCAGCGGTGCCGCGGTGACAGGACTGACAGAAATTGACGACAGGATTTATTTTTTTGAAGAAGACGGAAGGCAGTATGTGGGCTGGAAACAGACGGGTGATACTCAGGTAGAATTTACCGCTGAGGGAGTTGAGAAAGAAAATCTGGGCAACGTATTCTTACAGAGATATAATTCGGACGGGGCGTGGCTGTCCGCCGGTTACCTGAAAGACGGGTCCGGGCGGAATATTCCTATGGTGGCGGTTGTATTGGCGCTGACAGGCTGCGGCGTTTTATTATATTGCCGGTCGTCAAAGGCATCAGGAGGCATATGGCTTATCTATGCGGCTGTCTTTATGGCATCAGTGCCGCTGTTTTTGCAGTATCTGGTCAGGGGGCATGATATAACGTTCCATATGAATCGTATATTGGGTATAGAGGAGGCCCTGCGGCAGAAGATGCTTCCTGTACGCCTTAATGCGTACAGTCTGAACGGCTACGGATATGCGGATCCGATTTTTTATCCGCCCTTGTTTATGTATATTCCGGCAATCCTTCATATGATGGGGATTCCGTTTGTCACGGCGGTAAATCTGTTTCTGCTGCTGATCCATGGAGCTACGGCAATGATTATGTATTTCTGCAGCCGTGCGCTGTTCCATTCGGGGAAAATCGGCTGCATGAGCAGTATAATATATACGCTCTGTACGTATCGCATGTGCAATGTCTATGTGCGGGCGGCCTATGGGGAAATGCTGGCAATGATATTCCTGCCATTGGTTATATATGGATTTTATGAATTATTTTTTGGCGATGAACGCAGATGGATGTTTCTGTCTCTGGGAATTACCGGTATAGTGCAGAGCCACATTCTCAGCACGCTTCTTGTGGCAATTGTCTGTGCAGCCGCGGGAATGATATGCATCAGACGGGTACTGACCAAAAGGCGCTTTGCGGCCTGCGTCAAGATGGGCGTGAGTACGGTGCTTTTAAATCTGTGGTTTTTACTGCCTCTGGTTCAGTATATGGCGACAGATATTGATACTGGTTCTCTGAAGCGAGTGGCAGCAGACTACGCGCTGCCGGTGGCAAAGCTTTTAGAAGTGTTTTCCCAGGGAGAGGGAAGCGCTCCGCTGGCATATACGGATCTGTCTTCCGCTATGGCCGCGGCGCTTGGGCTGGCGATTATCTGCGGAATTATTTTATTCTTTTATATATTCGTGGTGAGAAGACAGAGATGTGACAGGTTGGCGGCGGTACTTTTTCTTATGGGCCTGGGCTTCGCGCTTATATCAACGGAACTGTTCCCATGGAGACTGTTGTCGGAGATTAAGATTTTTGATGCTTTTGCGTCTTATCTTCAGTTTCCCTGGAGATTTTTGTCTTTGGCCTCATGCTTTTTGTCCTTTGCGGCGGCCTATGCATATTCCGCTTTTTTTGAGAACCGGGGAAAAGGGTTGGGCGTAATCATTGTTCTGGTTTTATCGCTGATATCTTCGCAGTATCTTTTGAACAGCCAGACCAGACAGAAAGCGCGCATATGGACGGAAGCCGATGTGGTGTCGGTTATCAGCCAGGAAGAATATTTATATCCGGGAACAGACAGAAGCAATCTGGATGGAAGCTTTACTGCATCGGAGGGACTGTCCCTGTCGGAACAGAGGAAAAACGGACTGACAGCGTTTTTTTCATATGACGGAGCCGGACAGGGCGCTTACGTAGATGTACCGCTGAATTATTATCCCGGTTACCAGGCCGCGGATGGTTCAGGAAACCTGCTGGATATCATGAGAAGTACAGGGAATCGGCTTCGCGTATTGCTAAGAGATGGCCGGGGAACGGTAACGGTGTCTTTCCGGGAACCCGTTTCCTGGAGAGTGTCAGAGATACTTTCCCTGTTGGCTTTGGTATGGATTATATTTGAAATGATTCGCTTTTGCGGAGGAAATTATGGAGAAAAGAGAGATCTCCCGCGGAATGAAGAGTAATTCGTTAAAGTTTATCTTATCTGTGGCCAGTGTTCTTGCCGTGAGTGGCCTGATAGAGATTTATGGCCTTTTCGACCGCCTTTATTTTAATAAAAGCTTTCTTTCCGTGATGGTATTCTGCGCTTCGCTGGTGTTAGGCGGGAAAACTCTGGAGGAATTGAAGCGTGACAGAAGAACAGCCGAAGGTTCCCTTGCTCTTTCCTGGATCCTTATGTTTACGGAAGAATTGGGTATGGGCATGAGGCTGGCGGCGAATGGAATGCCTGCCATTATCAGCGGAGGATCCGTGCTGTGGATGGCGGCAGCGGCATGTCCCTTGTCATTTTTGACGGAGCCTGTTTTCTTTTGGCTTTTTGGTTTGTCACGGGATGGAAAGGATGTGTGTCTGGATGAAAAAGAGCTGAACCGTGTATTCTGCAGAATGTGGCTGATTGCGTTTATCGGTTATATGCCTTGTTTTTTGGCGTTCTTTCCGGGATTGTACTGTTACGATATGATTTGGCAGTGGTCAATGTATGTATCGGGCAGCTATAATACCCATCATCCTTTGCTGCACACGCTGCTTGGCGGAGGAATTATCGAACTTGGACAGCGTGTATTTGGAACTTATAATGCAGGTTTGGCGGTTTACGCATTGCTTCAGCTGCTGGCGCTGTCCGGCAGTGCCGCGTGGGCTGTGCGTTTTCTGTACAAACTGCGGGTGGACAGGCGGATCAGGCTGGCCGCGGCGGTCTTCTATGTGGTTTTTCCTGCGTTCCCGGTATTGGGGATCAGCACGACTAAGGACGTGCTTTTCGGAGGGTTGTTTTTAGCGGTATTTGTTTGTCTCTGCGACATGGTTAATGACCGCAGGATTTATACAGGGCGAAAGCTGGCTGCTTTTCTTGTCGTAACCGTGCTGATGGGAATGTTCCGCAATAATGCGGTGTATGGACTGGCGTTTTTAGCGGTGTGTCTGCTGGCGGCATGGCTGTTCGGCGCCAGAAAAAGCAGCAGCGGCGGTTTTTTGCTCCGATTGACAGTTTTGTCACTGGCAGCCGTTCTGCTGATTGAATGCGGTTTTACGGTTCTTGCCAGGGGACTCAATGCCCAGCCGGGCAGTATCCGTGAGATGCTCAGCGTTCCCTGTCAGCAGCTTGCGAGAACTTATGTATATCATCAGGAGGAAATAAATCAGGCAGATAAGGAGGAGTTGTGCCGATATATTCCGGAAGATGCTATGATGCAGTATAGATACTGGCTGTCCGATCCGGTAAAGGCAGGACTTGATGATAGTTATCTGAAAGAACATAAACAGGAGTTTTTAAGCCTGTGGTTCCGTCTTGGCAGGCAGTTTCCATCGGAATATGTGCTGGCTCCTTTATATAACACAATGGGAATCTGGTATTTGGGAGGTGATTCCAGCTGCTATCTGGAGTATGAAATGAGTCCTCCGATTGATGAACGACATGTAGTGGAAACACATAGTCTGCTCCCGCTGCTTAAGAAGATATACAGTTGGTTTACAGATACCAATATCCAGAAATATCTTCCAATGGTGTCTATCTTATTCTATACGTCCTTTTATGCATGGACGGTTTTAACGGCAGGGGTTTTGATTATCGTCCGCAGACGTTATATATATCTGATTCTGCCGTTGTATTGCATAGGTTATATGCTGACTTTGCTTTTGGGACCGTGCCTGACTGTGCGGTATATGATATGTGTTATGCTGTGCGTTCCCGTTTTGCTGGGAATGGTCGTACAGGGAATGAGAGATTATAATGAAACCGTGAAGTGAAAAGTTAACTTCCACTTCTAAAGACTCCGGCAAAAAAGTTGCCGTTAGTGTTGCAGGAAAGGATATT
>CANQBN010000183.1 GCA_947588855.1 uncultured Lachnospiraceae bacterium
AAAAGTGGGTGATTTTTTTGAGATAGGGGTCCGAAAGCCTTATAGAATCAGGGCTGAAGATTCCGAGAAGTTATTAGATAGGATTGGAGGCAGGAATGAAACAGATTCCATGGATATACAGAGGAGAAGGAAGGCTGCCCGGAACAATCAGGGCAGGTGAGGTTCCCTATCTGTCCTTCCCGCTGCTGGAAGAGAGCGGCATCGTGGCCCATGGCTTTTCCACCAGGCTGGGAGGTGTCAGTGAGGGACGGTTCGCCACCATGAATTTTACATTTTTCCATGGGGATTCTCAGGAGCATGTGATGGAGAACTACCGGCGTATGGGGAAAGCTCTGGGCGTGGACGAGACCAGAATGGTTCTGTCCTACCAGACCCACACCACCAATGTTCGGAAGGTGACGGAGGAGGATGCCGGAAAGGGAGTGGTGAGAGAAAGAGATTACCGGGATGTGGACGGACTGATCACCGATGTGCCGGGAATTACCCTGGTGACCTTTTACGCGGACTGCGTGCCGCTGTATTTCGTGGACCCGGTTCACAGAGCCATCGGCCTCAGTCATTCCGGCTGGAGGGGAACTGCGGCCCGCATGGGCCGGGCGACTCTGGCGTCCATGAAAGAAGCCTATGGGACAGATCCGGGAGACGTGCTCTGCTGTATCGGTCCCAGCATCTGCCAGGACTGCTTCGAGGTAGGCGGGGAAGTGGCAGAGGCTTTTGAACAGGAGTTTGACGAGAGGTACTGGCCGGAACTGTATTACAGGAAGGACAACGGGAAATATCAGCTGGATCTGTGGAAGGCCAATGAGATCATCCTCAGAGAAGCCGGCGTGAGACCGGAGCATATCCAGGTGACGAATATCTGCACCCGCTGCAATCCGGATTACCTGTTTTCCCATCGGATCATGGGAAGCGAGAGAGGCAATCTGGCGGCATTTCTGTGTCTGAATCCGTGATCCTCTGACGGTTTCGGCCAGCCGGACGAAGGATCGAGGAGGATTGGGTTTCGGTCTTATTCTCTGGGAGCAGGAGAGAGGGGCATGCGGAAATTGTTTTTCCGGTATTTCAGAGGCGAAATGCCCTTGGCCTTTTTAAAGGCGGTGCCGAAATGGTCACTGTTATTAAAGCCGCATTTTTCCGCGATCTCGCTGACGGACGCGTTGGTCTCCAGAAGCATGTCCGAAGCTGCCTGGAGTCTTACATTGATCAGATATTCTTTATAGCCGAAGCCGGTGGAAGACTTGAATTTTTTGGAAAAATAAGTGGGACTTATGCTGACGTGGGCCGCGACCGCGTCGAGGCTTAAGTCCTTTTTATAATTGGTTCTTATATAACGGGCGGCGTCCTGCATAAGGGTATCCGTTACGCTGATAGCCTGAAAGGACTCGTCGCTTTTGTGGCGCGAATAGCGGATCATAAAGATGATGAGTTCCTGAAGACAGTTTTTTATATTGATATCGGAATAAGAGTCTCTCTGCTCATATTCAGACAGCATCCGGTTCAAAAGACTTTCTATATAATCCCTGTGTACGCTTGCGATGTGGACGACCGGTTCCGGAAGGAAAATATTTCTGAAGGATACCGGAGGCACGGACGCTTTAATATCGGCGACGTCCGTATCGCTAAAGTTGATGACGATCCGTTCATGGGGTCTGTCGTTGACATATGAGGTTTTATGTATGGTATTCATAGGGATAAAGACCAGGTCGCCTCTCTCCAGGATATAGATGGAATCGTCAAGAAAAATCTTCCGCGTACCGTTCAGCAGATAGTAGATCTCATACATGGGATGAAGATGGGCAGCAGGCATATTGAAATACGGCTCATGATGTATTTTGGTGATTCGAAATGCTTCGGACAAGATTTGGGCCTCCTTCCGGATGATCGATTTAAGACTGTCTGGAAATCAGTATAATTCAAAAACACAAAAAATCAAGGTTTTTATCGAAATACATCAAATATTAAATAGAAAATGCGTGTTTTTTATTGTACAATGACCTGTAAATACAAGGCAGTTTCGGCCGGACCGGACGGAAAGAAAGTGTGTTCTTACGATGAAGCAGAAAAACATAGATATGACGGCAGGACCGCTCATGAAGAATGTGTTTCTCTTTGCTATTCCGCTTGTGCTGGGAAACATACTGCAGTATCTGTATACGACGGTGGACACGCTGGTGATCGGAAATTACTGCGGCAAAACCTCCCTGGCGGCAGTGGGAACGAGCGCTCAGCCGGTGGAAGTGCTTCTGTGTGTGTTTCTTGGAATAGGAACCGGCGTATCTATACTGGTCTCTCAACATGCGGGAGCCCAGGATATGGACAAAATGCGGCGGACCGTGGATACGGCAACATTCTTTGTATTTGCCTGCGGCATACCGCTCAGTGTGATCGGATACTTCGCGGCGCCGCTGATTCTGGGAATCATGGACGTTCCCGCGGACGCCTGGGATGCCGCCGTGTCCTATACGAGGATTGTATTCTACGGGTCCCTGGGCAATATCGGCTACAACATGAACGCAGGGATCCTGCGGGGCCTGGGAGACAGCAGGGCGTCTCTATGGTTTCTGGTGGCCTCCTGTATTGCCAATATCGTGCTGGATTATTTATTTGTGGCGGGGTTTGGAATGGACGCGGGGGGAGCCGCCCTTTCCACCACCCTGGCCATGTATCTATCCTGGCTTCTCAGCATCCTGTACATCAGGAAAAAGTTCCCGGAACTGAAGCTGTCCTTTGTGCCCAGAGGACTGAATCTCGCCGAATTAAAGGGAATCATCCTGCTGGGACTTCCCATCGGACTCAACAATTCCCTGTATTCTCTGGGGCATGTGGCGGTGCAGGCGCTGGTAAACGCCCAGGGATCCACCTTCATGGCGGGCAATTCCGTGGCGGGAAGAGTCACGGGACTGACCAACATCGCGATCACGGCCCTGTCTTCGGCAGCCACTACGTTCTCAGGGCAGAACTACGGCGCCAGGAATTTTGACCGTCTCCGCCAGGGCTACATTAAGATTCCGGTGGCTTCCGGCGTGTTCACTTTGGCGGCGGGGGTATTGATGTTAGGCTTCCGCATGCCGATTTTGAGGATTTTCACGAAGGACGAGGCGGTGCTTTTGTATGCCGAGCGGTATGTGGTGGTGCTTCTTTTGTCTCAGTGGTTTTTTGCTATATTTAACGGCATCATCTGTATCGTGAACGGCGTAGGGCTGATCCGTTACACGACGGTGATAAATATTCTGATGCTCTGGGCGGTGCGGATTCCCAGCGCTTACCTGATTGCCCGGTATTTTGACGGAACCTATATTATGCTGTGCTTCCCAATCAGCTTTGGTTTTGGTATGATTATGATGATCGGTTATTATCTGTTTTCAAAAAAGTGGAAGAAGATCATACGGACCGGCCTGTAAACCGGAACGAAGAGAAAAGAGAAGAGAAAAAGAAAAGGAGGAGATGTAACGTTGAAAAAATTAGGATTTGGAACGATGAGGCTTCCGCTGACGAACCCGGATGACCCGAAACGTATCGATTACGATCAGGTGTGCCGGATGGCGGACCATTTTCTGGAGCAGGGTTTTACTTATTTTGACACGGCCTATCCTTACCATGAGGAGCTGTCGGAGGGCGCTGTGAAGCGCTGCCTGGTGGACCGGTATCCCAGGGACCGGTATGTATTGGCGGACAAGATGCCGATCCTGCGGGTAAAGGGACCGGAGGAGTATCCCCGGTATTTTGAAGAGCAGCTTCGCCGGTGCGGCGTGGATTATTTCGACTATTATCTTCTTCACAACATGGGGAAGGAGAGATACGGCAATACCGTCAAATTCGGCGGCTTCGAGTTCCTTCGGGGACTGAAGGAGCAGGGCCTGGCGAAACAGATCGGTCTGTCCTACCATGACGACGCGAATCTTCTGGAGGAGATTCTGACCAGGTATCCGGAAATTGATTTCGTGCAGCTTCAGATCAATTATCTGGACTGGAACAGCGCGGCCATCCAGTCAGGGGCATGCTATGAGACAGCCTGCCGTCATGGAAAGCCGGTGGTCGTCATGGAGCCGGTGAAGGGCGGAAGCCTGGCCAATCTTCCGGAAAAGGCCATGGAGGAGATGAAGAAGCGGGGCGCTAAGGGTTCGCCGGCTTCCTATGCCATCCGCTATGCGGCTTCCCTGGACAACTGCATGGTGGTGCTGAGCGGCATGAGCAGCATGGAGCAGATGCTGGACAATACCTCTTATATGAAGGATTTCCAGCCTCTGAATGAGGAAGAGCGGGAGATGCTGGCGCGCATCAAGGATATTGTGGACAGCAATATGGTGCCCTGCACCAACTGCCGGTACTGCATGGAGGAGTGCCCGAAGAATATCCATATTCCGGCGTATTTCGGGCTGTACAATATGTATGCCGCTACCGGCAATAAGACCAACATGTACTACGAGAGAGCTTCCATGAATCACGGGAAGGCTTCGGACTGCATCAAGTGCGGAAAATGCGAGCGAATCTGCCCCCAGCACATCGGGATTCGCAGCGAGTTGGAGAAATTTGCGGAGATCTACGAGAAACCCGAGGGGGAGTCGTAAGGTTAGTTAAGAAGCTATCTCTCTTGCTTCCTTAAGCGCTCTCTGCTCGTGAAAACGGAATGATAGTGACTTAAAATTCGGAATATATGAGTACCATAGGAAAAGCAACCTTACAGTCAGATGAAAACGGCTTAGTAACTTTACAATGTGATAGATGCAAAAGTCGGTTTAAGATTGATTGTGAGTTTCTAAACAACGAATTACAAGGAGATATTTGCTGCCCTATATGCGGAATATCTGGATCCTAAAACACATTTTGGCCAGAGAAAGTTGTGGAAGCAGCTCAGCAAGTTGCATTAGTTGAAGCTGAGCAAATGATAGCAGATACGTTTAAGGGCATATGTTCAATGGCTGTCTGCTTTGTAGCAGGAGCGGCGGCGCCGTGAAACTGCGGAATTTTTTTGTAAAAAAATTAACTTTTTAAATATTGATTTTTTACTTTTTTGTGGTACACTATCTAAGAATGCTGACTCTTTTGAAAGAGTTCTAAAAAAGAAAGGGGAATTTAAATTATGTTAAAAGAAAAGAAAAACCTACCTGAAGAACAGGAGAATTCTTTAAAATCCAGTAAGTCGGGCGGGGGGGTAGACTCCTATCCAATAAAGACGGTATTCTAAGATTAGGAATAGAAGGCAAAGTTAATACATATACTGCTCCAGAAATTGAAACTGATATAAATGAAATACTCGCGGCCAATGAATTCGATTCACTAATTTTGGATTTTAATGATCTTGAGTATATTTCTAGTGTTGGAATTCGTATCTTATTAAAGCTCTTAAAGACTTATGGTGATCTGAGAATTGAGAATACGTCGTCAGAAGTTTATGAAATCTTAGAAATAGCAGGAATAACAACTTTGATTCCTATATCAAAGAAAATGAGTGAAGTTTCTGTTAAATCTGAGAAAATGAGAGAATTTTCTGTTGACGGACTTGAAAAAATAGGAGCTGGCTTTCACGGAACTGTTTATCGTCTTGACGATGAAACAATCCTTAAAGTTATCGACGAAATGATTCCACTTGAAAATATTCAGAAAGAAAGAGATACTTCTCAAAAAGCTTTTCTTTTAGGTATTCCTACAGCTATTTCTTATGACGTAGTCAAAGTAGGTAATCACTATGGGATTATCTATGAATTGTTAAATTCTCAATCATATATGAATAAACTTCGGGAGAATCAGGATAAAATAGAAGAACTGGGAAAAGAACTCGGTAAATTTACTCGCCTCGTTAATAATACGGTTATTGATGATACTTTTGATGATATAAAACAATTGGAATTAGCTAAAATTGATCGTGCTAAAGATATCCTTGATGAAGATGATTATAAAATGATACGACATCTTTTTGAAGTGATACCTGAATCAAATACTTTTGTTCACGGTGATCTCCATCCCGGAAATGTATTGATTCAGAATGATGGGTCATTATTTTTAGATATGGCATTTTCAGGAAATTCAGCTTCAGGATACGG
>CANQBN010000184.1 GCA_947588855.1 uncultured Lachnospiraceae bacterium
TGGTAGAGCAGCCACATCATTCCGCCCCAGAATCCATTGGTCCACCAGTTAAGTCCGTCGTCAATATTCCACGTCTTCGTCTCATCAGAGCGGTCGTCATAATCGCCCTTCTCATCCGTCTGATAGGGAATCTTATCCCTGTTCTTTTCGCTTACCCAGGACATCTTTTCACGAACCTTTTCCAGGGTCTCATCCGCCCACGCTTCGCACCGTCTCATCTTGTCCTCTCCTCTCTCTTCCGCCTGGCTTATCCTGCCGGCATCGTTTCCTCCCAATTTATCCCGCCAATGTCGTTTCCTCCCGACCTATCTCGCCGGTATCCTCTTCACTCCTGCCTCAGCCGCTTCCGGTAGCTGGACGGCGTCTCTCCGTATACCCGCTGGAACAGCTCCGTAAAGGACCGCGCGTCCCGGAAGCCAACCTCCGCCGCAATCTCGTAAGTTTTTCGGTCTGTAGACACCAGAAGAGACAACGCGTGCTGAAGCCGGACTTTATTCACATAATCCTTAAAATTTTCTCCTGACTGCTTCTTGAAAAAACTGCTGAAATAATAGGGATTCATGTGAATCTCCTGAGCCAGCACCTCCAGAGTCAGGTTATCCTGATAATGTTTCTCAATATATTCTTTGGCATGAAGAATATCCTTCTTCTCACTGGTGACCACCGATTCCCGGATTTGGCGCAGATACTGCCTCAGATAATCGCCGTAAAACTCCTCCATCTGCTGGTAATTGGCCGTCGCCCGCCCCTGCTCCAGAAGATATCCCACATCATACTGAAGCCCCGGAAGCCCCATGGATATCACGCGCTCTTCCGCCATTCGTATGGTGGAGCAAAAGTGATAGCAGGCGTCCTCCTTCCGTCCGTCGGAACGAAGGCAGACCAGCCGGAAGAAACGCTGAAGATACCGCTCGCAGCCTTCCTGATCCTGGGCCACGATGGCCTCCAAAAGCACCCTGCGGCAATCCTCATATTCCTCCGCGGACACCTTCCGCCCAAAGACCGGCTCTCCTGCCATCAACACCGGCACGGCAATCTGATCCTCAAAAAAGAAATATCCCCGCAGCCTGCTGCAGCTGGCGTACTCATCCGGAATCTGCCCCATGGAAGAAACCGCGTCTCCGATAATGACTCCCGCCCTGTGACCGTAC
The DNA here is from genome assembly GCA_947588855.1 of uncultured Lachnospiraceae bacterium. Taxonomy (GTDB): domain Bacteria; phylum Bacillota; class Clostridia; order Lachnospirales; family Lachnospiraceae; genus UBA3402. The sequence goes on from CANQBN010000184.1 coordinate 1,152, forward strand.
TCTTCCCTGATCCGCTCCAGCATCTCATAAAGGTATTCCCGTGCTTCCTTGGGGTCTGTTTCCTTCAGCACCAACACAATTCCATCGTCTTTGGAGAAAATGATTCCCTTTTTCTCCAGATAATTTTCCACAAAGGCCAGCACCGAAAAGCGAAGCAGTTTCTGCTCCTGCCGGCTCTCACTGCCCGTCCACAAAATCTCCATATACACCGGCAGATAGGTGGTCTCTTCCATCTCCGCCAGCTTGTCGTAAGCCGCCTGAGCCTGCCCGTTCTCCATGCCAAAAAGCGGCGCCGTACCACCGTCGATCCCTTTATCCTTGTGAATCATCGACAGACAATTTTCCACCGCGTTCATCAGCTCGTCCCGGACTATGGGCTTCAGCAGATAATCCACCGCCCCATACCGCAGGGCATCCTTCGCGTACTGAAAATCCTGAAATCCACTGATGAAAATGACCCGGGTCGGCAGTCCCAGGGAATTGATCTCCCGCAGTACTTCAATCCCTGTCATGCGGGGCATAAAAATATCCAAAAGAGCGATATCCGGCCTCTCCTTCAAAATACCATCCAGAGCCTCCCTGCCGTCCGCGTACTCCCCCGCCACCTGGATGCCCAGACTGTTCCAGTCTACCAGCTTCTGTATTCCCCTGGTGATGATCGGCTCATCGTCAGCCAGAATCATCCGTATCATCCTTTTCTCTCCCCCTGTCTAATCCGGGCTCTTATCCCCGTCCCGGTTCCCATTCTCATTTGCCGGCATCAGAATCCGTACCGTAGTGCCGACGCCGGAAATACTGGTAATCTCCAGTCCGTACTGTTCCCCGTACAGATACCGGATCCGGTCATGGACATTCTTCAGGCCGATACTCTGCCAGGTATGCTCATTCTTAATTCCTATCTCTTCACCGTCCAGCAGGCTGCGCAGCCTCTGAAGGTCGGCTTCATCCATACCGACACCGTTATCCATAACAGAGATAACAAACCGCTCGTCCGTCAGCTCCACATCAATCATAATACTGCCGCTTCCATTTTTAGGCTTAATCCCATGGACATAGGCATTTTCCAGGATTGGCTGCAGAATCAGTTTGGGCACCTGACGTTCCGAACAGCCATCCAGATCCATCGTCAGCTGAATCCGGCCGTTGATCCGGCAGTTCAGCAGATAAATATATTTCTTCGCAATATCCGCCTCCATTTCCAGAGGCACAAAATCCCTGACAGTCCCAATCACGTAACGGATCTGCTGGGCCAGGGCTTCTATCATCTTCGACACCCTGTCGTCATTATTTTCCAGGGCGGTCATCCGGATTACCTCTAGCGTATTATAGAGAAAATGCGGATAAATCTGGGACCGCAGGGCCGTAAGCTCCGCCTCGTTCTGCTTCAGCTGAGCCACGTAAGATTTCTTAATATAGGTCTCCAATTCCTGGGACATCTGATTAAACCTCCGTGACAGCACGCCGATTTCATCGGAAGATTCCACCGGCAGCTGCACCTTAAAATTACCGTTTTCAATCTGGGCCATCTGTTCCATCATATTCCGGATGGGCCTGGTCATGCGCCGGGAGAAAAATACGGCCCCGAATGACAGCGCCGCCAGCATACAAAACAGGATGAAAAACAGGCTGCTGCGCATCTGCCGGGCAGTTCCCAAAGCGTCCGCCGTATCCAGGATTACGGAAACTTTAAGGCCATTTTTCCCATATGCCGTCTCCAGCACCGCCTGACCGGGCTTTTCTGCAGACACCGAGTCCAGGTTTCCCAGATTCTGACCGATCATCTGAGAATCGGTGCTGAAAAAACAGTTTCCCAGACGGTCCGTCACATAGACGAGAGCGGAGCCCTCCGCCTCAATGGAACGGCAAAGCTCCTCTATCCGGTCCAGTGTCACATCCACATAGATTGTCCCGATATATTCCGAATCTCCCACAGGGCCCGTCAGGTCAAAATAATTCCGGGCCACCGTAAATACCAGTGGAGATGCGGCATTGTAATAATCCGCCGGATGGGTAGGGATCAGCATCATATTCCTGGAATCCCTGTCCAGCTGATCCGCCTGCATCCTTTGCCGGAATCCTTCTTCATCCTGCAGGTAGGTGTAGCGGCTGCTGTAATGAAAAGATTCCCTAAGCACATCGTTGTCTGCCACAAAATGGCAGGCCATAAGCGCCGAATCCACACTCTGGACGTTCCGCAAAAAAATGCTCATATTCTGCTTCCGCAGGTTATCGTCCATACCATAGTCAATCCCGTACAGAATCCGACGCAGGTTGTCATAATTTACGTAATTATAACGGAAATCCCCTTCATTGGTACCATTATAATAATAAGGCATCTTGGAAATATCGTTGTAAGAATCCAGAAGGACGTCGATTCCGGAGTCTACGTAAACCGCCCCCTGTTCATAATTCGCAAGCAGGGATTTTTCATATTCACCCAGCATACGGTTCATGATAACCGTAGAGAGAATCCCAAGAGGCAGAATACCCACGCACAGGAATACAAGAGCAAATTTCTGATAGAGACTGAGTCCCCGGATTCTTTTCATATGCGCTCCTTTCTGACCGGACGCGGTCCGGCGCCGTCACCGACAGCCGGGCCTCTCCGCTATCCTGTTATCCCTTGGCCGCGCCCGCCGTAATGCCCTTCACGAAATATTTCTGAAGCATGATGAAGATGATCAGTGCGGGAACGATAGAGCATACGGTACCCGCGAACACGATATCCCATCTTGCCGTATATTGTCCTACAAATGAGTATACCTCAACCGTGATGGTTTTGGCAACATTGGAGGGCAGCGCCAGGAAAGGAAGCAGGAAATCGTTCCAGATATTTAAGCCGTTCAGCACTACCATGGAAGCCGTACAGGGCCCCAGAAGGGGGAACGTCACCTGCCAGAAGGTCTGGAAAGGATTGCATCCGTCGATACGGGCCGCCTCCTCAATCTCCAGGGGAATCCCTTTCAGGAAACTGCTGTACAGAAGGGTTCCAAAGCCTACGGAACCAGCGATATAGCTGAGGATCGGCCCAGCCAGCGTCCCGTAGATGTGGAAGGTCCTCATCTCTTTAAACAGCGGGAACATATACAGATGGAAAGGAATCATCATGCCCGCCAGAAAATAGGTATAAATAAGCGCAGTGGTCTTACTCTGCCGCCTCTCGATGGCGTATGCCGCCATGGGAACGATGCAGACAATCAAAACCTCAGATACCACGGTCAGGATCAAGCTGTGTTTGATGGCAGTCACGAAATCAGACTGGGCGAACAAATCCTGGAAATTCTTTAAATACAGGGATGTTGGCGGCGCCAAGGGATTCTTCAGAATGTCGCCGTTGCTCTTAAAAGCTGAGATAAGGGCAAAAAACACAGGGACCAAAAAGATAAGGGCCAGCACAAATGTCAGCGCGAACATGGCGATCATCGCCGGTTTTACTTTCGTTCCGCCTTTTTCTTTCTTCTTCATTACAGCTGCACCTCCCTGCTTCTTAAGAATTTCTGCTGTATGGTATTCAGCACGATGATGATAAACAGAAGCACCACACCTACCGCCGTGCCGAAACCCTGTCTGCCTTCGCTGAATCCTACCTTATAAAGCAGATATACGATAGTCTCCGTGGTGAATCCGGGACCGCCGTCGGTCATAACCGAGATCTGGTCGAAGACCTTCAAACCGTTGATCAGGGACAGAGTGAAATTGATGGTGAACGCGCCAGAAATCAAAGGCAGGATAATGTGCCGGAATCTCTGCCACGGCGACGCCCCATCGATAGCCGCCGCCTCCACAATATCGGTGGATACGCTCTGCAGAGACGCCAGATAGATAATCATATAATAACCGGCGCCCTTCCACACCAGCACCACGCCTACCATAATCAGCGTCAGAGCCGGATTGCCCAGCCAGTCCTGTTTAAAAGCTCCCAGGCCGAACATATCCAGCAGGGAATTGACGACGCCGAAATTGTAATTGTACATAATCTTCCAGATAAATCCGCCTACGATACCGCTGATCAGCACCGGGATATAAAACGCGCTCCGGAAGAAGTTCTTCCACCATTTTACATTATCCACCAGAAGAGCCAGGCACAGGGCGAGAAGGTTTTCCAGGATGGATATAAAAAGTGTCAGTAAAAACGTATTCTTTAAGGCATTCCGGAACCTGGCCCCCGTCAGGATCTCCCTGTAGTTAGCCAGTCCGATAAAGGTTACCTTGGGACTGATCCCGTCCCAGGAAGTAAAGCTGTAATAGAAACTGCTGATGGTCGGAACCATGATAAACAGGGTAAACAGGATGAAGGCCGGAGCGATAAACGCCGTCGCCGTCAGATCAAATTTCCCTTTTTTCTTAGTCATGCCGCTCTCTCCTTTCTCCGCCAAAGTCCCGCAAGCCGCGTCACTAGCGCTCTTTTTGCATACTGACATAGTACAAAACCAGGCATCACCGGAACTTTGTCTGCATGAAACTAAAACAGTCCCGGAAGCCTCTCTGCATTTTCCTGTTTAAAGACTTCCGGGACCTGATGATCTGTTTCGCTTATTTATTCAATTCCTACGCCGGTTACCGGGTTAAAGCTCTGGACAGCCACATCCCAGGTCTTCTGAATCTCCTCGCAGGCGGAATCGATATCTCTCTGGCCCTGGACCACTTCCACCGTCGTCTTGTAAACGAAGTTTCTGAAGTCCGGAGGAAGTTCCTCGTTGCCTACGCGGCTATTCCACATAGGACCGATCTCATCTGCGTTTGCCACTGCCTCGATGACTTCCTTCAAAATCGGAGCCGCGTTGCTGTCAAT
>CANQBN010000185.1 GCA_947588855.1 uncultured Lachnospiraceae bacterium
CGCATCCTGTACCAGCGCCATCATCAGATACACCCTTTGCTTTTCTCCGCCTGACAAATCTGAAACCGGTTTATCCAGAGAATCCCGAAGGCCCATGCGTTCCGCGGCGCGGATCACCATGGCCTCATCGCTGTCCGTATAACGTCTCGGCCAGGCAAGATAGGGGAATCGTCCATGCAGCGCCATCCGAAAGACAGAAATATTCGTATCACTCCTGTTTTGCGGCAAATAGGCCAGTCGCTTTGCAATATCCTTGTTCTTCCAACATTCCAGCGGTTTTTCATCCAGATAGACGCATCCGCCCGTTATCTCTGTCTGCCCGATCAGCGACTTTAATAAGGTTGTTTTTCCACAGCCATTGGGACCGATGATGACTGTCAGCTTTCCTTCTGCAGGCTTCCATCCTATATTATGGATCACCCTTTTCTTTCCGTATCCCGCTGTAAGTCCCTCACACCGGATCATGGCGCTGCCTCCTCCTTTGCCGAAACAACAGCTGCAGGAAAAACGGTGCCCCGACGAAGGACAGGATTATGCCGGTCGGGATCTCATTTGGCGCCCACAGCGTTCTGGCAAGCAGGTCGCAAAGCATGACCAGGAAAGCGCCGGACAGCGCGCAGAACGGAAGCATAAAACGGCATTCTTCCCCAACGATCCTGCGCGCAATGTGAGGCGCGATCAGCCCAACAAATCCTAAAAGTCCTGAGATACTGACACATGCTCCCGCCAGCGACGCCGCCAGGGCCAAAAACAAAAACTGGGTTTTCCGTATATCAAGCCCTACAGACAAAGCGGCCGCTTCTCCCATGGAAAGGATTTCCAACTCTTTTTCAAACAGCAGCACCACTCCGGCCGCCGCAAGAATCCATATGCCCGCAGGGATCAGCACTCGGACGTCTACTGCTGAGAATCCTCCCAAACGAAATCCGTATGTGCCCGTAAGCGTATCCTCATAAAAAATATGTACTGCGTCGGACGCCGCATTCAGCAGACTATTGACACATACTCCGGCAAGTATCAGCGTCAGCCGGGACGCTTCTGTTCTTCTGGCAAGCAAAAAGAGAAAGAGCATCGCCACAAACGCTCCCACAAACGCAGCAAGCGGTACGACAGCGAAAGACAGGGGGAAGAACGCGCTGCACAGAACAACCGCCAGCCCCGCTCCCGCATTAACGCCTATAATGTTCGGCCCTGCCAGGGGATTCTGCAGTACGCACTGTATCACCGCGCCCGCCAGCGCAAGGCCGCTTCCCGCCAATGCGCAGGCAGCCGTCCTGGGTAACCGCACATGCACGAGAATCGTCCCATATTTCACGTTTCCCGATCCCCGTAACACAGCGGACAGCTCCATGAGGGGAATGTTTACCGCTCCCATCAAAATGCATATTACGAACAGAATACCGTCCAGGGCGAGAAGAATCCATATCCAATGAAATGCCTGGTCTTTTCCGCTGCTTTTCATGACTCTTCCATTTCCGGGTAGAGGATATCGGCCAACATGCGGTAACTCTCGCCCCACCTCTGATTCGGCTTATTGTGAAACATATTCTTTGGAAGAACGTAGTAATGTCCTTTCCTCACTGCAGCCAGGTCATTCCACGCCGGATTGCCGGCAAGCAGGTCATCGATGCTTTTAAGGCCTGCCTCTTCATCGTTTCCCATCACAGTCACGAAAATATACTCCGGATCCTTTTCAATGATCGCTTCCAGACTTAACTCGTCTGTCAGCCGTCCTTCCCCATCCGCAATATTGATGCATCCCAGTTCCCTCAGCATTGCTCCAGTCATGTTATCGCTCCCCTTGGCCTTCACACCGCTGCCATACGCACGCAGCAGGAGAGCCGTCGGATAAGAATCATCCTGTCTGGCGATCTGCCCACGGACTTCCTCCTCTATCAGCGCGCCATATTGTTCATAGCGGTCTTCGCGCCCTGTCAGCTTCGTAAAGAAATCAAGGGTCTCCAGATAATCTTCAAATGTCTCCACAGACTGATACACCGTCTTTATCCCCACGTCCTTCAATTTGTCATGCAATGAAACATTGCTTTCAAGATCTGCGGACAGTATGGCCAGCTCTATGTCCGAGGCCAACAGCACTTCAAGATTGGGATTTCTCAGCGTTCCCACATTCACCGTCCCGTCATCAATCGCCATCTCTCTGCCATCCTCATACGCGTCCTCTGTCACCGCGGCAAGCTTCCCGCCCGCCAGCGACCATATCTCCGCGAAGCTTCCGTTCAACACAGCAACCTTCATCGTTCCGTCCGCTATCCTCTCAAGCTCCCGCGCAGTGAACTCCACCTGGTCTCCCAGCGCATCCTCACAGATCAGAGCGCTTCCGGAACCCGCTGAGGCGTCCTTTGAACCGCACGCAGCGAGACACAAAAAGATGCACGGCAACAGGAGATACAGGCACGTTCCCTTAAAACCATTTCGGAGCATTCCTATCTCTCCATCCATTCAGGTTTACTGCTGCCAAGTTCTGGCGTCGTTCCATGCCAGGCCGGCATCGTCTCGGACATGCGAATGACAGGGCCAAGACTCTTCAGATCTCCATAGATCGTATCATCGTCGCAGACGGCGTACTTCTCAAATTCCTCTTCTGTCAGCCTGCCCGGCGCATGTTCGAACCCGTCTTCGCACAGTCCCTGCCGCTGCAGCAGCATCGCAGACTGGCAAAGGGATACATGGATATGATAGGAACCTCCTTCAACCGCCCGCCGCTTTAACGCGACCATTGCCCCGAAAGCGCCCAGAAATCCCGTCAGGAAATCGCAGCAGTAGACCGGCGTCAGCTTCGGCTGTCCCGCCTTCTCATACTGTCCCTGTGTATAGGCCATCCCGGTCACCGCCTGGGCGACCTGATCCCAGCCCGCCCGGTCCGAATAAACCCCGCCCGGTCCGAAACAGTCCACACTGACATAAATCAGTCCTGGTCTTTCCTTCATCAGTTCCTTATAGCCAAAACCATGGGCCTCCATGCAGCCGGGACGATACCCCTCAATAAACACGTCCGCCTCCCTTGCCAGTTCTTTTAACTGCTCCGCCTGTACGGGGTCCTTGTAATCCAGGTAACAGCTTCTTTTCCCATGACTCGTATCTCGCACAAAGGGCGGCACCTGCGGCAGCTCGGGCGACGTCACCATCAATACGTCCGCTCCATGTTCAGCCATACTGATCCCGGCCGTCGGCCCGGCCAGAATACGGGTGAGTTCCAGAACCCGGATACCGCTCAGCGGTTCCCCGCCTGCCGGAAGCGGCTCCGGCTTGCTGTCGCCAACCTTGGTAATCTGCACGACGGGTCTCGCGGCCAGATTCTTCCCGTGAGGATGTTCCAACCACTCCTCCGGCGTGAATACGATCCCGCCCGTAGCACGGACATCCGCGATCGCCTTGTCCAGTTCCTCTGCATCCCACTCGCTCACCGCCTGTTTCACCGCCTCGGGCGTTCCTTCACATCCCAGAACGCCAAGCACCTTTTTCTCCAGATGCGGCAGATTAAAATGCGGAAGGAACCACCGTCCGTCCTTTGCCTCCCAGGGCTGCGTGATGGATACCATATGCGCCAGCTCCGGCGTGCCGGGGATATCCTCGTACACGCCCTGCTCGTTTTTCTTCTGCGTCATACTGCCGCCGCCGAGCGCCGTGGCCGCGGCTACGTTTACCTCCACTTCGATCTTCTGCCTTCTGCCGGTGCGAAGCTCCCACAGATCATTGGCAACGACCGCCCTGGCCGCCAGGGCGCCGGCGAGAGTCTCCCCGATCTTAAACGGCGTGACAAAGAATGGATCCTCACCCGTTATACTCACTTCCGTCTCCTCCGGGATACCTTCGCCGCGTATTTCCATCAACTCCATAAACGCGTTGTTTGTCTCCGGTTTCATCTGTCCTGTCTCTCCTTTCCCGAACGGCCGCTCACCGGTCAAAATGGATACCGCTCCAGTAAACGCAGTCTTTCTTAATCGTCTCCGGCATCAGTTCCACGCCCTCAAGCGCCCATTTCTTGTACTCTTCAAATCCCACGCGGTCAATAATATATCCAATATGCTCCTTCCCCCCAGGCGCGTCAGGAGAAATATAGTTCTCTACAAATCGGTATGTATTGAGTATGATCTTTATAATATTCTCCGCATCCGCCCAGACAAGGAAATCCTCTCCCAGTCTCGGATTCTTCTTTCCGGTTCTACCCATAATGGTCAGCTTATAATATTTCTTTTTGCTTCTGGTCAGCGCACGGGTCGGGCATTTTGTGATGCAGACCCCGCACCCGATACATTTTTCTTCATCCCGGACAATCTTATAATTCTCCACGCGAAGCGCGTTCACGGACAGGCTTTTACAGCCCTTTACGCACGCCTGGCAGTTTACGCAGCGGTTCGGATCATACTGGGGCATGGTCATCCCGATAATTCCGAAATCATGCATCCTTGCTTTCACACAGTCGTTTGAACACCCGGTACAGGCGATCTTAAAGTGCAGGTCATTCGGGAACACCGCCTTCTCTATCCGCTTCGCAAGCTCCGCCGTATTGTAATTCGCAAAGGGGCATACGTTATTGCCGATGCACGCGCTGATATTTCTCGTGCCGGACGCGGGGTATCCTGTCCCCGGTTCCTTCTGGTTGATCTCCAGCTTCTCGATGATCGGCTGCAGCATTTCGTTGACCGCATCCATATCTTCATATCGGATTCCCTCAATCTCGAACCCCTGTCTGGTTGTCAGATGCACATAGCCGTTTCCGTAGGTCTGCGCGATCTCCTGTACCATTCCCAGAACCTCCGCGTCCAGATAACCGCCCGGAACACGGATCCTCGACGCGCCGATCCCGCGCACCTTTGACACACGGAACGCGTTCTTTTTCAGTTTCTTTGTATTCACATCCAGTCCCATGTCCATTCACCTCCTCTACTAATCGATCAGATCTTTTCCATCCGTATAGTTAAACACCGGGCCGTCCAGACAGACATAGGTCGAACCGATCTTGCAGTGGCCGCATTTCCCCAGCCCGCAACACATCTTCCTTTCATTGGAGATCCAGATATCTTTTTCCGCCGCGCCCAGCTTCAGAATCTCCATGATAGTAAACTTTATCATAACCGGTGGACCCACGCAGATAAACGCCGCGTTCCCTATGTTTTCAAATTTCAGATCCGGTATATACTTCGTAACCATCCCCACGGGACCCGTATAACCTTCCGGCGCGGTATCCACTGTTTTTATGACCTGGATATGCTTCTCCCAGAAGTCAAAATCATCTTTGAAAAGGACGTCCTTGGGCGACTTAAATCCGGCGATCAGCGTAACGGCCGCCGCTTCATCCGGATGCTTCGCGAAATGATCGACGACTCCGCGTACCGGCGAGAGGCCTGTGCCTCCGGCGATGACGACAAGATCCTTTCCCCGGTAGTTCTCCAGGTCAAACCCGTTTCCGTAAGGTCCCCGCAGAAAGAAGCTGTCTCCCACATAATTCTCGAAGATCTCATTCGTTACTTTTCCGACCCTCCTGATGGTAAGATCTACCGTCCCGTTTCCGATCCCGCTGACGGAGATCGGCGCCTCGCCAAACTTCGGGATGGATACCTCGAAGAACTGCCCCGGCTTCACCGCTCCGTCAAATTCCATGCGGAACGTATACTCAAGCTCTGTGTGCTTTATCACTTCCCTGATCGTTGATAACTGAGGAATATATTCATTTTTCATGCTTCCTGTTCCTCCTTTGCCAGACGGTTCACACAGTTCGAGTAGGAGATATACTCCGGGCAGACATCGTCGCAGCGTCCGCAGCCCACACACATGGGATACCCGAATCTTTTTTCAAAATCATAAATCTTATGCATCACTTTGAAACGCATCCGGTCGCCCTGCTTCTGCCGGAAACCGTGGCCGCCCGCTATATCCGTATAGCCGTCCACCTGGCAGGACGCCCACAC
>CANQBN010000186.1 GCA_947588855.1 uncultured Lachnospiraceae bacterium
ATGGCCAAGGTGTTCGATGAGAGGCCCTGGATCTGGTCGAGCCATGTGTGGAATATGTTTGATTTCGGCTGCGCGGCTCGTGATGAGGGCGGCGTGAGGGGCCGGAACAACAAGGGCCTGGTGACCATGGACCGTAAGACGAAGAAGGACAGCTACTATATCTATCAGGCTTACTGGACGACAGAGCCCATGGTGCATCTGTGCGGCCGCCGCTACGCCCAGAGGGCTGGAGAGACCACCCAGGTAAAGGTTTATTCCAACCAGCCTTCCGTCACGTTGTATGTGAACGGCGAGAAAGTAGGCGAGCAGCAGGCGGAGAAGGTCTTTGTCTTCACGGTGGCCTTAAAGGACGGATTCAATACGCTGGTGGCTGAGGCGGGACCTGTGAAGGACAGTATCACCCTGGAGAAGGTGGAGAAGGAGCCTGCTATCTATGTGCTTCCGGAGGTCACGGAGCGCGCGGAGGGCGTGGCCAACTGGTTCAAGCTGGCAGGCGATCTGGATCTGAAGGCTCCCATGGAGTTTCCGGAGGGCAAGTATAACGTGAAGGTTCCCATGGGCGAGATTGCCAAGTCCGAGGAAGCCATGAAGGTGGTAGCCGAGGCGGTCAAACTGGCCACGAATATGAAGGTGGCGCCCGGCGAAGGCATGTGGGATATGATGAAGACTATGGCGCCTCAGGCCATGGTGGAGATGGCAGGCTCCATGATGCCGGAAGGTTTCTTGGAGAGCCTGAACGCGAAGCTGATCAAGATCGACAGGGTATGATCAGATAAAGTATGATTGGATAAAGCATGACGTGATGTATGATGTGATAATTGTGACATGGTAATTATGGCACGATAATTATGACAGAGTAAATCCGGAGAAAAAGCCGCTGGCCGGTATGTGGCGTTCCCCACCAGGAGAACGGCACGTACAGCCAGCGGCTTTGGTTATGTTAATTTTATTTGCATCAGTGACAGTTTTTGCAGGCCTGGTAGCCATGGGATTCCAGATAGGCCGCGTCGCTGCTGTAACCTTTATTTTTATCTTTCATAGACTTGACGGATTTGCAGCTTGGCACGTGGTATTTTTTCGTGCTGGTGTTGACGACGATGGTATATCCGTCGTAAGGGGTGGAAGAGATGCCTGAGGCAGCCGATACGGTTTTGCCGCTGTTGCCTGTTTTGTTGGCCTGAGTGGCAGGAGGAGCGGCGACAGCCTGGGTCTGGACCACGTTATTGACAATCCACGCGCCGTTTCCGTCTACCGTGTAGCCGTCGGGGGTAGTCGTATTTACCAAAAGGTAGCCGTTTGCGTCAAAGTAATAGGAATTGGCGATACCATCGCCGTTGTCATCGATCCACTGCCAGCCGCCGGACGGAAAGCTTCCGTCATCATTCTGCCACCATTTTCCGACGGCATCGGTCTGCCAGCTTCCGGCAAAGGAGACGGCAGAGATAGACAGGGACAGAACCACAGCTGTTACTAATGTTTGAAATATCTTTTTCATACAATAAAACCTCCTGTCTCAAAATTTAAATTCATTATACAGCCTTATTCAGAGAATGTAAATATAGCAGGCTTATTTTAATGTCCTCTTGCTTATTGTCAGGAAAAAGGATATAATGCCAATGTGAAAGCTGGGAGAGATTGACCTCTGGATACGGGATTGATCCGGGGGCTTTGCATAGAAACGGAAGATTTATGAAGGATTTTAAGAAGAAATATATCGGTGACTGGCAGTTTTACAGAATGGTCCTGACGGTAGCGGTCCCGATTATGATACAGAACGGCATCACGAATTTCGTCAGCCTTCTGGATAATATTATGGTAGGCCAGGTCGGGACGGTGCAGATGTCCGGCGTTGCCATTGCCAATAATCTGATTTTTGTCTATAATATCTGTATATTCGGCCTGGTTTCCGGCGCCGGCATTTTCAGCGCCCAGTTTTACGGGCAGAGAAATCACGACGGGGTTCGGTATACCTTCCGGTTTAAAATGATCAGCTGTGCTTTGTTTCTGGCGGCCGTTATCGCGGTATTTGCCAGCAGGGGAGGAGAGTTGATTTCTCTTTACCTGCAGGGAGAGGGACGGCTTGACGATATTAAGGCCACCTTTTTTTATGGACGCCAGTACCTGGATATTATGCTAATCGGTTTTATCCCCTTCGCGATCGTGCAGGTTTATTCCGGTACCTTAAGGGAATGCGGCGAGACTTTTGTCCCCATGATTGCCGGAGTAGCCGCGGTCGTGGTAAATCTGGTATTTAATTATATCCTGATTTTCGGTCATTTTGGCGCCCCGCAGATGGGAGCGGCAGGAGCGGCCTGGGCCACAGTGCTTTCGCGGTTTGTAGAATGCGGGATTACCGTGATCTGGACTCATGTCCATTCGGCCAGGAATCCGTTTATCATACATGCCTACCGCTCCTTTCGGATTCCCGGCTATCTGGTGGGGCAGATCATCCGGAAGGGAACGCCTTTAATGGTAAATGAGGCGATCTGGTCCGCGGGAATGGCGGTGCTTCTGCAGTGCTATTCTTACCGGGGACTGGATGTGGTGGCAGGCCAGAATATCTCTTCCACGGTTTCCAATTTGTTTAACGTGGTGTTTATGGCCCTGGGAAGCGCGGTGGCTATCGTCATAGGACAGCTTTTAGGGGCCGGGGAGATGGAAGAAGCGGTGGATCAGGACAGAAAGCTGATTTTTTTCTCCGTCGCGGTCTGTTTTGTGATGGGGGCTTTGATGGCTTTGGCCGCGCCGCTGATTCCGCAGGTTTACAACACCACGGACAGCGTGCGGGGCCTGGCGGCTGGATTCATTCTGATGGAAGCGCTTTTTATGCCGGTCAATTCATTTATACATGCCTCGTATTTTACTTTAAGATCCGGCGGCAGGACGGTGATCACCTTTTTCTTTGACGGGGTGTTTGTGTGGGCGATATCCATCCCTGTCGTGTACGCGGCCGGCCACTATACGGGTCTGCCGATCATGCTCCTGTATTTTCTGGGAAAAAGCCTGGATCTGATCAAATGCGTCATTGGCGCGGCCCTTTTAAAGAAACGGGTATGGGTACAGAATATTGTAGGATAATATGGTATAATAACGAGGAAAACATTGATGACGCTTGCGTCAATCAATGCTTGACGAGTGTCCCCATCGAGACGCAAGTCGAGATGGTTTCATACCACCATGATCAGTGTCCCGGCGCCGATGAGCACGCATCCGATCAGTGATTTTACAGTGAATTCTTCGTGAAGGAAAACAAAGGCTAGGATCAGCGTTATGACCACGCTCAGCTTATCGATGGGGACGACCTTGGAGGCCTCGCCGATCTGCAGGGCCCGGTAATAGCAGAGCCAGGACGCTCCGGTAGCAAGGCCGGAGAGAACCAGGAAAATCCAGCTTTTCCGGCTGATCTGCGGAATCCCGCCCTGAGCCCTGGTGAGAAATACCATAACCCATGCCATGACCACTACGACCACCGTACGGATGGCCGTGGCAAGATTGGAATTAACGCCGTCTATGCCGATCTTGGCCAGTATGGAAGTGAGCGCCGCGAAGACGGCGGATAAAAGCGCGAAAATCATCCACATATTTGTTACCTCCGGATTTCTTTTAGTTTCTTATCTGCATCAGACAGCATTCCCCATCCTTATCGAAAATAACAGTTTTTCATGTCTGAATAAAATGATTATACAGCGGCATGATGAGAATGTAAAGCAAATGTAATGCTTGCAAAACCCAATAATTTGTGTGTATAATATACCTTGAATAACAAGATATGGAGGATATTATGTCTAAGGCACAGTATAATGCGGAAAGTATCACGGTTTTAGAGGGGCTGGAAGCAGTCAGGAGAAGGCCGGGTATGTATATAGGAGGCGTAGGGAGCAAGGGCTTAAACCACCTGATTTATGAAGTGCTGGACAATTCGGTGGATGAGCACCTGGCAGGTTACTGCAGCCAGATATGGGTGACGCTGGAGGCGGACGGTTCCTGTACTGTGCGGGATAATGGCCGTGGGATCCCGGTTGAGATGCACAAAAAAGGGATGTCGGCTACCCGGGTGGTTCTGACGACCCTTCATGCCGGAGGAAAATTTGACAACGACGCCTACAAGACCAGCGGCGGGCTTCACGGCGTAGGCTCTTCCGTGGTTAACGCACTGTCGGAGCGTATGGATGTGAAGGTATATAAAAACGGCATGATCCATCATGACGGGTACCGCCGGGGCAAGCCGGTGGTGGAACTTGAAAACGGCCTGCTGCCGACTCTGGGCAAGACGAAGGAGACCGGGACGGAGATCAATTTCCTGCCGGACGGCGAGATCTTTGAGAAGACCCGTTTTAAAGCGGACTGGCTGAAGAGCCGGATTCATGAGACGGCTTATTTAAATCCCGGACTTATTATCCACTATGCCAACCAGCGGCCGGGGGAAGAAGAGACCTTAGACTATACGGAGCCGGAAGGTATTGTGGCTTATGTGAAAGAGCTGAATGCCGGCAAAACGCCTATCCACGATCCGGTCTATTTCAAGGGCGAGATGGATAAGATTGAGGTGGAAGTGGCGTTTCAGTTTGTAGATACGTTTGAAGAGAATATTTTAGGCTTCTGCAACAATATTTTCACCCAGGAGGGCGGCACCCATCTGGTAGGATTTAAGACCAAATTTACCATGCTGATTAATTCCTACGCCAAGGAGCTGGGGATCTTAAAGGATAAGGACGCCAATTTTACCGGCGCAGACACGAGAAACGGTATGACGGCGGTGGTGGCCATCAAGCATCCGGATCCCATTTTTGAGGGCCAGACCAAGACCAAGCTGGCCAGCGCCGACGCCACCAAGGCGGTATTTTCCATCTGCGGCGACGAACTGCAGATGTATTTTGACCGGAACGTGGAGGTGCTGAAAGGAATCATCAGCTGCGCGGAGAAATCGGCCAAGATCCGCCGGGCGGAGGAGAAGGCCAAGACCAATATGCTGACCAAATCCAAATTCTCCTTTGACAGCAACGGCAAGCTGGCCAACTGCGAGAGCCGGGACGCGGAGAAATGCGAGATCTTCATCGTGGAGGGGGATTCCGCAGGCGGCTCCGCCAAGACGGCCCGCAACCGGATGTACCAGGCCATTCTGCCTATTCGCGGCAAGATTCTGAACGTGGAGAAGGCGTCCATGGACAAGGTTCTGGCCAACGCGGAGATCAAGACCATGATCAACGCCTTTGGCTGCGGCTTCTCGGAAGGCTACGGCAATGATTTTGACATCAGCAAGCTGCGGTACCACAAGATCATTCTTATGACCGACGCGGACGTGGACGGAAGCCACATCGACACGCTGCTTCTCACGTTTTTGTACCGGTTCATGCCGGATCTGATTTATAACGGCCATGTGTATATCGCCATGCCGCCTTTGTTTAAGGTGATCCCCAAAAAGGGCGACGAGCAGTATCTGTATGACGAGCGGGAGCTGGAAAAATACCGAAAGACCCATACGGGGGATTTTACGCTCCAGCGGTACAAAGGACTGGGTGAGATGGATGCGGAGCAGCTTTGGGAGACCACCCTGGACCCGGAGCGTCGGGTGCTGAAGCGGGTGGAGATCGAGGATGCCCGCATGGCGTCGGAGATTACGGAGATGCTTATGGGAAGCGACGTGCTTCCCAGACGCCAGTTTATCTACGATCACGCGGACGAGGCGGAGATTGACGCGTAGCCGCCGGGGCTGCTTTCTGGGTCGGAGTGGCCTGGAAGCTGACGATATGACCCGAAAGGGAAGCAGGAGATAGGTCGCCGGAACACCGGCGGAGACAGAAACGGAAAGCAGACCGCCGGAAGGCCGGCGGAGACAGAAACGGGAAACAGGCTGCCGGAAGGCCGGCGGCGGGAGAGAGGATAGAGAACGTATGGCAGAGAAGATTTTAACCACAGAATACTCGGAGGAG
>CANQBN010000187.1 GCA_947588855.1 uncultured Lachnospiraceae bacterium
CTCGTCCATGGTGAGTTCAACTTCAATATGATGCTCGACATTGAGTTTGGACAATAGGCATACCGTCTCCACATGCTCCGTCTGGGGAAACAGATCAAAGGGCCAGGCCTCCTTTGTCCGGTATCCATACCGTTGGAATATCTTCAGATCCCTGGCCAGGGTCTCCGGGTTGCAGGAAACATATACTATTCTCTCCGGCCCCAGTTCCGCAACCGCCTGAATAAACTCCTCCGTGCTGCCGCTTCGGGGCGGATCCATAAACACCACGTCCGCGTGCTCTCCCTGCTCTGCCATACCGGTCATAAACCTGCCGGTATCATTCTGATAGAACTGGATATTGGTCACCTGATTTCGTTTCGCGTTGGCAACAGCGTCCCGAACCGCATCCGGATTCAATTCCACGCCGATGACCTTCTTAGCCCTGCCGCTTGCCGTCATACCGATGGTTCCAATGCCGCAGTAAGCGTCAATTACCGTCTCTTTGCCGGTCAGGCCCGCCAATTCCATGGCTTTCCGGTACAGCTTCTCCGTCTGAACCGGATTCACCTGATAGAAAGATTTGCTGGAAATGCGGAAACGGCAGCCGCACAGTTCATCCTCAATATAACCTTTTCCGTACAGTACCCGTTCCTTATCGCCCAACACCATACTGGTGGCGCGGTCATTCTGGTTCTGAATGATGGTAGTAATCTCCGGATGACGCTCCCTCAACGCTCTGACAAAATTATTTCTGGAAGGAAATACCGGTGATGTAGTCACCAACACTACCATAATCTGCCCGGTGGAAAATCCCCGCTTGACCAATACATGGCGAAGCAGACCGTAACCGGTGTCCTCGTCGTATGTCTTTATCTTAAAGGACGTCAGCAGACTGCGAATGGTTCCGATGATCTCATCCGCCTTTTCATCCTCAATCATACAGGTCTTCACCGGCACGATTTCATGGGTCCCCTCCCGGTAAACACCGGAGATAGGCTTCCCTTTTCGATAACCAAAGACCGCATGTACCTTATTCCGGTAGTGAAACGGCTGTTCCATACCGGTAATCTTCTCCACGCGGCACAGACCCTTCAAAAAACCTTCCACAGCCTTCTGCTTTTTCTTCAGCTGCTCCTCGTAGGGCATGTCCAGAAGCTGGCAGCCGCCGCAGCGGTCAAACACCGGACAGAGGGATGATTCCCGCCCCTTCCGGGGCTGCTCAGTTCTCAGAGAATGCCCCGCATTCTGAACTCTCTGATATTTCTTGTCTCTATCTTTCACTTGCTTCTGTTTTGATTCCATCTGTAGTCTTTCACCCATTTCCGTTCTGTTTTCATCCATTATAAAATAAACCGATTGCATTTTCCACCTGTTTTTGTATAATAGACCTGTCAGCGGAGAAAACGCACTGTGAAAGCGTAAAAACGTACTGCAAAGACGCAAAAAGCACACTACAAAGGCGCAAAAACGCACTGCAAAAACACACATCAAATACCGAGAAATGGAGACATTCTTATGGATAATCACACCGCCAGTCAGAACGACGATTTTTATATTGACCCAACCCTGTATACCGGCCGCCCGGCGGAGCTTTCCGGGCGCCTGCCCAGAGAAATCCGCACCTACGACCTGCTGGATCAGCTGGGAATTCCCTACATGCGGCTGGACCACACCGCCACCTATACCATCGAATCCTGCCACGATATCGACAAACGGCTTGGCATCGATATCTGCAAGAATCTGTTCCTCTGCAATGCTCAGAAGACCAACTTCTATCTGCTGATGATGCCCGGCGAAAAGAAATTCCGCACAGCGGTTCTGTCCAAAGAGATCGGCAGCGCCCGGCTGTCCTTCGCCTCCCCGGAGTATATGGAACAGTTCCTGGACATCACTCCCGGTTCCGTCAGTATTCTGGGGCTGATGAACGACAAAGAAAATCACGTCCGCCTTCTGATTGACGAGGACGTGATTCATGGTCATGAGTATATCGGCTGCCATCCCTGTGTCAACACCTCAAGCCTGCGCATCCGGACAGCCGATATCCTGGAAAAATTTCTGCCTTATGTAAATCACCCTTATACGATGGTAACGCTGTAATCCGATTCTGCCGCCAACACTAAACCTCTCTTGTGGCTTCCTTCAGCCATTCGCGCTCTTCTTCATTCAGATGGGGAGCGATCTTTTCGTATACCTGCCTGTGATATTCATTCAGATATTCTATGTCACGCTTCTCCATCATGGACACATCCAGAGCATCCAGATCAATAGGCACAAAGGTCAGATACTCAAATTCCATAAACTGCCCGTACTCGTTCTTCTCTGCCTTTCTGCACACCAACAGATTCTCCGTGCGGATTCCATGACTGCCTTCAATATAGATTCCCGGCTCATCGGAACAGATCATTCCCTCCTCAAAAGCGGCGCTGTCCAGCCGCTCCGGCACCACTTTATAGCGGATTCCTACCGGACGCTCATGGACATTCAGAAGATATCCCACGCCATGTCCTGTTCCGTGGTTGTAATTTAACCCGCGCTGCCACATCGGCTCCCTGGCCACATAATCCAGAGACAGCCCGCCGCAGCCGTGAAGGAATTTTACATGACCCAGGCGCAGCATACTCATGGCTACCAGCGTAAAATGTTCCCGCTCTTCGCAGGTTATGGGACCCAGAGCCACCGTCCTTGTGATATCCGTGGTCCCCTCATAATACTGACCGCCGGAATCCACCAGATAAAGCCCCCTCGGCTCCAGAACCGCGTTGGATTCCGGTGTGGCCTTGTAATGGCACATGGCCGCATTGGGACCGTAGGCGGAAATGGTATCAAAACTAAGACCCAGATTACCCTCCTGCTGCCTGCGCAATTCCTCCAGATAGTCGGACACGCTGATCTCCGTCATAGGAATTTTTCCGATATTCTTCTTAAGCCAGCAGATAAATCTGGTCACAGCCACGCCGTCCTTGATATGGGCCCGGCGCTCGTTCTCCACTTCCACCGGATTCTTCATGGCTTTGGCAAGAACCGTAGGGCTCATCTTATCAAAGATCACATTGCTAGAATCCAGATTATTTACAATGGCATAGTTGGTCCGCGACGTCTCCAGAAGAATCCTCTCGTTCCGGAATGTTTTTACATACTCATAGATATCATTGTAAGGCCGGATGGTCACGCCCAGTCCGGACAGACAGGCCCTTACCTTCTCATCCAGCTTTCCGCCGTCGATGAACAGCACAATCATATCCGGAGTTACTATCAGATAAGACAATACCACCGGATTGTTAGGCACGTCGTTTCCCCGAATGTTCAGAAGCCACACAATATCATCCAGAGTCGTCAGCACATGAACCGTCGCTTTCTGCTTCTTCATCGCCTCACGGACGTCCTTTATCTTGTCCGCGGCGGATTTTCCCGCATATTTCTCCTCCAGAATCCACACCGGGTCTTTGGGAAGGCCGGGACGATCCTGCCAGATCTGCCCCACCAGATCTTCCTCGCAGGAAATGGTCACCTTCTTATCCGACAGTTTCTCTGAAAGTTCCCAGCCCATGCAGCTGTCAATGACCCGACCATCGAATCCCAGGACTCCGCTCTCCGGCAGAACTCGCTCCAGATAATCTTCGATTTTTGGCACACCTTCCTCGCCCATCTTCATCAGGTCGAAACCGCTTCCGGCAAGCTGAGCGGCCGCCTGGACAAAATACCGTCCGTCGGTCCACAGCTTCGCTTCATCTGCCGTCACCACAGCTGTTCCGGCAGAGCCGGTAAAGCCGGTCAGATACTGACGGCATTTAAAATAAGCTCCCACGTATTCCGATTCATGAAAGTCTGACGTGGGAATCAGGTAGGCGTCTATGCGGCGCTCCTTCATAAGATCTCTCAGCTGTTTTAAACGTTCATTCATATCAAATTCCCCTTTTTTGCTGCAATTTTATATGGATGATGCCAGAATTGCGGGAGCGCAAAACGCGGAGCAATCCGTGCATCACAGGAGGCAAAATACATTTCTTTCATTCACCGGATTGTCCGTCTGTTTCCGGCGGAATCAATCCGAAATGCCTGCACGCCTTATACACGCCGTCGTCGCAGATATCCGCCGTCACATAATCGGCCGCCGCTTTCAGTTCCGCCACGGCATTGCCCATGGCGATCCCGATGCCTGCCTCCTGCACGATCTCATAATCGTTCATGCTGTCGCCGAACGCATAGGTATGGGCAATATCGGTCCCGAAATATTCACACAGACGTCTCAGACCGTTGGCCTTGGAATTCTTCCGGTCTACAATATCCGCTCCGGCAAAGCCACCGAACATGGGCATGCGCAGCTCCGGAAACGCCTGCTCCATCAGATGAACGCCCTCCGGTTTTCCCACGTAGGCAAGGGCTCTCACTCGGATATCCAGAAGCTTCCAGGGATCGACGAAATGCCTTCCGCACTGGCCCCAGCGTTCCACCTCCAGATCATAGACCTGCTGCCAGTTCGTATAATAATCATCGTCCTTGATGGTAACGCCCACCGCCAGACTATGCTCCTCCGCAAAGGTCAGAACCCTCTTTACCAGTTCCTGTTCCATATAGGCGTCCAAAAGCATTTCATCTCCCACAGTAATCTTCATCCCGTTGCTGTGGATGATGGCGTCCGGTTTTACCATATCTTTATACTGGCGGCTGTAGTGGGTATCCATATCCCGCCCCGTAGCCAGCACCAGATAACAGTTCCCTCTCATCATCTCCAACGCCTCCGCGGCGCTTTGAGGTATATAGGAAGCGGTGGGTGTATGGTGAAGAAGGGTCTCATCCAAATCAAAGCATACAATAGGTTTTATCGGAGACTGGGATTCCGTAACAGATCTATCAAAAAAGTCTTTCATCGTCTTCTGCCTTCCCGCAATCATAGAAGCAGCGGCGGAACAGTCCGCCGCCGTTATTATTGAATCCACTCACCGCTGGCATTGACATAATAGCCGTCCGGAGTAACTGTATCCGCCAGCATAGCGCCGCTTACATCCATATAATACCATTTGCCGTTAACCAGCTGCCAGCCTGTAAGCATATATCCGTCGCTGCCTATGAGATACCAGTGACCGTCCAAAAACGCCCACCTTGAAGCGGCATATTGATCATTCGGTCCTCTAAGCATCCATTTATCCCCGGATCTCTCCCACGTACCGCTCAAGATATTGGCTCCGGTCACGATCAGGCCCAGGGACTCTTTTTCAGGTGAGGACAGGCTGTTTACCGAACCGCCCGTGTATGGAATGGAAACGATTTTAATGGAGTTCCTCACATCGTATTGCTCTTTGACGTTATTTATATTGGTTATGGTCAGAATCACACTAAACTGTCCGTCTTTTCCGTCCCTGCTCAGATACGTTCCATTGACTGCCGGTTTGAAATCATCGGTATACGAATCCTCCCCAATCTTTTCTCCCAGGATTTTCAAAGTAACGGAAACGTCTGAATAATTGTTCCTGGGCAGCGCAGAACTGATGTATTCCGTCATCTCCTCCGGGGTATTGGCAACGAGCACGCTCACTCCGTCACGTTTCAACCCGCTGAGATAGTTCTTGCACTGAAGGGCATATCTCTCCGCATTGGAGGGAATCGCAGATATCGTGCCTTCAGTCGTAGGTATCCTGCCCTTTTCCCCGGCAAAAGCGGTTCCAGGCAGTGCCAAAAGTAAAAATGCAAGCCACACCATCGCTGCAGTTTTTCTCATAGGTATGTCCTCCTCCTACATTTTATATTATTTCTTAAAGAATTATATCATATCTTATAAAAAAAGAAAAGAGCAGCTGAAAAAACAGAAGCGCCGCCCCAAAACCAATAAAAAATCGGAGTAACAGGATTTGAACCTGCGACCTCTCGGCCCCCAGCCGAGCGCGCTACCAAACTACGCCATACTCCG
>CANQBN010000188.1 GCA_947588855.1 uncultured Lachnospiraceae bacterium
CGGCCACCATCCGTATCGGTTCTCTTTCTCTGGAGCTGGAAGAGCTCCGTTCCCAGGTGGTAGGCGCCAGGCTTGGTCAGGACGCCATTGCTACCAGCCTGAAGGCGGCGCTGATCGGTTTTGCTATCATTGCGATTTTCATGATCGCCGTTTACCGGATTCCCGGCGTGGCTTCCGTGTTGGCGTTGGGATTGTATGTGGGCCTGGAGATGATTCTTCTGTCCGCCTTTGAAGTGACTCTGACCCTGCCCGGTATCGCAGGTATTATCCTGTCTATCGGTATGGCCGTGGACGCCAATGTTATTATTTTCACGCGTATCATGGAGGAGATTGGCGTAGGAAAGACTGTCCGCTCTGCTATCAAGACCGGTTTCAGCAAGGCCACATCCGCTATCGTAGATGGCAATATTACCACCCTGATCGCGGCGGCGGTATTGTTCCTGAGAGGTTCCGGAACCGTTAAGGGATTTGCCACCACCCTGGCGATCGGTATCGTTTTGTCTATGTTCACAGCCCTGGTTGTAACCAGAGGAGGTCTGTACGCGCTGTATAGTCTGGGCTTTGAGGACGCTAAGTTCTACGGAGTCAAGAAGAACCGCACTCCCGTGGATTTCCTGGGCAAGAAGAAAATCTGTTTTATCATTTCGATTGCGGCCATCGTGATTGGCTGGGCGGTAATGATCGGCGGAGCTGTCAGTGGAAAGGGTGCCCTCAATTACGGTATGGATTTCAAGGGCGGCACATCTACGAATGTTGTATTTAATGAGGATATGAGCCTGGAAGATATTGACAGCCAGG
Organism: uncultured Lachnospiraceae bacterium; assembly: GCA_947588855.1. Lineage (GTDB taxonomy): Bacteria > Bacillota > Clostridia > Lachnospirales > Lachnospiraceae > UBA3402. The sequence goes on from CANQBN010000188.1 coordinate 799, forward strand.
TGATTCCTGTCATTCAGCAGGCCACCGGAGTCACGGAGGTTCAGCAGCAGAAGGTTGCCGGAACCAATGAGGTCATTTTCCGTACCCAGACTTTGACGGTAGATCAGCGGCAGGCTATGGAGGATGCGCTGGTTGAGAACTTTGGCGTGGATGATGAGACTATCACGGCTGAGAGCATTTCCGGAGCGGTCAGTGATGAGATGAAGCAGGACGCGATTGTGGCGGTCATTATTTCCACCATACTGATGCTCCTGTATATCTGGCTGCGGTTTAAGGATATTAACTTTGCTGCCAGCGCCGTGGCGGCTCTGGTCCATGATGTGCTGGTCGTGCTGACCTTCTACGCAGTTGCCAGATGGTCCGTAGGTTCCACCTTCATCGCATGTATGCTGACGATCGTAGGTTACTCCATTAACGCGACTATCGTTATTTTCGATCGTATTCGTGAGAACCTGCGTACAAAGAGCAGCAAGGAGAGTCTGGCAGACCTGGTGAACAACAGTATTACCCAGACCTTTACAAGAAGTGTCAATACTTCACTGACGACGTTCATCATGGTATTTGTACTGTTCCTTCTGGGCGTCAGTTCCATACGAGAGTTTGCGCTTCCGCTGATGGTGGGTATCGTCTGCGGCACGTACTCTTCTGTCTGCATCACGGGCGCTTTGTGGTATGTAATGACTACTCATAAGAAAGCGGTTAAGGCGGAGAGCCCTGCAAAGCCGGATTCTTCCGCAGCTTCTGCCGGCGGGAAGAAGAAGGGTAAATCAGGCAGGAAAGCGAAATAAGGCGAATGAGATATGAATTGATCACAAGGGACGGCCGTGCCAAGCGCGGGCGGGTCACGACCGTTCATGGTGTTATCCAAACTCCGGTATTTATGAACGTGGGGACGGTAGGAGCCATTAAAGGAGCTGTTTCTACGGATGATCTGAGAGAGATTGGCACTCAGGTAGAGCTTTCCAATACTTACCATCTCCATGTGCGGACCGGGGATCGGTTGATCAGGCAGTTTGGCGGTCTTCACAAATTTATGAACTGGGACCGGCCGATTCTTACGGACTCCGGCGGGTTTCAGGTGTTTTCCCTGGCAGGAATGCGGAAGATCAAGGAAGAGGGAGTTTATTTTAATTCTCATATTGACGGCCGGAAGATCTTCATGGGGCCGGAGGAAAGCATGCAGATTCAATCGAATCTGGGGTCAACCATTGCCATGGCCTTCGATGAATGTCCTCCTCACCCAGCTACCCGGAAGTATATGCAGGATTCCGTGGACCGGACTACCAGGTGGCTTGAGCGGTGCAAAGCGGAGATGGACAAATTGAATGGCTTGCCGGATACGGTGAATCCCCATCAGCTTCTGTTTGGAATCAACCAGGGCGGAACGTTTGAAGATATCCGGATTGCTCATGCGGATACCATATCGGCCATGAACCTGGATGGGTATGCTGTCGGCGGATTGGCTGTGGGAGAGAGCCATGAGGAGATGTATCATATTTTGGATGTGACTGTGCCGCATCTTCCTCTGGAGAAACCTACCTATCTGATGGGCGTAGGAACGCCGGCCAATATTCTTGAGTCTGTTGACCGGGGCGTGGATTTTTTCGACTGCGTGTATCCCACCCGGAACGGCCGTCATGGTCATGTGTATACCAACCATGGGAAGCTGAATCTGTTCAACCAGAAATATGAACTGGATCCCAGGCCGATTGAGGAGGGCTGTGGCTGTCCCACATGCCGTTCCTACAGCAGGGCCTATATCCGGCATCTGCTCAAGGCCAAAGAAATGCTTGGTATGAGATTATGTGTCTTGCATAATTTGTATTTTTATAATAAAATGATGGAAGAAATTCGAACTGCGATTGAAGAACACCGTTACGCGGAGTATAAGGCCGGCAAGCTGGCCGGTATGGCGGCGGGGCAGGAATGACAGGATAGTTAAAGGAGGAAGAGTTATGTTAGTAGCGACAGGCGGCGGAATCGGATTCTGGGTTGTGTATGCGGTATTTCTGATCGGTCTTATGTATTTTATCGCCATCCGTCCCCAGAATAAGGAGAAGAAGAGAATGGCTGAACTGATGGCCAGCATCGCGGTGGGAGACAATGTATTGACTTCCAGCGGATTTTACGGAGTGGTCATCGATATGACAGACGATACCGTGATCATTGAGTTCGGCAACAACAAGAACTGCCGGATTCCCATGCAGAAAACCGCCATTGTGCAGGTGGAGAAGCCGGATGCGTCATAGACGCCTGTATGGCTGAAGATAAGGAAATGATGACTTAAACCCTTAACAGGCAGCCGTCACTATGATAGGATCATAGTGGCGGCTATTTCTTTCCCCTGAAAATCTGATAGCACAGACTTACAAGGGCTGCAATGAATATACTGATTAGAATCAAATTCATTGCATAACTCCAGGTTATGGAATAAATTCCAAATAACTTTATTTATTTTTACCGGTGGATATTGAAATCTTGCGATAAATGATATATTATGGTAGGAAACGGTGAAAAAGGCCTATTTGCAGGCTTCTGTTGGAAAGAGGATAAGAGATATGAATTTGAATATAGTGACGATTCCCGGCGATGGGATCGGACCGGAGATCGTGAGAGAGGCCTGTAAGGTCCTGGATCGGGTGGGCAGTGTCTACGGTCACACCATGAGATACACGGAAATCCTGATGGGAGGTTGTTCCATCGACAAGTACGGGGTTCCCCTGACAGAGGAGGCCCTTGCCACGGCGAAGGCCGCGGACGCAGTGCTTCTGGGGGCCGTAGGCGGCAATGTAGGCAACTCCAGGTGGTATGACGTGGCTCCTAATCTGAGACCGGAGGCCGGTCTTTTGGCCATCCGTAAGGGCCTGAACCTGTTCGCTAACATTCGCCCGGCTTATTTATATAAGGAGCTGGCCGATGCCTGCCCCTTGAAGAAGGAGATTATCGGGGAAGGTTTTGATATGGTCATCATGCGCGAGCTGACCGGCGGCCTGTATTTCGGTGAGCGGCATACGGAAGAGGTAGACGGCGTGATGACTGCCGTGGACACCTTGACTTACAATGAGAACGAGATCCGCCGTATTGCGGTGAAGGCATTTGATATCGCCATGAAGCGGAGGAAGAGCGTGATCAGCGTGGATAAGGCCAATGTGCTGGATTCTTCCCGCCTTTGGAGAAAAGTGGTGGAGGAAGTGGCGAAGGAGTATCCGGAGGTCGGCTTGAAGCATATGTTGGTTGACAACTGCGCCATGCAGCTGGTCATGAATCCGGGCCAGTTCGATGTGATTTTGACAGAGAACATGTTCGGAGATATTCTTTCCGACGAGGCCAGTATGATCACCGGTTCCATCGGTATGCTGTCTTCCGCCAGCTTAAATGAAGGAAAGTTCGGCATGTACGAGCCAAGCCACGGTTCCGCCCCGGATATTGCCGGAATGGATATTGCCAATCCCATCGCAACCATTCTTTCAGCGGCCATGATGCTCCGCTATTCCTTCGATCTGGACCGCGAGGCAGATGCCATCGAGAAGGCCGTGCAGCAGGTTCTGACGGAGGGTTACCGGACAGGCGATATTTATTCCGAAGGCTGTAAGAAAGTGGGAACGACGGAAATGGGCAACCTGATTGCCGAGAGGATCCGGTAGACGCCGGAGGCGGCGCTTTTGGGGCCGTTGGAGCCCCGAACAAAAGATAAATCGGTTAGAACGATAACGATTATATTCCATGAAGGAGGAGTCGTCATGAGAAGTGATAACGCAAAATCCGGTATGCAGCAGGCGCCGGCCCGCTCGCTGTTCCGGGCATTAGGGCTGACAGAGGAGGAACTGGCCCGTCCGCTGATCGGCGTAGTCAGCTCTTATAATGAGATTGTTCCGGGTCATATGCATCTGGATAAGATTGTGGAGGCGGTCAAGCAGGGCGTCGCCATGGCGGGAGGAACCCCTATCGTGTTCCCGGCCATCGCCGTTTGCGATGGAATCGCCATGGGACATGTAGGCATGAAGTATTCTCTGGTCACCAGAGATCTGATCGCCGATTCCACAGAATGCATGGCGCTGGCCCATCAGTTTGACGGCCTGGTCATGATCCCCAACTGCGACAAGAATGTGCCCGGCCTTCTGATGGCTGCGGCTCGTCTGAATATTCCTACCGTGTTCGTCAGCGGCGGCCCCATGCTGGCCGGCCATGTAAAGGGCCAGAAGAGAAGTCTTTCCAGCATGTTTGAGGCTGTAGGCGCTTATGCGGCAGGTACTATGAGCGCTGAGGATGTGGAGGATTTTGCCAATAAGGTCTGCCCCACCTGCGGTTCCTGCTCCGGTATGTATACGGCGAACAGCATGAACTGCCTGACAGAGGTTCTGGGCATGGGTCTTCAGGGCAACGGCACCATCCCGGCAGTCTATTCCGAGCGTATCCGCCTGGCCAAGCACGCAGGAATGGCCGTGATGGATATGCTGAAGAAAAATATCTGTCCTCGTGATATTATGACGGAGGCGGCGTTCCGCAACGCCTTGACCATGGATATGGCTCTGGGCTGCAGCACCAATAGTATGCTGCATCTGCCGGCTATCGCCCACGAGGCAGGGGTAGAGATTAATGTAGATATTGCCAATGAGATCAGCGCGAAGACGCCGAACCTGTGTCATCTGGCGCCGGCGGGTCCCACTTACATGGAGGATTTGAACGAGGCAGGCGGCATCTATGCGGTGATGAAGGAGATCAGCAAGCTTGGTCTTCTGAATCTGGACTGCATGACCGTCACCGGCAAGACTGTGGGTGAGAATATTGCCAATGCGGTGAATAAGAATACGGATATTATCCGCACGGTGGAGAATCCCTATTCCAAGACTGGCGGTATCGCCGTACTGAGAGGCAACCTGGCTCCCGATTCCTGCGTGGTGAAGCGTTCCGCTGTTCTTCCTGAGATGCTGAAGCATGAAGGCCCGGCCAGAGTGTTTGACTGTGAGGAGGACGCCATTGCTGCCATCAAGGACGGCAGGATCGTGCCCGGCGACGTGGTGGTTATCCGCTATGAAGGTCCTAAGGGCGGCCCGGGCATGAGAGAGATGCTGAATC
>CANQBN010000189.1 GCA_947588855.1 uncultured Lachnospiraceae bacterium
TCATGGATATGAACCGGCAGGAGGATTATCAGGAGAATCTTGACGGGTTGGCGAAAATGGGAGTAGAATATCTCTATATTCAGGGAAATATCTGCAGCGCAGAGGACCGGCAGAAGCTGGTGGATCAGACGGTAAAGCGGTTTGGCGGAATCCATGTGCTGGTGAACAATGCCGGGGTCGCGCCGAAGGTGCGGGCGGATCTTTTGGAGATGACGGAAGAAAGCTTTGACCGGGTGATCGGCATCAATACAAAGGGAAATATGTTCGTAACCCAGGCGGTGGTTCGCCAGATGCTCCGGCAGCCGGTAGAAGGCAAAAAGAGAGGCTCTGTCATCAATATTTCTTCTTGTTCCGCTGTGGTTTCTTCTACCGCCCGGGGCGAGTACTGCGTCTCCAAGGCCGGCGTTTCCATGCTGACGACGCTCTATGCGGACCGCCTGGCAAAAGAAGGGATCCTGGTCAATGAAGTGCGTCCGGGTGTGATTGCCACCGACATGACCAGCGCGGTTCAGGAAAAGTATAATAAAATGTTTGCGGATGGGGTGTTCCCTATTGCCCGCTGGGGAACTCCGGAGGATATCGCCAATGCGGTTTCGGCCCTGGCCGGAGATTCCTTCTTATATACCACGGGAAATTATATTGATGTAGACGGAGGCTTTCATATCCAGAGATTATAGAGAGGTGCGGTCATGAAGGAAAGACGAATCAGGGTGGGAGATGTCTCCCTGAGAGAATATCAGCTGAACACAGTGGTGGTGGGGACAGGCGCCGCAGGATATAACTGCGCGGATCGGCTGTATTCCTATGGCCAGAAAGACATTGCTATAGTCACCGAAGGAATCAACCGGGGAACCAGCCGCAATACCGGAAGCGACAAGCAGACTTACTATAAACTGACGCTGTCGGGAAATGATTCGGACAGTGTACGGGAGATGGCCCAGACTCTTTTTGAGGGACAGTGTGTGGACGGAGATATCGCGCTCTGTGAGGCGGCTCTGTCGGTTCAGGGGTTCCTTCATCTGGTGGAGCTGGGAGTGCCGTTTCCCAGAAACCGGTGGGGCGAGTATATTGGCTATAAAACGGACCATGACCCCAGGAGGCGGGCCACCAGCGTGGGACCCTATACCAGCCGCATGATGACCGAGTGCCTGCAGAAGTCGGTGGAATCAAAGGATATTCCGGTGTTTGACGGATTTTTGGCCGTTGCCATCTTAAGCGACGGGGAAACCTGCGGAGGTCTTCTCTGCCTGGACTGCAAAAACGCGGAGAATCCGGAAGATCGGTATGTGGCTTTCAAATGCAAAAACGTAGTGTGGGCTACAGGCGGCCCGGCCGGAATGTACCGTGACAGCGTCTATCCCCTGGGGCATCTGGGCGCTACGGGAACCGCCTTTGCGGCAGGTGCCAGAGGCAAGAATCTGACGGAATGGCAGTATGGGCTGGCGAGTGTGCGGCCCCGGTGGAACGTGTCGGGAACCTATATGCAGGTGCTTCCCCGTTTTATCTCTACGGAGAGCGACGGTTCTGATGAGAGAGAATTTCTGAATGATTTTTTCAGCGACAAAGGGCAGCTTCTGACCAATGTATTTCTGAAGGGTTATCAGTGGCCTTTCGATGTGCGGAAGGTGGAAAAAGGCAGTTCTATCATCGATATTCTGGTCTATCTGGAACAGAAGAAGGGTCGAAAGGTATATCTGGATTTCCGGACGAATCCCTGCTGTGAAGAAGCGGGACCTTCGGGTGGAGAACTGGATTTCTGTCTCCTCTCAGAGGAAGCCTGCGACTATCTGAACCGGGCCGGCGCCTGTTTTGGAACGCCTATTGAACGGCTGCGCCATATGAACCAGCCGGCGGTAGATTTTTATCTGGATAAAGGAGTGGATTTGTCCAGGGAACCTTTGGAAATCGCCCTGTGCGCCCAGCATAACAACGGCGGTCTGGCTATCGACGCCTGGTGGCAGACCAATGTAAAGGGTCTGTTTGCCGCAGGAGAGGCGGCGGCCAGTCATGGCGTCTATCGGCCCGGCGGCAGCGCGCTGAATGCAGGGCAGGTAGGTTCCACCCGGGCGGCCCAGTACATCGCAGCCCGGAGACAGGGGGATGCCGACGAGATTGTCTATGAAAACAGCCTGAAGAAAACCCTGCAGGAGTGCAGACAGCTGGAAGCACCTGCGGAGGCGAACTCCGCCTATAATATTCAGCGGCTGTGGGACGAGGCAGCGATGGACATGAGTACCTTCGGCGCGGCGATCCGAAGCTGCCAGGGAATCCAAGGACTTCTTCAGAGAGTGAGACAGAGAAGAACAGAGCTTCCCGAAACTGCCAGAATTGCTTCACCGTCGCAGCTTCCGCAGCTGTTCCGCCTGCGTGACATGCTTCTGTGCCAGCAGGTGTATCTGGAAGCAATGCTTAATTACCTGACAGAGGGAGGCGACAGCCGGGGGAGTGCACTGTACACCAATCCGGCAGGGATCCATCCTCATGGTCAGCTGCCGGAAGAGTTCACTTACCGCCTGGAGCAGGAAGGCGGCAGCGGCCGCATTCAGGAGGTTTTGTGGAACGGACAGGACTGTGAGTTTTTCTGGCGCAGTCCCAGACCAATCCCGGAGGACGACGATTTCTTTGAGAATGTCTGGAGAGAGTACCGCCAGACTGGAAATGTATATTAAATTAATTAGTCAATCTTACTTTAAAGAACAAACAGGCACATGGATGATAATCAGAGGGAGGCTTGCGATACCGGCAGGCTTCCCTCTGACGATTTATGCGTTATAAACAGTGTTTTTGTCCTGAAATTCGCAGTACCGCTATGGAAATCCTTTGATTCATGTGGTATAGTTAGTGATATAGCTATAAAAAGGAAAGAGAGATTTCTATGCTTGATGTGTGTCTTCTGGGAACCGGAGGGATGATGCCGCTGCCGTATCGGTGGCTTACTTCCCTGATGACCCGCTGCGATGGCAGCAATCTGCTGATTGACTGTGGGGAAGGGACCCAGATTGCGTTAAAGGAAAAGGGCTGGAGTTCCAAGCCCATTGATGTTATCTGTTTTACCCACTATCATGCGGATCACTGCAGCGGTCTTCCGGGACTGCTTCTGACCATGGGCAATGCGGAGCGGACGGAGCCCCTTCTTCTGGCGGGACCGAAGGGCCTGAAGCGGGTCGTGGAGGCCCTGCGGACCATAGCACCGGAGCTGCCTTTTGAACTGCGGTTTCTGGAACTTACTGAGCCGAGGGAGCATTTTCATGTCGGCCCTTATGAGATTGATGCGTTCCGGGTGAATCACAATGTGGTCTGCTACGGTTATTCTATCTCCATTCCCAGGGCAGGGCGTTTTGATGTGGAGAGGGCAAAGGCTCAGAACGTGCCTATGCCTGCCTGGCGTTTTCTGCAGAAGGGTGAGAATGTGGCCATAGACGGCGTCACTTATACGCCGGACATGGTTCTTGGTCCGCCCAGACGGGGACTGAAGGTGACTTACTGCACGGATACCCGGCCGGTTCCGGTTATCGCAGAGTATGTTCAGGATGCGGATCTGTTCATCTGCGAGGGGATGTATGGCGAGGAAGGCAAGGAGTCAAAGGCGCGGGACTACAAACATATGACCATGTATGAAGCGGCGAGGCTGGCCCGCCAGGCTCAGCCCAGGGAAATGTGGCTGACTCATTATAGCCCGTCCCTGACCAGGCCGGAGGAGTTCATTGACAAAGTCCGGGAAATATTTCCGAAGACAGTGGCTGCCAGAGACGGACGTTCCGTGGAGCTGGGGTTTTCGGAGGAATAGCGGATATGGCGGCATTATTTGAAGAGAGGCAGCAGTCGGAAGACAGACGGAGAGTGAGACGGTAATAATGAAGATTCATGCGACAGACGAAGATGTATATATCCTTGCGATTGAGAGCTCCTGTGACGAGACGGCAGCGGCGGTAGTGAAAAACGGCCGTCAGGTATTGTCCAATGTAATCTCATCTCAGATTGACCTTCACACGTTATATGGCGGCGTGGTGCCGGAGATTGCTTCCCGGAAGCATATTGAGAAGATCAATCCGGTGATTGAGACGGCGCTGAAGGATGCGGGAATGTCCCTGAATGACATAACAGCCGTTGCCGTTACTTACGGCCCCGGACTGGTGGGAGCCCTTCTGGTAGGAGTGGCGGAAGCCAAGGCCATTGCTTATGCGGCAAAGAAACCTTTGGTAGGCGTTCACCATATTGAAGGACATATTTCCGCTAATTTCATTGAGCATCCGGATCTGGAACCGCCTTTTGTCTGTCTGGTGGTGTCCGGTGGCCATACCCACCTGGTGGTGGTAAAGGATTATGGAGAGTTTGATATTCTGGGCCGCACCAGAGACGACGCGGCAGGAGAAGCCTTTGACAAGGTGGCCAGAGCCGTAGGTTTGGGATATCCCGGCGGTCCGAAGATAGACAAAACGGCCAGAGAGGGCAATAAGAAAGCCATTCATTTTCCCAGAGCCAAGGTGGACGGTTCTCCCTATGATTTCAGCTTCAGCGGTCTGAAGTCGGCAGTTCTCAATTATATCAATCATGCGCAGATGACCGGCGAGGAGATTATGGTGCCGGATCTTGTGGCTTCCTTCCAGTATGCGGTAGTTGATGTGCTGGTGAGCCATACGATACAGGCGGCCAAAGAGATGGGATATCAGAATGTGGCAATGGCAGGCGGTGTGGCCTCCAATTCCGAACTGCGGTCGGAGATGAAAAAGGCATGTAAAAAGGTGGGACTTCAGTTTTATTATCCGTCCCCCATTTTCTGCACAGATAACGCGGCGATGATCGGCGCGGCTGCCTATTATGAATATATCAACGGGGCCAGAAGCGGATGGGATCTGAACGCAGTGCCCTATCTGAAGCTGGGAGAACGGTAGATGGAAGAAAGAACGGAAGGAAAGAAAATAAATGGTTTTCCTGAAAAAATAACCGCCATTGTTCTTGCGGCAGGCCGGGGCAGGCGCATGGGAAGCGAGATTCAGAAGCAGTACATGAAGCTGGCGGGACGGCCGCTGATCTGTTATGCGCTGGCTGCGTTTCAGAAGAGCGCCGTGGACGAGATCATTCTGGTGACAGGAGCCGGAGAGGAAGAGTTCTGCCGCAGAGAGATTGTGGAAGCATACGGTTTTTCTAAGGTAACTGCCATTGTTCCCGGCGGAAAGGAGCGCTATCACTCGGTTTACGAGGGGCTGAAGGCCGTAGCAGGCAGCGATTATGTGCTGATTCATGACGGAGCTCGTCCCTGCGTGACGGAGGAAATCATTCAGGCGGCCATAGACGGGGCCAGACAGTACCGGGCCTGTGTGATTGCCATGCCGGTGAAGGACACGATCAAGGTGGCGGATGAGCAGGGATTTGCCCTGACGACTCCTGACCGCAGCCGTCTCTGGATGATTCAGACGCCCCAGGCGTTTGCTTACCGGCTTGTTTATGATGCTTACCGCCGGATGCTGTCAGAAGGCGGCGATTTGGACGGCGTCACAGATGACGCTATGGTGGTGGAACGGATGACCGGCGGGAAGGTTCGGCTGGTCCGGGGAAGTTACGAGAATATCAAAGTAACTACGCCGGAGGATCTGGCTGTGGCGGAATCATTTTTAAGAAAAATCGGATGCAGGAATGAGGAATGACCGCATTTGGCTGTAGACGGGCTTGACAGGAGAGGTTGTTTGCTGATATGATTTGATAAGGCGAAGGGGTCTGACTGATAGGATTTCTTTGCTTTTTTCATATGAATTATAGGCTCTCGGAATCTTGAGCCTGCCGACCAGATCCATCGGTCGGATGAACCTTGAAAAGTAGATATTGTCCAGA
>CANQBN010000190.1 GCA_947588855.1 uncultured Lachnospiraceae bacterium
CCACAAAATGTTCCACAGCCTTCGGCGGCAGCTGGAATACAATATGAAACCTCTCCGGCAGTTTTTTCCCTTTAATCAGGTAAAAGCCAAAGGGCTTCAGAAGGCTCCACGCGGCATAGTCCTCAATCTGCCCCGCCTCCAGCTCCTGTTCCGAATAATAGCTTTGTCTGGTCCTTCCATCGACCGCAAACGTGACAAACGTAGTGAACGAGGCCTCGCGCACCAGAAAATGGTCAAACATCTCTCCCAAAAACAGCTCCGATGTAAATTTTTTCTTATCTTCGATTCTGAAAGAAACCATTCTTTGTCCTCCGCGTTTTGCAAAAATGCTTAATATACGCCATTTTTCGACATTATTTGTCGAACATTTTTCATTGCGTTACAACATGCAACCTTTTACGATTATTTATGAAAAATTGTGTAAAGGGGCGGAAAAAATGGATTACGAGAACGCCGTCAAACGTATCCTGAGACAGCTTGGCGTCGGCAGGAGTTATCAGGGATACGAATACGTTATTTATGGAATTCTGTTGGTCCTGCAAGACAAAAAACGCCTGGAATTCGTAACCAAGTCCCTCTACCCGGACATTGCCAGCAAATATCATACCTCATGGAAATGCGTGGAACGCAATATACGCACCGTCATAGACATCGCCTGGAGAGAAGGAGATCCGGGCCTTATTCTGGAAATCTGCGGCGGAAAATCTTTTAAAAAGCCCCGCAACGCGCAGTTCTTCGAATTGATGTACGAATACATGAAACGTATTTACGGTGAGACAGCCGTCACACGCCAGGATGACTACGACTATACCGACGAATGTCTGGACAACTGTATCTGTCTGGAAACAGGCCGTCCCTGCCATCGTCTTATGCGTCTCAAACAGCAGATTGAAGAACTTAAACAGCTGCGGGAGAACGATGAGCCTTAATATCCCTGACTTCCGAATTCCTCCTCGTACAAGGAAAAGAAATTAACCGCCATGGCTTCTTCTCCCCCTGAAAAATGAATATCCTTCCATATTTCGTCAGAAAACTGAAATTCATTCTCGGCCTGAAACTGAGAATATATCTGCTGAAAGACCTGGTTTTTGCGTTCCTCGTAAATCCGGGTCTTTCTCATCTGCGTGGCCTCCGCATCATAATCGCTGACACACTGAAAAATATAAAACCATCCATCGCCTCCGGATGTGACAGGGCTGAGTTCTCCGGCCTCCAGACTGAATGCCGCTTCTTCCGCCGCCTCGGGCAGTTCGCCGCGGCCCAGACTCAACTCAATCTGCTCACCCTCGCTGGTCTCTCTGGCCACTGACAAAAAATCTGCGTTCTCCTGGCTGATTCTTCTATACACGGCTTCTGCGGCCTCCGGGCTGGATATCTGAATCATGCGCACGGTAATGACCTTGGCCTCGCTGTCACTGACCTCCAGATCCACGCCTTTGGTCAGCTCCCCTACTACTTTATTGGCCAGATAGTATTCCTGATACATAGTCTCCACATCTTCTCTGGCGATTCCCATATAGGCAATGTCCTTGTCCGACAATCCGTTATAATAGACATCTGTCAAAGATCGGAGCCTGTCCTTCTCAGCGCTGGTCAGCGAAATGCCCTGATTGCGGGCCAACAGATTCATAATCTTCAGATTCTCAAGAAAGCTTCTTACCTGATTCAAAAGATAAGCCTCAAAGGTGTTGCCGTCATCCATAACCACATTCCAGATTTGGTCCGTATAAACCTGCTGATAACGGTTTCTTTCTGTAGCCGCCACTATCATGATCTGGGGCCTGGTATAGAACTCATCGGTTTCCTCTCCGGATACCATGGGAAGAATGGTCTTACAGCCATTAAGGGTCAGAAGCAGTACAAGAAACAGAGCCAGCCATAAAGCAGGCCAAAAACGTCTGCCGCGCATCCTCTTTTCTCTCATCCTTCCGATTGTTCTCATAAACAGTCACCCTGCAATACAAACAAAGCGTCACTGGCGCTTTGTTTGTATACTGACGTAATACAACAAACGCGTCACTGGCGCGTTTGTTGCATACTGACGTAACAGGAAAAGCATCTGCCCACAAGTCCTTCCCATAAGCAGATGCTTTCACTCGTGAAAATCAAACTCAATATAACATATCCATCGCAACCGCTACCAGAATTCCCAGAACAGCGCCCACGAACACCTGCAGAGGCGTATGTCCCACGAATTCCTTCAGTTTCTCCTGAATCTCCTGATTATCCAGCTTAAACCAGTCCTGCTCGATGATCAGATTCAGAAGTTTGGCCTGCTTGCCTGTCTCCTGCCGGACCCCGGTCGCGTCGTACATGACCACCGAAGCCAGCACAAAGGAAACGGCAAACTCAAAGGACGACAGGCCGTACCGCAAAGCCGTAGATGCCGCCAGAGCGCATACGATGGAAGAATGGGAACTCGGCATTCCTCCGGAACCAACCAGTCTCTCCGCGCGAAACGTCTTATTAAATCCCAAATCAATCAGGGTCTTGATCACCTGGGCCAGCGCCCATGCAATGAGCGCGCAGATCAAAATCCGGTTATCCATCAGTTCCTGCCAAAAACTCATCTTTCTCTCCTGTCTGTTCTTATAAAGCCGTTCAGCCAATCAGCCAATCATACAGCTCCTGATATTTAAGCGCCGAAGCGTTCCATGAAAAATCCTTGGCCATGGCTCTGTCTACAATCTTGTTCCAGTCACGCTTCTTATCATAGTAAATCTTCTCCGCATAGCGGATGGTATCCAGCATCTCATGGGCATTGTAATTGGCAAAGGAGAATCCTGTGCCGGTACCCTCGAATTCATTGTAAGGCTCCACCGTATCCTTCAGTCCTCCGGTCTCACGGACGATAGGCAGCGTGCCGTACCGCAAAGACATCAGCTGGCTCAGGCCGCAGGGTTCAAACAGCGACGGCATAAGAAACGCATCGCAGGCGGCGTAGATCTTGTGAGACAGCGGATTGGAATAATAAATATTGGCGGAAACCCTGCCCGGATACTTCCACGCGAAATGACGGAACATATTCTCATAGCGTTCCTCGCCGGTACCCAAAACCACCAGCTGCACCGCGTCCTGACACAGCTCATCCATCACATACTGAATCAGGTCGAAACCCTTCTGGTCCGTCAGTCTGGACACCACACCAATCATCATCAGCTTGTCGTTCTCTTCCAGCCCCAGTTCCTTCTGAAGAGCCCGTTTGTTCTTAATCTTCTCCTTGCGGAAATTCTCGGCCGAATAGTTCTTCTCAATAAACGTATCCGTAGCCGGATTAAATTCATCGTAGTCGATGCCGTTGACAATTCCCCGCAGGCTGTTAGACCTGGCTCTCATCAGTCCGTCCAGTCCCTCGCCGTAGAAGGGCACCTTGATCTCTTCCGCATAGGTGTCGCTGACGGTGGTAATGGCATCTGCGAACACGATGCCGCCCTTCAGCAGGTTGCCGTTCTTGTAAGCCTCCAGCTTATCCGGCGTAAAATAATAATCAGACAGGCCGGTAAGATACTGAATTGTCTTCACATCCCACACGCCCTGGAACTTCAGGTTGTGGATGGTGATGACGGATTTCATATTCTGGAAGAACTCTCCTCCGCGGAAACGGTCCTTCAGATATACCGGAATCAGGCCGGTCTGCCAGTCGTGGCAGTGAACCACGTCAGGCTGGAAACCGATCACCGGCAGCGCGGACAGGGCCGCGTTGCAGAAGAACGCGAATTTCTCAATATCAAACAGCCAGTCGCCATAAGGTCTGTCGCCGTTGAAATACCACTCATTATCAATAAAATAGTAGGTAATTCCTTCATACTCATACTGAAGAATGCCGACATAGCGGCTCTGTCCCAGGTAATCCATATAAAAATGATTTACATAGTTTAACTGGTCCCGCCACTCCTGCTTCATGCACATGTACTTGGGAATCATGACACGCACATCATAGTATTCCTTATCGAAACATTTGGGCAGAGAACCCGCCACATCGGCGAGACCGCCGGTTTTAATAAAAGGAACTGCTTCAGATGCTACAAACAAAATCTTCTTCATAAGATATCCTCCTCACTCGAAAAGTATAAAATCCCCCTCTAAACTACAGTATACAATACTTTTTCAAAATTAGGAAGTATATTCTTAAAGTTTTGTGCAAAGATTATCGAATTCAGCTGTCGATGAATACTCACAAACGCTTGTAGTCCAGTCGGATTTTGTCGGACAGCAGCGCAATAAACTCCGAATTGGTCGGCTTACCCTTTCCGTTGCTGACCGTATAGCCGAATATTTCGTTGATCGTATCCATCTTTCCCCGACTCCACGCCACCTCGATGGCATGCCGGATCGCTCTCTCCACACGGCTTGGCGTCGTCTGATGCTTCTTGGCGATATTGGGATATAGAATCTTGGTCACGGAAGCCAGCATTTCCTGATCCAGTACCGATGAGGTAATGGCGTCGCGCAGATACTGATATCCTTTAATATGGGCCGGCACACCGATTTCATGCAGGATCTGCGTTATGTCATTCTCCAGATTCTGTTCCATGTACTCAAGCTGGCTTTCATAGGGCTTTACTTTCCTGGCGTGGGCCAGGTTCACGTTCTTAGGCCGGGAAGAATAGCTGGCCAGACGGCGGATTTTGTCCAGTACCACCTCTTTTTTAAACGGCTTCATGATAAAATAATTCGCTCCGAGTCCAAAGGCATCCTCTGTCACGTTTTCGCTGCCGGCCGCCGAAACCATGATAAACGACGGATTTTTATCCATATGGCCTTCATTTTTTACTTTCTCCATGACGGAAAGTCCGTCCATTCCCGGTAGTATTACATCCAGAAGGACTATATCCGGCTTTGTACTCACGATCATGTCGTAGGCTTCATCCCCGTTGCCCGCCTGCCCTACCACATGAAAGTCATCTTCCGATTCGATCATTGTATTTAAATAGTTTAAAGTTTTCGGATTATCTTCTGCAATCGCGATGTTCAGAGTTGTCATTTTCTGTCCTCCTTTTTTGTTGGTATTTCGATTATAGACTTCCGATTTTGCAGGTTGCAATCGGATTCAATCGCAAGTTTCGACATTGGTGAGTCGATATATCGCCCTACAAAATATGGCAAAAAATGACATAAAAGAAGGGCTGCTGCATGATATGCTACCAGCAGCAGCCCCGATTACACGCTACAGAATCTCTAAAATCATTGAATCTCAATCAGCTCATACTCCCGGGACCCCACGCCCAGCTCGGCCGCCGCTTCAATCGTATGAACTCCATGACGGCTCTCAATCCTCTCGATCAGATGCCCCTGGCCGGGATCATCCTTGGCCCCGTAAACCAGATCCAGGCAGGCCTGATCGATGGCCACCGGATCAAGCGACGCCAGAATACCGATATCCTTCATGCAGGGATCCTCCGCTACCGCGCAGCAGTCACAGTCAACGGACATATTCTTCATGACGTTGATATAAGCGGCGTTGCCCTTGAAATAATTCACCACGGAAGAGGCTGCGTCCGCCATCGCTTCCAGGAATATATCCACATCCGTGGACCAGAAAGCATCCGTATCTCCCGCGCCGTGGATATAGGCCTTGCCGTAAGAGGAACCGATTCCGATGGACAGCTGCTTCAGCGCCCCGCCGTAACCGCCCATGGGATGCCCCTTAAAATGGGACAGCACCAGCAGAGAATCGTAATTGGCCAGATCTTTGCCCACGTAGTTCTTCTTGATCCGCTTTCCGCCGGGAATCTCCAGAACCATATCAGGGCCTTCCGCATCCAGCAGATCCACCTTAAAATAA
>CANQBN010000191.1 GCA_947588855.1 uncultured Lachnospiraceae bacterium
TGCTTTGCCAGACTCGTGGTTTTCGCTTCAAGGACCACGTCGCCGCCAAAGCCGTTGTCTATGGACAGCTTGATCCCATATGCGATCATCAACCGTCCGATGCCGGTGTATTTAGGCTCCCCATGGTCAAGGGTGGGATTGGACTCTGGCTGGGCCTCCATATACACGATATGGACGACCAGGGAATTGTTGAGGATCTCGTATGCACCGAGGGCAATCAGTTCATCGCCGGCCTTGGCTGCGTATTTCTGAAATTTCTCTTCCGCCAAATACGCGCTGGTCCAGGATGTCTGCCAGACCGGCGGAAAATTCGTCGCCTCCGCGTCGGCTTGCGTCATTGGCTCGATTGAGACGGGGATCTGCGTATTTGCCTTGTCATAAACAAATGGCCTGAACCGCATTTCACTCACCTCACGGATAGTTTACCATAGCGGACAAAGAAATACAAGCGCACCTTAATACCCGATTTGAGCAACATATTCCGCCACCGTTAGAGCCTCGGTGTAAAAATCTCTTTTATTCATAATCTCTCCGCTTTCTGCGATAGCCTCTTCCTCAGTTTTAAAGCCCGTACAAGAAATATACATAAGTTTACCGTCTGTATCACCATACAGTATTTTTTGTGAACCGTCTTCTTCTGTTATGACTTCTTTCACCATTGCATTGGATAATGAAAAGGAATATCGCAAAAACATTTTTGTAATACTGCTATTTCCGAATATACATTTCCCTCTGATCGAATATTTAAGTAGCTAATATCTTCTGTACAATAACGCGGAACCAACGCTTTCCGTGCCAATGCATCTTTCAAATATGCTCCCTTTTTCATAAAATGGAACAGTGTATTTGCGCTCTGAACATAATCGTCATAGGGTTGTACGTCATAAACATTCTCCAATATTTCTCACCTTCAATTTTTTTCTACCCTAAATTTCGTGTTTATTACTATTATACCACAGCTTTTCCTGAGTGCTTGAAAAAGCAAAAAATGATACTAATTTTTACATTGAATATTGAATACAGCCTGAATAGGTGCGATAATGTATTCCCCGCTGGAAAGAGATGGTGTCCAATGGCTATTGTGAACGTCAAGTTGGAGCAGACAAGTGCAGTTTTCAACTATATTGGTTCGCTTCTCGCTCTAATGCAAGTGATAAGTCCAGCAACAAAGAGCACCACTTCTGTTTGGGAACGATTATTCTTTTCTTAATTCTTTTAGCGGGGAACGCAGGGGGAATCCTTTTCGGATTCCCCCTGCGTTCACTTTTTAGAGAGCTTGACTCTTTTGCAGAACTACCTTTTCATCTACCTCTGTAACTTTCCCCTCCGTCATCAACTGCTCATACGCCGCATTCATCGCGCTTGCAATATTCGCCCCGCGCCGGTTGAACCCATAGGCTCTTGTTGTCTCGTCGATCAGGGCCGCGCGGGTCGTGCCAACACACTGCTTCAAAACGAGCAGCAACGCAGCGGCCAGTTCATCCGTGCTGATATGCTTGATGGGTCTGCCGTTGGCCTGGCGGACAGGGATCTCCGTATAATCCGCCGGATAGAGGAAGTCGCCTTTTCTCACGACTCGGTCCTTGATAGACCTTAACGCATAGTCAACCTCCCGGCGGACCACAGATGTAGCCTTCTCCCGTCCCAACAGAGGGCTGAGCCGCTGGCACAGCAGTTCATAATGGATCGGATACTCATTTTTGACCAGCAGTTCAACGCAGTCGGTCATTTTGAGATAACCAAACCGATCACGGGGAAGCTTCTTAAAGTCAGTGACCACCGGAGCAGCAAAACCGTATGGATTTGCCACTTTTTCAATGTCAACGGGCTTCTCCTCCACTGTTATGAACTCATCCGGTCCCACTGCCGCTTCCGGCTCGTCATTTCGGATGGGTTCAGGGAAATTCTCCACATAGCTGGAGATGGCTTCGTCTACTGCCTCGACAAGTCGATTTCCCTCGGTGATGGGGTCTTTGATCCAATCCGTGGACCAGATCCGATAGATCTTCCACCCCATACTCTCCAGCACATCCTGACGCAGACGATCCCGCTCGCGGGCGGTCCGTGCGGAATGATAAGAGGCCCCGTCACACTCAATGCCTAGGACATAGCGTCCGCTGAGCGTCGGATGTTTGACAGCCATATCAATGCGGTAGCCGGAGCAGCCGACCTGCGTCGCCAGCTTGTACCCCTTCCGATCCAAGAAGTTGTAAACTGCGGCCTCAAAAGGCGAGTCATGCTCCACCATGTCCTGCTCGGTGATCTCACTGGCCAAAACGGAGGGGCCGTTGATGGCGTAGTCGATGTAACTGCGGAGCAGTTTCGGGCCGTCCGCGCTGACCCGGTCAACGTCGATATCCGTCGGCATAATGGAACCGACCAGCTTGACGTTGTACTTGGCACGGGTCATCGCAACATTCAGGCGGCGTTCCCCACCCACCTGGCTCAGTGGGCCGAAGTTCATCCGCATAACGCCGGCAGCATCTTTCGCGTAGCCGATGCTGAAGATAATCGTGTCCCGCTCGTCGCCCTGGACGTTCTCCAGGCTCTTGACAAAGAACGCATCATGTTCGTCCTCACGGAAGAACGGTTCAAACTCCTGATGTTCCAAACGCATCTTGCGAATCGCGGTATCAATGGCCATCTGCTGGACCTCGCCAAAGGCGATCACGCCCAAGGAGCGTTTGGGGAATTTCCTGAAATGCTCAAAAACCAGTTCGGCCACCCTCGCGGCCTCGATGGTATTACCCTTACGCCCGCCCCGGTCATAGAACCCGGCAGGCACATAGATGTATTCAACACCGATGTCCGGCATACGGTCCACATTGGAGGGGAATGTGATCAGGTTATTCTTATAGATCTTGGCGTTGGAGAACGCGATCAGGTGTTCATGACGGCTCCGATAATGCCACAATAGGGTGCGCTCCGGGAGCAACGCGGCCTCGTCCAGAATGGACTCGTAACCCGCAGTATCGTCATACTCTTCCTCGTTATCGCTATCGGTGTCGAAATCGCTCTCTCCCGCATTCGCAGTAAAGAAATTGGTGGGTGGCAGTTGCTTGCTGTCCCCGGCGATGATGACCTGCTTGCTGCGCAGAATAGCGCCGATGGCGTTTTCCGTGCAGACCTGGGACGCCTCGTCAAAAATGACCGTATCGAACATAAAGGCATCCGATTCTAGGAACAGGCTGACCGAGAGGGGCGACATCATCAGGCAGGGTTTCAGGGAGAGGATTAGGTTGGGAATCCGCTTGAACAGCAGGCGGATGGGCATAATGCGGCGCTGTTTGCCGAGTTCCCTTTTCAGAACGCTTACCTCGTCCACACCGCTGGTGAAGTGGTCCAGCGACGGCAGACCGTTGATCAGCCGGGAACGAATCCGGGAGCGGGCAATGGAGAACTGGAGTTTGTCCAACTGCCCGAAGTCCCGAATCGTATCCTCCTGTACTTTGTGGCGGAAATTCGCCACCACAGGGTATTCAGCCATAATACTGTCCAACCACAGCCGGAAAAACCGCTTCTTAAACACAGGAACAATGCAATCAGCCTGGATATTCTTCTCTTCGACCTTCTCAATGTACTCTCTCAGCCCGACATCATAGCAGCGGCTGCGGACCGTGCGGAAATCAATCCACTCCTCCAGCGCGGCAAGGTTGTTCTGACAGTCCCGCATTCGGGCGGCGAGTTTTGGCATTTCCGCATGGCAAAGTTCGTCCACGGGATTGAACAACGCCTGGAACCAATCAAACTCCGGCCGGAACGTATCATAGGCACGACGCAGTTCCGCACTGTACTGAGCGCATAGAGCGGTCTTCTCATCAGAAGAAAAAATATGTTTCAGGAAAGTTTCGTTGGATGTGACAACGCTGCCATAACGCTCCCGGAACTGCTCCGCCCAGGCCAGCGCAGACTGGATCTGCTCCCAATCGGTATCTAATCCCGCAAAAAGCGAACCGAAATGCGCCCGGAATGAATCCTTGTTTTCATCAAAGGTCACAGTGCTGGTTTGCAGCTTTTCAAAGGCATCCAAACACTGGCACATCAGATCATACGCAGTAAGATACGCTTTCAGGGCGGGCAGGTCTGTCCGCTCCGCTTGATAAAAGTTTCCAAACGTAGCAGACAGCAGGTCCTCCTTCCCCGACAACTGCTCTCTGAGTTCATCCAGCCACCGGAGTTGATTCAGCAGCGCGATAATCTCATCATCCGAAAACTTCTTTCCCGGTTCACGGCAAAGTCCCTGGACGAGCCGCTTATCGGCCCGGTACTGTCCATTGAAAACCTTGAAAAATGAAGTATAGTCTGCTTTGAACCGAAGATACAAGGCCTTGTAGTCGATAGAAAATATCTCCCGTTCAAACCTATTTGAGACGGCCTCAGTAAGAGCGGAATATTCCTCAACACAATCGCTCATCTCCGCATAAAGGGCTTTGACTGCCGCCCAGTCGGAACAACTTGCCCATTTCGTGTAGTAAGGGCTTTGAGAAATATACGACTTGATGGCGGCGGTATGCTGCTCGATCTCGGCTACAGTCAGCAACTGTTCAAGCCTCGAAAAGTCTGCCGCCGGATCGTTTTGTTTGATCTCCTTTTGCAGCGACAGGACTACATCACGCTGCCCAAGACACTCTGTTTGAAGATCTTTGCCCAGAGCAGCCTCTTGACTGAGGGCAGTGATGTTGCCCTCAGTGATCCAAAACACCGGAATCTTGGGTGCCTGCGAAGCGTCCTCCAACAAAGCAATGTTATGCTCCCATTTGGAGAACGAAGAATCCAGCGCAAGCCTCAGTGCGTCGTTGATACTGTCGTAGATTTTTTGTGCCTGGCCACACTGAGGGATCAGCGCGCCCAAATGCGCGTTGATGTCGTGCCGCAGTTCATTGGTGACGTACTCTACGTTCGCATCGCGCCAAGGGGTATTTTGATAGTCAATACTCAACCCCGTGATCGTATTCTTGAATTTGGTCAGCTGATTGATATAGCCGTTGTAAATCTGGGGCGTGGTCTGACGAACTTCGGGAATCGAAAAGATAACCTCTTCGTAGCTCTGGAGATTGGCCAGTTCGCCATTGGCCTCGTATATGGTTTTGTGAAGTGGCTCGATCACTGTAAAAATGGCTACAGAGTAGTCGTTGAGCCTTTTTTTGTCATCAGCCAACTGTGACAGCTTTTGATAGGCTTCTTCACTCAAAGCTGCCTTTTGGTGCGCCAAATTCAGCACACGACCAAGTTGATCCAGTGTGCTTTTCTTGTTCGCTTTGTGGCTATGTAAAATAAGGCAGAAATCATCCAGGCCGGCATCCTTCAGGCGCTTGTGAACGACCTCAAGGGCGGCCATCTTCTCAGAAACAAACAGAACCTTTTTGCCGTCTGCCAGACACTCCGCGATAATGTTGGTGATGGTCTGGCTTTTCCCGGTACCAGGCGGGCCCTGCAGTACAAAACTGATCCCCCGCTTCGCGCAGATGATCGCATCCTGTTGGCTCGAATCCGCGTCCACCACTTGAAACGTGTTCTCCGGCGTGATATTGGCATCGTGATCAAAGTCTTTCAGGAAGGAGAGGTCGTGGTCAACAGCGCTTGCGTCACCGCCGAGCGTACGGACCACGGGATTGTTCAAAATGGCCTCTCTGTGCCTCTCCAAATCGTGATACATATTGATTTTCAGGAAAGACAGCAGAC
>CANQBN010000192.1 GCA_947588855.1 uncultured Lachnospiraceae bacterium
GGGGGGGTACTCGGATCGGCTATATCGACGCATTAAAGGGCTTTGCCATATTGTGCGTTGTGTTGGGGCATGTTGCGGATGGGTACCTTGACGGAAATACGTACCCGGAAGCAAACCAGATCCTGTTCAGCATATTCAACATCATATATGCGTTTCATATGCCGCTGTTTATGACGATCAGTGGATATGTATATGCAGTTGCGTATTATGACAGCGCCGGAAAGCCTGATCGCAGAAGAATTCACAGACAGATCGGCAATATGGTCATCGTCTATGCGGTGTTCAGTGTCTTGTATGGAGTGACAAAGGTACTGTTCAGTCATTATACAAATAAGCCCGTTCAGTTGACGGATATTCTGTTGATCTGGGGTAAGCCCATAGATTTGTATTGGTATTTGTATGACTTGATATTGTTATACTTGCTGTTTACGAACCCGATATTCCATAAAGCTGATCAGTGGATCATGACACTAATTCTCATGGCGGTCGCGTTACTTAGACGCTATGTATCGATCGGGTGGTTTCAGATTTCAAACGTGCTGTATTATGCTTTGTTTTTCTATATAGGTTTTTCGGGAAAGGACCATCCAAAGCGGTTGATAGGGAACAAGCGGATCACGGTAGGAGCTGCTGCTGTGAGTATATGTCTGAGCCTCATCTTATGGGATAAAAACCTATATGTTGACAGGAGCCATGCGGTGTTTCTGAATTCTATTCCAGTGGCAAATATACTGATCGCATTGGGACTCTCAATGATACTGTGGTATCTGTTTGAAAATGTGCGGTTCCTTTCAGAAAATAAGCTTTTGATCAAAATAGGCAGATACAGCTTGGAAATATATGTTCTCCACTGTTTCTTTACAGCGGGATTAAGAGCTGTTTTCAGTAGGATAGGCTTCATTGATCCCATCGTGAGTATAGGGTTAAATTTTGCGATCAGCTCTGTTGTTCCAGTAGCGATAGCCCTGGTATGCAGATGCCTGGGGATACATGAGTTGGTATTCAGACCAGTGAATTTCATCTTGCAGATGAAAAAATGAGGTATCAAAGGATGCCGAGTATTTGGAAGTGGCAGTCCCCTTTATTTGATCGTTGATTGCTAAAACATTCATGAAAGACGGCGGATTATATGGAAAACAAACTTAAAGTATTGCATGTAGTTGAAGCTTTCTGCGGCGGCGTTTTCGGCGCCTTGCAGGGCATGGTGAACGGTGCAAACGAAGATATACTGATGTATATCTTCCATGCCATGCGCCCCACGACCCCCAAGAACTACAAAGAAATTTTTAAGCCGGGTACGGTTTTTATCGAATCGAAATTTCTTACACGCGAGATCAGCCCTTCGATGGACTTAAAGGTCTGCAAGGAACTACAAAAAGTCGTGAAAGACGTGCAGCCAGACGTTGTGCATCTGCATTCCTCCAAGGCAGGGGCCATCGGCCGCCTGGCCTTGAACGGCAAAAAGATCCCCATCTTTTACAGTCCGCAGGGGTACAGCTTCTTGATGTACCAGTGCAGCGCTGCCAAGCGGAAGATGTACTATGTGATGGAAAGCATCCTTGGCATGCGCCCCAGCGTAACAGTAGCATCCTGCAAGGGCGAATATGATTCGGCCCGGCAGGTATCGCGGCGGGCGACCTATATCAATAATGGCATCGACCCGACTGAGCTCGACCGATTTGGACTCGATATCGAGCAGCGCCCACAGGAGATCAAAGTGTGCACCTTGGGGCGCGTAGTAGGGCAGAAGAATCCGGAGCTGTTCAATCAGATCGCTGAAAGATTCCCAAACATCCAGTTTATCTGGATAGGCGGCGGCGAATTGGAGGACCAGCTGAAGAGCCCCAACATTACAGTGACAGGCTGGTTGCCAAAAGACAAAGCGCTTGATGTTATGATGGGCACTTCGGTGTTTCTCCTTACCTCGCTGTACGAGGGCCTGGCGTTTTCCATCATGGAAGCCATGTATTTAAAGCGGCTCTGTGTGGTGAGTAAGATCCCCGGAAACGTTGACGCAATTGAAAACGGCAGAACAGGTTATCTTTGCGATACGCTGGATGAATATATAGCGCTGTTTGAAAAACTGCAAACCGAGGGCATCGACCAAGCTATGCTGGATAAAGCCCGCGCCCGTGTAGAGAAAGAACTGAATCAACATGTAATGGCGGGAAAATATGAGCAGCTGTACAAAAACGAGATGTCCGCCTTAAATGGTAAAAAATCCCACTGGGGGGGGGGTACAACTCCTAACTGAATACCTGCCCGCGAGGGAGCGGGTGCTGGCGGTCTGCGCATTCCTTGAGGAAGGAGGCGCGGCGGCTTGAAAAAAATACTGATGGTATGTGAATCCTTTACCGGCGGCGTTTTTGCTTATCTCTCCCAATTGTGTAACGATATGTGCGAGAGCTTTGATGTGTATCTGGCATATTCTATCCGAAAGCAAACGCCGGGAAATTATAGGGAGCTTTTAGATAGGCGCATTCATCTGATCGAGATACCGAATTTCGGAAAAGGGATCGCCGACGTTTTCAATGATGTCCGCGTGATAAAACGATTGAGGGCGATAGCAAATGAAATCCAACCGGACATTATCCATCTACACTCCTCAATTGCCGGAGGGATTGGGCGTCTGGCGTTCAACGGAAAGAACATCCCTGTACTCTACACGCCTCACGGTTACGCACACATTCTCATGGGCCCGGGCGTCAAAAGTACGATTTACCTGGCCATGGAAAAAATCCTCGGACATACCGATCATATCACTCTTACCTGCTGCGAGAGCGAGGATACGGAAGCCAAGAAGCTGTGCAAACACACCGCCTATATCGAGACAGGTATCAATTTGCGGGAACTGTCCGCCGCGCTGGACGGTATCGAGCCGGTCAAAAACGAGCGTTTCACGGTTTTTTCCCTTGGCAGGATCTGCAAGCAGAAACGGCCGGAGCTTTTCAACCGGATCGCGGAGCTGGTGCCGGAGGCGAGATTCCTATGGATCGGCGACGGAGAGCTGCGGGAGCAGCTGACCGCGCCGAACATAGAGGTCACCGGCTGGAAGCCCCGCCATGAGGCCCTGGCTATCGCCAAAGGGGCCGACGCCTTTGTCCTCTGCTCTTACGGCGAGGCGATCGCCATGAGCCTGCTGGAAAATATGCATCTGAAAAAGCTGTGCCTGGTGAGCGACACCATGGGCAACAAGAGCGTGATCCGGGATGGCGCAAACGGCTATGTCTGCGACACGGCGGAGGACTACGCCGCAAGGATCAGGGACGCCATGCGGCATTTCCCTGCAGAGCTGCCGGAGGCGGCCTATGCGGATGTGCTGAGAACCTATAACACCGATGTCATGAAGGAAACATTTGTGAGGTTCTATGAAGAGGTTGCAGAAATGCAGCCTGCGCCCCATGAAATGGCAATAAATTCCACTGGGGGGGGGTACAACGCCTAACTGAATACCTGCCCGCGAGTGAGCGGGCGCTGGTACTTGCTCAAGTAGAGGAGCAGTGGTCCTTCGATGGGAGGGCTGCGTAAATGGGGCGCGACGTTGTATATGCCTGCGACAACAAATACGCAATGCTGGCGGGCGTGTCCATGGAATCTCTGTATACCGCAAACAGAGAGTTGGAAGATCTGAACGTCTACATCCTCGCCAATCAACTCTCTGAGGAGAACCGGCGTAAGCTCAGCGAAATTGCCGAACGACACGGCAGGGACCTACGCTTCGTGGATTTTACCGGGGAAGAACTGGAAAGGAAACTGTCCATAGACGCTCAATTCTGGAGCATAGCTGCCTATGCGCGGCTGTTTGCGCCGCAGCTGCTTTTCTGGCTTCATGACATTCTCTATTTGGACTGCGATATGCTGATCTTGGGTCCACTCACAGAACTGTGGAATACAGACACAGTAGGGATGCCTTGTGCAGCTGTGGCCGAACCCATGAGCGGCCAGCAAAAGAAAAATGTGGGACTTGCGCCCACTGACAAATACTACAACTCCGGCGTGATGCTTATGGACCTGGACGCCTGGCGGGATGCCGGAGCACTGGAGAAGTCCCTGGACTGCATCCGCCGCCACAAGGGCCGCGTGCCCTATGTGGACCAGGGTGTGATCAACGAGGTGTTCCGGGGCCAGTTCCTGACGCTGCCGGCTAAATACAATGTATCGACCTTGTGCTATGACTTTTCCTATGAGGAAGCCCAGCGCTTTCGGGCAGACAGTTGGAGCTATTCCAGACGGGAGATCGAAGCGGCTAAGACGGCCCCGGTGATCGTCCATCTTACCAGCTCATTCCTGACGCCCAGGCCGTGGGTACAGAGCAGCACCCATCCGTACCGGACGCAATGGGAGAGCTTCCGCGACCGGACGGCTTGGAACGGGGCGGAAAAATGGCCGGATCGGCCGGGCGCCAGCAAGTTTGCCCTGCGCTGGATTTTCCGGCACACGCCAAGACCGGTGGGAATCGCTATCGCGAGACTTATCAATTCGGAACTTCGCCCGCTGCTAAAGCGGTAAGAAAACAGTATTACATAGGAGTGGAGAAATGAAACCGTATGATTATCTGATCGTCGGCGCGGGGCTGTTCGGTGCGGTGTTCGCCGAGCGGGCCAGATGTGCCGGAAAGAAATGCCTGGTGGTAGACCGGCGGGAGCATATCGCCGGGAACGTGTATACCTATGAGCAGGCCGGCATCAACGTCCATAAATACGGCCCTCATATTTTCCACACCAATGACCAGCAGGTCTGGGAGTATGTGAGCCGCTTCACCAGGTTTTACAATTTTAAACTGGGGACTATTGCCAACTACAAGGGCGAGATCTACTCCCTGCCCTTCAATATGTACACCTTCAACCGGATGTGGGGCGTGACTACACCGGAAGAAGCAGAGGCAAAGATCGCAGCACAGAGGCAAGCCGCGGGCATCACCGAGCCGAGGAATCTGGAGGAGCAGGCCATTTCCCTGGTGGGGACGGATATCTACGAAAAGCTGGTCAAAGGCTACACGGAAAAGCAGTGGGGCCGGGACTGCAAGGACTTGCCGTCCTTCATCATCAAGCGCCTGCCCGTCCGCTTTACCTACGACAACAACTACTTCAACGCGCTCTATCAGGGCATCCCCGTGGGCGGTTATACCCAGATGGTGGAGAATATGCTGGAGGGCATCGAAGTCCGGCTGGGGGTGGATTACCTGGAGCACAAGGAGGAACTGGACGAGCTGGCGGAAAAGGTGGTCTACACCGGAGCCATCGACGAATACTTCGGCTACAGGCTGGGGGCCCTGGAATACCGGAAGGTGCGCTTTGAGACGGAAGAGCTGGACAAGCCCAGCTTCCAGGGAAATGCGGTGGTGAACTACACGGACCGGGAGACGCCCTGGACCCGAATCATCGAGCACAAATGGTTCGAGTCCGGCGCGGGGGAGCCCGGCAAAACAGTGATTAGCCGGGAATACAGCGCTGAGTGGAAACCCGGCGACGAGCCCTATTACCCAGTGAACGATGAGAAGAACGGCGCGCTGTACACAGAGTATAAAGCCTTGGCGGAGCAGGAGCAAAACGTCCTCTTCGGCGGCCGCCTGGGAGAATATCGGTATTATGACATGGACCAGGTGATC
>CANQBN010000193.1 GCA_947588855.1 uncultured Lachnospiraceae bacterium
GGCGGCCCATCTGGCCGGCGCCACAGAGGTCTACAAGGTAGGCGGGGCTCAGGCAATCGCGGCGTTGGCCTTCGGGACGGAATCCATTCCCAGAGTGAACAAGATCGTAGGCCCCGGCAATATCTTCGTGGCATTGGCCAAGAAGGCGGTTTACGGTCATGTGAGCATTGACAGCATTGCCGGTCCCAGCGAGATTCTGGTGTTGGCGGATGAGACGGCCAATCCCCGGTATGTGGCGGCGGACCTGCTTTCTCAGGCGGAGCACGACGAGCTGGCAAGCGCCATTCTGGTGACCACCAGCAGGAATCTTGCGGAAGCGGTCTCTGCCGAAGTCGACGGATTTCTGAAGGAGCTTTCCAGGAAAGAGATTCTGGAGAAATCCCTGGCGAATTTCGGCTATATTCTGGTAGCGAAAGATATGGACGAGGCTATCGCCGTGGTCAATGAGATTGCCCCGGAACATCTGGAGATCGTGACGGCCAACCCCTTTGAAGGGATGACGAAGATTCAGAACGCAGGCGCCATCTTTATCGGAGAGTACAGTTCTGAGCCCCTTGGAGATTATTTTGCCGGACCTAATCATGTGCTTCCCACCAACGGAACCGCCAAGTTCTTTTCGCCTCTGGGCGTAGACGATTTCATCAAGAAATCCAGTGTAATCTATTATTCCCGGGAGGCCCTGGAGGCGGCCCATGAGGACATCATCGCTTTTGCAGAAGCGGAACATCTGACGGCTCACGCCAATTCCATCCGGGTGCGGTTCGAGTAACCATCAGGGAATGCTGCGAGAGGTACAGCCGAAAGTGTGGGGGAAGGTGTCGCTGAGAGTGTGAGGGAGAATAGGATAAAACCCAGGCTGTAACCGGCGGGAAACGTGTTGGCAAGAACAGCGAATATAGAACGGAGGAAAAACGCGGTGGCAAGAACAGCGAACATAGAGCGGAATACGAAGGAAACGAAGATTGCCCTGAGTCTGAATCTGGACGGAAGCGGCCGATCCGATATCTCCACAGGAATCGGATTTTTCGATCATATGCTGGACGGCTTTGCCCGCCACGGACTTTTTGATTTGCGCGTAAATGTGGAGGGCGACCTGCAGGTGGACACCCATCACACCGTGGAGGATACTGGAATCGTTCTGGGAAAAGCCATCAGGGAGGCAGTGGGAGATAAAAAAGGAATCGTTCGCTTCGGTTCCCGGATTCTTCCCATGGACGACGCGCTGATTCTGTGTGCCATCGACCTGAGCGGCAGGCCGTATCTGGCGTATGATTTGAATCTGGACCGGGAAAAGGTGGGAGAGCTGGAAACGGAGATGGTGCGGGAGTTCTTCTACGCGGTATCCTACGGAGCCGAGATGAATCTGCACATCCGACAGTTAAACGGATTCAACAACCATCATATTATCGAAGGAGCCTTTAAAGCTTTTGCCAAGGCCTTGGACGACGCCACCCGGTACGATGAGCGGATCAGCGAAGTGCTGTCCACCAAAGGAGTTATCTGAAAACGAAAGCTGTCAGAGGGAAGCCTATGTCTCTGCCTAAGATAAAATTTGTATCTGCCATGCTGATTTTCGGCACCATCGGCCTGTTTGTCCGGTGGATCAATCTGCCGTCTTCTTTGATTGCCCTGGTGAGGGGCGTGATCGGTTCCGCATTTTTGCTCCTGGTCATGGCGGGAAGCGGCAGAAGGCTGTCAGGGACGGCGGTCAGACGCAATGCCCGCTGGCTGATTCCGTCCGGGATTGCCATCGGGATTAACTGGATTCTCCTGTTTGAATCCTACCGCTATACCACGGTTTCCATCGCGACTCTGTGCTATTATCTGGCTCCCGTGTTTGTCATGGCGTTGTCGCCGGTCATTCTGAAGGAGCCGCTGACAGCGCGGAGGGTCTGCTGCATCCTGGCGGCCTTTGCGGGTATGCTTTTGATCTCCGGCCTTGTTCCTATAGGAGCAGGTTCGGTTGAAAATCAGTCCGGAGATCTTTTATCATCTGCGGTTCTCTCTGACACAGGGCGAAATACGATTGGTATCCTTCTGGGCATCGGCGCCGCCGCCTTCTATGCAGGCGTAATGCTGATGAATAAATTCCTGAAAGAGATTTCTTCCTATGATACTACGGTTATTCAGTTGGCTTCCGCGGCTCTGATTTTGCTGCCCTATACCTGTCTTACGGAGAATATAGGCGCGGTTTCCTGGACCTGGGGGACAGTGGGACTTCTCATTGTGGTAGGTGTGATCCACACCGGATTTGCCTACTGGATCTATTTTTCTTCCATGAAAGACCTGCCGGGGCAGACCATCGCCCTGCTGAGTTATATCGACCCGGCCACGGCGATTCTTTTGTCCGTTTTTGTGCTGGGAGAAACCATGAATCTGACCAATGTGATCGGCGCTGTGCTGATTCTGGGAGCCGCCATGGCAGGAGAGCGGAAATGCTGAAGCGGCTGTTGGGAGGAGGATCCCATGATTGAAATCTGTTATCTGGAGGATGATAGGTCCATCGCCCAGACGGTGAAACTGTATCTTGAGGAAAAAGGTTTCCGGGTGACGGTGCTGCCGACGGTTGCGGAGGCCCGGGAGCTTCTGCAGCGGAAGGTTCCTTCCTGCGTGCTGGTCGACTGGAATATGCCGGATGGAAGAGGAGACAGCTTCTGCCGGTGGATTCGTCTGCAGTGGGCGGATCTGCCGGTGATTTTTCTCACAGTGAAAGGGGATTCCCGCGATATGGTCTCCGGCTTTCAGAACGGAGCCGATGATTATGTGGTGAAACCCTTTGATCTGGAAGTCCTCTATTCCCGAATCTGCGCTCTGCTTCGAAGAGCAGGCGGCGCGGAGAAGGAGTATCTGTCCTGCGGACCGATTTCCATGGACTGCCGGCGGATGACGGCGTCTCTGGACGCTCAGGAGATTTCCCTGAGCCCGATGGAGTATCAGCTGCTTCTCCTGCTGATGCGCAACAAGGGGCGGACGGTCACAAGAGCAAGCATTCTTCAGCATCTTTGGGACGATAATGAAAATTACGTGAATGACAATACCCTCACCGTCACAATGAAACGTATGCGGGAAAAGCTGCACAATCCGGAGTGTATCCGGACGGTGCGGAGTATCGGCTATCGCATGGAAGAGACGTAGTGGGAGAAGCGCAATTGGAAGATGGGCATACGTTAAACAACGTCCTTATGTGCCGTTGGCGTTCAGGAGAAACCTATGAGTATGGTATTGGTTGTCTGCATTGTCATCGCTGCCGCCGCGGTTTTGGCCATTTGGCGGCGGAGACAGAACCGGCAGATTCAGCAGCTTGCTGAATATCTGGAAAAAGTGAATACAGGAAATCCGGAGACGGTTCTTGAGAACCGGGAGGGCGAGCTTTCCAAACTGCAGGACGAAATTTACAAGACGGTCACGTCCCTCTATGAGACCAGAGACGCCGCTCTGGACGCCAGGCGCCGGTATGCGGATAATCTGTACAATATTGCTCATCAGCTGAAAACACCCATTACCTCCCTGTCACTGTCTCTGCAGATGATGAGAGAGCAGAGGAAAACGCTGACGAAGGGAAGGATAGTATCCGGGCGTGAACTGTTTTCTGAGGAAGAGGCATTATCAGAGAAAAGACCAACGTCGGGAAAGAACCTTCTGGACTGTGATGATGAACTGGCGAAAATGGAACTCCAGCTTTCCCGGCTTACCCACTTGGAGGAGTCCCTGCTTCTTCTGGCCCGGGTGGATTCCGGAACTCTTCCTCTGGAACCGAAGGACGTGGATGTGTTTACCCTTCTTATGCTGGCTGCCGACAATCTTCAAGAGTTCTTGAAGCAGAAGAAAGTCACGGCGGAGGTACCGGAGCTGGGCGCGGTCCGCATCTGCGCTGATCTGGAATGGACTATGGAAGCGGTGATGAATCTGCTGAAAAACTGCGGGGAACACTCGCCGGAGGGTAGCGTGATCCATTGCCATTATGAGCAGAACCCGATCTATACGCAGATCCGGATTTGGGATAACGGAAATGGATTTGCGGCGGAAGACCTTCCCCACCTGTTTGAGCGATTCTACCGGGGAGAGAATGAGAAAGGGAACGGCATTGGTATCGGCCTGGCTCTGGCAAAAGAAATCACTGAGCTTCAGAACGGCACTCTGCGCGCCTTCAATCTGCCGGAGGGAGGCGCCTGTTTCGAAATTCATTTCTATTGTCACTGAATTGTCACTTTCATCTGTTATAGTCGTATTATGAGAACAGTCTGCGGCGGAATCGCAATCGAAGCGGGATGAACCGTAGCTGACGATGATTCTTCGTAACGATGGAAAGGGGACAAGATCATGGAACTGTTGCGATGCGAAAAGATAACGAAGGTGTATGGCTCCGGCGCCGGCCAGGTGAAAGCCCTGGACGGAATCGATCTGACTGTGGAAAAAGGCGAGTTCGCGGCAATCATCGGGGCATCCGGCTCCGGCAAATCCACGCTTCTGCATATTCTGGGGACGGTAGACAAGCCTACATCAGGAACGGTCATGGTGGGCGGCACCGACCTGGCGTCCCTGAATCCTACGGAGGCGGCCATTTTCCGGCGCAGAAAAGTAGGATTAATCTACCAGTTCTATAATCTGATTCCCACACTGACGGTTCGTCAGAACATTCTCATGCCTCTTCTGCTGGACAAAAAGAAACCGGATCTGGAATATCTGAATAAAATTGTGACTTCTCTGGGACTGAATGAGAAACTGGAGGCCCTTCCCGGACAGCTGTCCGGCGGCCAGCAGCAGAGAACGGCCATTGCCCGGTCTCTGATCTACCGGCCGGTCCTTCTTCTGGCCGACGAGCCAACAGGCAACCTGGACCGGCAAAATTCCCGGGAAATCATGGATATGCTGAAGCTGTCCAACCGGAAGTTCAGTCAGACCATCATTCTGATCACCCACGATGAGAAGATTGCCCTGGAGGCGAACCGGATCATCACCCTGGAAGACGGCCGGATCATTGCCGACGAGAGGCGGAGGTGACCGATATGTGGAAAGATTATTCCCGGAGTTATATCAAAAATAACAAAGCTTCCAGCCTGTCCGTCATGGTTGGCGTGTTTATCGCCTCTCTGTTTCTGTCCTTTCTGTGCAGCCTGTTTTACAATCTCTGGCTGGATCAGCTTGCCGGCATTGCGGCGAAAGGGGAATGGCAGGGACAGGTGACCGAAGACATGGCTCCGTGGCGCCTGCTGCCTCTGGATTTCGCCGTGATCCTGACCGTATGCTTCGCCATGATTTTGGTGATTCATACTTCCTTTGCCGTGTCCATGAACGACCGGATTCACCAGTTCGGTATTTTTTCCAGCATCGGGGCCACGCCGCGGCAGATTCGGACCTGTCTTCTCCAGGAAGCGGCGCTTCTGGCGTTTCCAGCGGTTCTGGCCGGGACACTTGCAGGGATTCTCCTTACGGTCGGAGCCATGAAAGGCATCAATGTGATCGGCGCAGAGATAGCGGGAGTCCGCAGGGCGGTGTTCCATTATCATCCGGCCATTCTGGCAGGAACCCTTTTGATTTCCGGTTTCACCGTACTGTTT
>CANQBN010000194.1 GCA_947588855.1 uncultured Lachnospiraceae bacterium
GGTACATATTCCCAGCTGGGGAGATAGGGATTAAACGCCTGCTTTGCCTTCATACATTTCCCTCCTTTTGCATAAAAATAATTCTTAAAAATCAGTGCAAGTTTATCATGTTGCCACATTCGTGTCAATTACGTTGACGGGAAATGTGTGTTTTCTGACGGGAAATGATAAACTGCCCATACACAGTATGGACAGTTTATACAATTCTTTTATTCTGTTTTCCGGTTACCGTCTTCTTTGGGCCGGCCGCAGCCGGCCGCAGTCCTGCCATCGCATATTTAAACTATCGTTCCTTCGGTCTTTCTCTGCCATATGGTTCGCTTATCACTGCCACACATTCACATATTTGGCTAGTTCATAGACACGTTCTTTCGTCATCTCCGCAGCCGTGGAGTTGGCTGCCAGAGGCTGCATGGTTCCGCCCTCGTATTCCGCCGCAGCCTCCTGAACCGCCTGCTCCTTCTCCGCAATCCAGGCCCGTTCATCCGCCGTAAGATTGGCCATGCTCTCTTCATCCAGGTTTTCTTTCAGGATCGACCAGACCGCGTTCAGAGTCTCGTCCCAGATCGTATAAATTTCCATGTACGTCTGGTTCATGTCCGCCTGGCTCATGGAGCCATTCTGCAGAGATTCCTCCAGGCCTGCCGATGCCTCCTCCGCATGACGGATAAACGCGGCAACCGTAACTCCTGGCTCTTCTCCCGCTGCGGCCTCGCTGGCTGCGGAAGCCGGCTCCGGTTCATATTTATAAGACTGGAACCCGGTCTGGGCATACGCATTGTAAAGGCCGTAAAAGGTCAGTTCTTCACCGGCAATAGATTCCGGATTGTGATATCCCACCCAGTTCAGAAACTCCTGAGGGAGGTCGGCCAGCTTCGCTCCCGGAAGATACATGTAAAGATCTTTGGCGTCTTCCAGACCGTAGGTTGTACTGTAGCGGTAAAGGGTTCCGTCAATGATCTTCTCTTCGGTTCCAAAAGGATAATTGATCTGGGCGATTCGGAAACGCCAGGTGGTGTCGTCCACCTTCTCCGGCGTTGTGAAGCTTCCGTTATAATCGCTGTAATACAGGACCCCGTTGGGATAATTCTCCCCAATTTCCCCCATGTTGGAATCCTGGAAATGTCCGGTGAAGGTTCCGTCCTCCTTGATGTGCAGTACTTCATACCAGCCGCCTGCGCCGCTGCTGAAATAAAACTCCATGCCGGCCACATCCCCAAAGGAGAAGCCGGCCGTCTCTTCCTCCTGATCATCGGAAGAAGATTCCTGTGATGCCGCCGATTCTGACTCCGCCGTCAAATCTTCCGATGTCTCTTCTAATTCCATCTCTTTCGTCGTTACTTCTTCCAGTACTGTCTCCTCTGAGATAGTCACCTGTGATCCGGTCTGTGAAGTTGCTGCAGGCTCATATTTCTTTCCGCAGCCGACAAAAACGGACGCTGCCAGCATAACAGTCAATGCCCATATAAGCGAGGCATATTTCCTCTTCATATTCATAATCTTCACCTTCTTATTTCATCAATATTTGTTCGAGAATTTCCAGATCCTCATTTGTGGTGGACCAGCTTGTGGCGAAACGCACTACGGTATGCTTCTCGTCATAGGTCTCCCAGAAACTGACGGCAACTTCCTTCTCAATCTCCTTCAGCCTTTCATTTTCCAGGATAACAAACTGCTGGTTGGTGGGAGATTCATAATAGAAGGTCAGACCGGCCCGCTTCAGAATCTCCACCAGTTTATCCTTCTGACGGTTGGCATGGCGGCCGTTCTCCAGGTACAGGTCATCGGTAAACAGCGTGTCAAACTGGATTCCCAGAAGCCGTCCTTTGGCCAGGAGGGCTCCCCTCTGCTTGGCCATGGTGAGAAAATGCTCCGGCATATTTTCCTTCGTAAACACAATGGCCTCGCCGCACAGGGCTCCCACTTTGGTACCTCCAATATAAAATACATCAGAAAGCCGGGCAATATCGGCCATGGTCACATCCGCCTGACTGCTGGTCAGGCCGTAGGAAAGCCGCGCCCCGTCGATATAGAGAGGGATCCTGTAATCCGCGCAAATCCCATGCAGTTCTTCCAGCTCGCTTTTAGAATAGAGGCTTCCATACTCGGTAGAATAAGAGATATAGACCATTCCCGGGTACACCATATGCTCATGATTGCCATCCGCATAAAAGCTTTCCAGAAGAGCTCTCAGTTCTCCCGCCTCCATCTTCCCCATATGTCCGGGAACCGTAAGCACCTTGTGGCCGCTGTACTCAATAGCCCCCGCTTCATGGGCGCTTACATGGCCAGTCTCCGCAGCCACTACTCCCTCGTAAGATTTCAGCATAGTGGAAATCACCAGCTGATTGGTCTGTGTCCCTCCCACGGCAAGATAAACCTGGGCCTGGGGGCACTGACAGGCCTCCCGAATTCCGGCGATGGCCCGCTGCGTATATGCATCGCTTCCGTATCCCGACGCAGGCTCCATGTTGGTCTCCATAAGTCTCTTAAGAATCGCCGGATGCGCCCCGGTCGTATAGTCACTTTCAAATGAAATCATATGTAGTACCTCGTCTTTCTTCCCTATAATTGATATAAACGTTTTTTCTGCCCGGAATAAACAATAACCAGCCTCGCCAATAATTACAAAATGAAGCGATATTTCCCTTTTCCGGCGCCTGTTATGCGCTCTGTAAGAGCCAGATCATACATTTTGCCGATCAGAGCGGTGGCCGGTCGTTCGGTAATGTCCAGCACACCCATCACGTCGCTGCGTCCAAAAATTTTTTCTCTTCCAAATTCATGGTAAAGCTTAACTATGTTTGCCCTGGATCTTGAGGATATATTTTTAAACTCAAGGATATTCAAAAGGCTGTTATTTTCAATGGGCTGTTTAATGGGCTGTTTAATGGGCTGTTTTTCATCTGAACAGCCTGTTTTCTTCCATGAAATATGGAGATATCTGTTCTTAAGTTCGTGAGTTTCACCCATAAGTAAATTACGGATAAAATTTTCAAGATAAGACAAATCTTCGTGTATTCCCGCGCTGAGATCGGAATAGTTTGCCCGCACAAGCGCGTTCCGAAAATACCAGGCGTTCTTCGCAAAAACATCGTTTGCAGCATAAAAGCCCAGCGAGCGGATATATTTAATGAAAAAGACTGCGGTTGTACGGGTGTTTCCCTCTCCGAATATATGGATCTGCCAAAGCCTCGATATAAATCGGGACAGATGGGTGATAATCTCGCTCATGGACAGATTCGCATAACTGAATTCTCGTTCCATTCGAAAATCATACTCCAACGTTTCGCGAAGCTCTGACGCGCCTCCATATATTACAGACGCACCGTTAAGCACCCATTCCTTTTTGGAAATATTATAATCGCGTATCTTTCCGGCATGCTGGTATATACCCTGAAACAGCCTTTTATGAATGGAAATGTATTGGGCCGGGGAAAACACAAAGGAATTCTCCGAAAGGATCTCCGCTATTCTTACAGAAACCTTATCCGCCTCTTCTGTCCGCTCCGGCTGATGGCATTTACTCACCTCATAATAATTCTCAATGCGCAGAACAGCCTCTTCAATACTGATATCCCCCTCAATATTTTCCCTGGCCGTATTCAGAAGATACTCCGACGTCCGCAGCTGATCAACATCCTGCAAACCGATAGCCGTCTGCCATGCATAAGCCTTATCTGCCCTGCCCGGTTCCCCGGACACCAAATATTCGGCGAAAGGATCTGCATATTTTTCTTCTATGCGCCATTTCCCGTTATCAGCCATCCAATTTTCCTTCCTGGAAGCCATCAAAACTTTCCGTCTTTCTTTCATAAATATCACACAATTACAATATCACAAAAAGAACGCCGCCGCAACACTGTCTTTGGTGCTTTTCCTTTGACTGGTTTCATTCTCTCATTGAAATCCGAATGGCTTCTGTGTTATAATGTTACAGATAGTATTTATATTTATGCACCCGACATTGAATCGGAAATATCTGCGCAGAATGCTTAAATGTTTGTGACCTTAAACGTTTGAGACAAAAAGGAGGAATATTTATGAGATTTGACATTACGCCCTATGTAGACATGTCTCCCGTCCAGGTGCGCGGCCTGATCCGGGAAGGAAAAATTGATTTCCCCACCGCCGGCATGTGCCGCGGCTATGCCCAGGCAAATCTGGTGATCCTGCCGCCGGAATACTCCGCCGACTTTGAGGAGTACGCCCGCCGCAATCCCTTCCCCTGCCCGATTCTGGAAATCATCCGCGACACGCCGGAGACTCACGACATGGGAGAAGGCGGCAATATCGTTACGGACATTCCCCGCTACCGGGTATATGAGAACGGTGTATTCACCAGAGAAATTACGGACGCTTCCGAATACTGGAAGGACGGCTACACCGGTTTCCTCATCGGCTGCTCCTTCTCCTTTGAGGAAGCGCTGATGAAAGCCGGCATCGAGGTCCGCCATATCGCCCAGGGCCGCAATGTGCCTATGTACAAGACCAATATCCAGACGGTGAAAGCCGGTCCCTTCGAAGGCCCCATGGTATGTTCCATGCGTCCCATGACGCCGGAAAACGCGCAGAAAGCTTATGATATCACTGTAAAAATGCCTAACGTCCACGGCGCTCCGGTTCACATGGGCGACCCGGCAGAGGTCGGCGTCGCCGACGTGATGAAACCGGATTACGGCGAGGCTGTAGATATCTATCCCGGCGAGATCCCGGTGTTCTGGCCCTGCGGCGTCACACCTCAGGCCGCGGTAGAGAACGCCAAGCCTCCCATCGTTATCACACACGCCCCCGGGCATATGTTTATCACCGATATTCCCAATGCGGAGCTTAACGATTATCTTGAGGCGAAGAAGCAGCGATAATTCATCATCCGCAACTTTGCACTTGAAATCTCAGCCATTATCGCATATAATATGCTTATCAGGACAGCCGGAAGGTGAATGCGGTTCACCCGTCCCGGTGAAATATCAGGTTAGGAAACAGCCGTCAACTCCCCAAGAGCAGGACGGCTATTTCTTATTTTTCAGACTCAGAACCGCACAGATCAACAAACCAATGGTCAGTATCACCATAAATTCCTCGTATGTACTCATAATAATCACCACCTTCCGCAAGACTCGGAACGGGATGAGAGCACGTCCCCCGGCTGCCCGGATAAACATATTATGTTGTCATGTAATCACATGGATTTTAAATTATGAAACTATGAATACCAGAATATAACCGCTTCGTATATTTTTATCATAAATACTGGATAAAATCAATACTTTATCCAATACAAAAAACGCGTCAAGGGAGCGTCCAATAAAACAAGTTCAGATTGCTTTCGGAGTGCGGCATGATTTCGGTCATGCCACAGTTCCGTATTGCTCCGGCGGGTTCTCGATTTTCCGCTTGTTTTTGTATGACTGCCGGTGGGTCTCGAAGTTCACCATCCGTCCGAGATACTCCTGCTTCATCCAGTGTACGGGAATCCCACACCCTTATTCAAACATCGTTTTCAATATCCCTTATCTTCTTCGCCGGGACGCCGCCTACGACACAGTTGTC
>CANQBN010000195.1 GCA_947588855.1 uncultured Lachnospiraceae bacterium
CTATAACAGCGATTCCCGCCGCAAAATCCAGGTATTCTTTTCCCTCCGTGTCATATAACCTGACACCCTCGCCGTGGTCAAACACCACAGGATACCGGTTGTAGGTTTTATACAGAATCTGCTCCGCCTTCTCAATGGCGGCTTCCCTTTCCAGTTTCTTTTCCATAATATAATCCTTTCCAGTCTCTGATTCTCCGGTCTCTGATCCTCTGGTCTCTGATTCTCCGGCCACTCAGCTTTCTGACTTACCTTCCATATATTTATTCTCTGGACACTCATGCGGCGCAATAATCGCCTTACTCCGGCTTATCTTCACCGTAATAATACCGCTCTTCCCTGGAATTTAAGATGGCGGTGCCGATTCCCTTGTTGGTGAAAATCTCCAACAGAAGACAATGGGGTATCCGCCCGTCCAGGATATGCACCCGGGATACGCCTTCCCGGATGGCGTCAATACAGTTCTGGAGCTTGGGAAGCATGCCGCCGCCCAGCTGCCCGCTGTCCACAAAAGCCTGGGCGTCGTCTACCAAAAGCTCTGAGATCAGGGAATTTTTATCATTGAAATCCCGGTACAGGCCTTCCACATCCGTCAGAAACGCCAGCTTCTCCGCCTTCACCGCCTTGGCGATGGCACAGGCCGCATCGTCGGCATTTACGTTATAGCTTAAATAATTATCATCGTAGCCGATGGGGCAGATAATCGGAAGGAAATCCTTCTCCAACAGGTCGTAGATGACCTTCGGATTTACCTCCTTGACCTCGCCTACAAAACCGATATCCTGTCCGCCGGAATATTTCTTATGACATTTCAGCATCATTCCGTCCTTGCCGCTGATGCCCACAGCCTTGACGCCCAGCTCGTTGACCAGCTGAACCAGGCTTTTATTTACTTTATTCAGCACCATCTCGGCAATCTCCATGGTGGCTTCATCTGTCACCCTGAGTCCGCCTACAAAGCGGGGTTCCATGCCCACCTTATTTACCCATTTGCTGATCTCCTTGCCGCCGCCATGAACGATAATCGGCTTAAAGCCAACCAGCTTCAGAAGAACCACGTCCTGGATGACGCAGCGCTTCAGCTCCTCGTCCACCATGGCGCTGCCGCCGTATTTCACCACAATGATCTTCCGGTTAAACCGCTGGATGTAAGGCAGGGCCTCCACAAGGACCGCCGCCTTGCGCATAATATTCTGATCCAATTCCATAACCTGTAACCTCTTTTATTTATAATAGTATATCGCGTATCCTTCAGACTGTAAAAACGCCATGAAATCTGATCCGACAGATCCGCCAGATTCGTTATAACCTTCTCTCAGGCCGCAGCCAGGCTTCAGCCCTACGACCGGTAATCCGCATTGATTTTCACATAATCAAAGGTTAAATCGCAGCCCCAGGCCGTAGCCGCGGCGTTTCCCATTTTGATGTCGGCAATGGCCGTAACCTCCGGCTCCGAGAGAATCTTTGTGGCTTCCTCCTCGCTGTAATCCACCGCCACGCCGTTTTCAATAATCTGAAGCTTTCCGGCCGCGCTCTCAAAGAACAGATCCACCTTCTCCGGATCAAACTGGGCTCCGGAATATCCCATGGCGCAGAGAATCCGGCCCCAGTTGGCGTCATGCCCGAAAATGGCCGCCTTGGTCAGGTTGGAGGTTATAACCGACTTGGCCAGCGTCACCGCCTGGGCTTTTGTCTCGGCCCCTACGATCTTCACCTCAAACAGGGCCGTACAGCCCTCTCCGTCCCCGGCAATCTTTTTGGCCAGCGTCTCATTGACATAATAGAGAGCCGCCTTAAACTTCTCGTAATTTTCATCCTTTTTCAAAATCATGGGATTGCCTGCCTGGCCGTTGGCCAGAAGAAGCACCGTATCGTTGGTGGAGGTATCCCCGTCCACAGAAACCATATTGTAGGTATCCGGTACGACCTCGCTTAAGGCTTCCTGAAGCATTTTCCTGGAAATCGCCGCGTCAGTGGTTACAAAGCTCAGCATGGTACACATGTTAGGATGAATCATGCCGGAACCCTTGCACATGCCGCCAATGGTAACCACCGTTCCTCCGATCTCCACCTGGACAGCCGCCTCCTTCTGCTGGGTGTCCGTGGTCATAATGGCCCGGGCAGACGCAGCGCCGCTCTCCCTGCTGCCGCTCAGCTGTCCTGCCATAACCTTCACACCGTTTACAATCCGGTCAATGGGAAGCTGCATTCCGATAACCCCGGTGGACGCCACCAGAACGGAATCTGCCGGGATTTCCAGGATGTCCGCCGCCGCTTCCGCCGTGGCCCGGCAGTAGCCGTAGCCTTCCGCGCCGGTGCAGGCGTTGGCGATTCCCGCATTGATGACAACCGCCTGGGCCGCCGGAGAATGGTACACGATCTCCTGATCCCACTTCACCGGAGCCGCTTTCACAATATTGGTGGTAAATGTGCCTGCAGCCACGCAGGGCATTTGGCTGTAAATCAAGGCCATATCCGGCCTGTCCTTGTATTTGATCCCGGCTGCCGCAGACGCCGACTTAAATCCTCTCGCTGCTGTTACTCCGCCGTCTATGTATTTCAGTTCCGCCATGACTTCCTCCTGTTCTAGCCTTGCAGGCCTCTTGCCTGCCTGTCCATGTCCTCGATTACAATGTCGTAGATTTCTCCCAGAGACGCGCAGTATTCCAGCACCTTCCAGGGCTCGTTGGTGTGATAATGAATTTTAATCAGTTCCTCGTCTCCCACAGCCAAAAGGCAGTCTCCCTGAAAATGCTCCGTAATGTAATCGCTGACTGCATCCTCATCCAGATCCGCACCTTCGATTAACAGCTGTGTATCATAACGAAATTCCAGCATATCTTCCTCCTTCTGCGTTTACCCGGCTTCCTTTTGAAATTCCTTTCTCAAAACCTCCCTGGGAGGCTGAATCTCGTTGGCTATGGTATGCTCCGTCAGCTCGGAGAGCATCCTGAGCTTCGCGTTAATCAGCGGGCGCATGCAGTTGGGCACATGCTCCTGATGGGCCCGGTGAATTGCCACGCACTCCTTACAGTTGCCATGATACCGGCAGGCCTTCTGGCAGGGACAATGATCCTTGTCTTTATACTCCTCCCGAAACTGCGCCGCAAATTCCTCCTGAAGGCGTAGCCCCTCCTGGCGGTTTCCCTTGTGAAATTCCGCCATAGCTGCCAGTTCTTTGGGATTCCCCTCGATTATCATATTATTCCTTATCCTTTCCGTTCCGCCGTCCGGCGGCTGTACCCGGGTTTTGCAGAATCATTCCGGCGGCACGGCCCGCCAATCGAATATGGTCACTTGCGTTACACAACCGCTTTCGATATACGGCTGCTTCCGATACACGACTTCTTTCGATATACATCCACTTTCGATACGCATCTGCTTTCAATACGTATCTGCTTTCGATGTACATCCGTTTGCGAACACGGCCGTTTTCAGACATTCGCCCCTCAGTCGACAAACCGGGTAATGTTCTCCTCGTTCAGCACCAGGTCGTAGACGTTTACATCCTCCCGCTCCGTCCATCCCAGGGAGCGCCAGAAGGCGTTTCCGATCTCATTTCTCTTAAACGCAATCAGCGTCACCTTGCTGATCCCTTCTTCCCGCAGGGCCCTGACCGCATAACGGACCATCTTATAGCCTACGCCGTGTTCCCGGTAGCTTTTTTCCACGCACACATGGTAGAAACAGGCTGTCCGGCCGTCGTGTCCGCACATGATAGAACCGACAATCCTGCCGTTCTGCTCTGCCACCACGCTGGTATGCGGATTCCTTCGGATAAACCGCTCCACACCGTCCCTGGAATCGTCGATGCTTCGGATTCCAAAGCCCTGGATCCCTGTCCAAAGGGCGTATACCTTATCATAATCATCCATGGTCATCTCACGGATAAGGATACTCATGGTTCCCGGCATATTCTGCCCTCGTCTTTCTATGATTCGTTTTCCGCGGTCTGCGCCTCCAACCTCTACGGAAATACCGCGATCTGCTTCAGTCCTGTGTTTTCCGGCAGGCCGAACATCAGATTCATATTCTGCATGGCCTGTCCGGCAGCGCCCTTCACCATATTATCAATGGCACCCATCATCACCAGGCGGTTGGTCCTGGAATCGATCTGAAACGCGATATCCATAAAGTTGCTGCCCTCTACCCAGCGGGTCTGGGGCACCATGCCCGGCTTCATCACCCGGATGAAATATTCCTCTTTATAATATTTATCGTAAACCGCCTTCACTTCCTCCGCCGTCACTGGCTTCGTCAGCGTCCCATAAATGGTGGCCAGAATTCCCCGGTTCATGGGAACCAGATGGGGCGTGAAACTGATGGTCACCGGCTTACCCGCCGCATAGGAAAGCTGTTCTTCAATCTCCGGCGTATGCCGATGGCTGGCCACGCCGTAAGGCTTCATGCTCTCGTTCACCTCACAGTACAGGCTGGGCACCTTGGCGCTTCTTCCCGCGCCGGAGGTTCCGGATTTGGCGTCAATGATGATCGTATCCGTATCAATCAGCCCTTCCTTCACCATGGGATACAGCGTGAGGAAGGAGCAGGTGGGATAACAGCCGGGGTTGGCAACCAGACGGGCCTTCTTAATCTTCTCCCGGTTGATCTCCGGCAGACCATACACCGCCTCAGGAAGAAACTGGGGTGTGGGATGCTTCAGCTTGTACCACTGCTCATACACTTCCACATCTTTAATGCGAAAATCAGCGCTCAAATCTATGATCTTCGTCCGGGACAGAATCTCCTCCGTCACCTGGGAAGCGCAGAAGCCCTGGGGCGTCGCCGTGAAAATCACATCCGCAATCTCTGAAAGCTTCGCCATATCATCATCCTGGCAGGGTTCCTCAATGAGATGAGCAACATTTCTATAAATAGAAGCAAAATCTTCCCCCACGTAACTTCTGGAACCGTACCACACGATCTCCACATCGTCTCTCTGCAGAAGCAGCCGCACCAGCTCCGCGCCGGCGTATCCCGTGGCACCGATAATTCCAACCTTGATCATTCCTTTTCCTCCGTCCATGCTCTGTCATCATTCGAATCGTTTTTCATAATCAGCCATCTGCCATCTGAAAGATTTTCCGCAGGCAGTTCGCTGCCCCGCCTCGTGAAAGCACCCTCTTAAGCAGGGGCGCTATTCATTATAGTGATTTTCCTGTTATAATGGAAGTCCTTTTTTCAAATATTTCGCATTTTCTTCCTTTTGTACAGCCTTCCACTCCTTTGGCGTCTGTTTTCTGTACATTTCTCATAATTATACATTATTTATGAAT
The DNA here is from genome assembly GCA_947588855.1 of uncultured Lachnospiraceae bacterium. Lineage (GTDB taxonomy): Bacteria > Bacillota > Clostridia > Lachnospirales > Lachnospiraceae > UBA3402. The sequence continues at coordinate 5,274 of CANQBN010000195.1, forward strand.
AATATGCAACTATATTTTATTATATTTTTCTGCCTGCTCCACCTCAGCGAAAAAGCGAAAATAATATAAACAAATTGTCCCTTAAAACCAATATTTATACAATCCCCGAAACTTTTTCATTTTCCTCTTGCATTTCTCTGCAACCTGTTGTATATTTATGAAAGTCAAATTTCAAAGGAGGATATCATTTCATGAAAGAGAAAGTAATTCTGGCC
>CANQBN010000196.1 GCA_947588855.1 uncultured Lachnospiraceae bacterium
CTAGCAGCTAAAACTTTTCTTCCGCCCGGAGTACTCATTCTGGCTCTAAAACCATGAACTTTTGATCTCTGTCTTTTTTTAGGCTGAAATGTCATCTTCATAGCACTGGCACCTCCTCTTTCAGACCTTCTAAGATTAAACATCGTTTCAATTATATAGAAGGAAATCAAGGAAGTCAAGAAGAAATTGATAAAAATAGAGGCAGTATTTTAACCGCCTCTACAAGTTGTATTCATTGTATTCTTTACTTCTATATATAGATTATGCTTACCTAATTGTAGCTTGGAATTCTGGCCACAGTGTACACCAAGGCGGTTCCAATAACTGAAACCAGAATCATGGCCGCAACAGCCTCCGGAATTCCAGAAGATGTAACTGTCACCATGATCAATCCCCACACCGCGTCCACAGCTACACTCTTTACCTGAGCATATTCGCTGGCAAGCAGGATATAGATGCTTCCCATCACAAAAACTGTGTTCGTCATGGATCCAACAAAACCGGTAATGGCAAGTCCCAGAGTTTTATTCACCTTCAGTTTTCTGAGAACTATCCACAACCATCCCGAAACCACTCCAATCATGATCCTGCATCCTACAGATATCCACAAGGCTTTAACAGCCCCTGCGATTCCACTCATGCTCATAAATGGAGAAAACGCAAAGGATAAAAGAGTTGGAGCCGTAGTATTGCTGATCATAGAACACACGCCAAAAACAGCTCCCAAAACAGCTCCTGCCGCAGGACCCAGCAAAACAGCCCCAATTATGACAGGAATGTGTACAGTTGTCGCCTTGATAATCGGAAGCTGAATCATGCCGAGAGGCGTATTTGCCAACAAAATTACGATTGCAGCCATAAGTGCGACACTGGTCATCCAACGAGTATCTTTTTTACCACTATTCATTTTTTACCTCCTGCTACTGTTCTTCTTTCAAAGATACAATGCAATACAAGTGGATTATAGATAATAAACTTATCCACGTCAATATTTTTCTTGTATTTGTTAGAAACTTATCAACACTTATCAACAAATTGTGGATAGATTGTGGATAAACCAAAATTTTATACACAAACATTTTTCTATTTTTCGTTGAAAAAAATCCTAAAATATTATAGAATAGAAAAAGAATGGGTTTATGTGCCTGTGCATTTCATACACGTTAGGAGAATGTGACATGTTAGATAATTTAAAGGCCCGGTGGGAAGAAATTCTTCAACGGTTAAAAGAAGAATATGAGATTATGGAACCTTCTTATAATACATGGCTTCTCCCGCTTAAGCCTTATTCTGTAGAGCATAATGTTCTCAAGATCCTTGTGCCGGATTCCGGCTCTAATTTTATTGCTATAATCAAGAAAAAGTATGAAAAACAGCTGCAGGTAACTATCGCAGAAGTAACAGGTTATTCGCTTAACATCGAATTTATCAGCGAAGATGACATTAAATACAAAAAAAGGTCCTCAAAACACCTGATTCAAACATCGGCAGCCGATGTTAACCAGGCGGTTATTCAAAACGCCAATTTAAATCCCCGCTATACTTTTGAGACCTTTGTGGTGGGAGCCAATAACAAAATGGCCCATGCCGCTTCTCTCGCTGTTGCCGAATCTCCGGGAGAAGTATATAATCCTCTGTTTATTTATGGAGGCGTGGGATTGGGAAAAACACACCTGATGCACTCCATCGCTCATTTTATACTCAAAAATGATCCTGACGCTAAGATTCTCTATGTTACTTCAGAGAAATTTACCAATGAGCTGATCGATGCCATCAGAAACAAAAACAATTTTACTACTACTGAATTTCGCGAAAAATACAGAAATATCGACGTACTTCTCATCGACGACATCCAGTTTATTATCGGTAAAGAAAGCACGCAGGAGGAATTTTTCCATACCTTCAATACGCTATATGAATCAAAAAAACAAATTATTATCTCTTCCGATAAACCGCCGAAAGATTTCGAAACTCTGGAAGAAAGGCTCCGCTCCAGGTTTGAATGGGGACTTTCCGTTGATATTCAACCTCCCGACTATGAAACAAGAATGGCAATTCTGCGCAAAAAGGAAGAGCTTGAGAACTATAATATTGATAACGAAGTAATCAAATATATTGCCTCCAATATCAAATCCAACATAAGAGAATTAGAAGGAGCGCTTACTAAGATCGTTGCTCTCTCAAAGCTTGAAAAAAATAAGGAGATTGATATTGCCCTGGCAGAAGAAGCGCTTAAAGATATTATTTCTCCAAATTCAGAGAGAAAAATAACTTCCGAACTAATCATTCAGGTGGTGGCGGATCATTTTGGAATAACTACCCTGGATATTTCTTCTCAAAAAAGAAATAAAGAGATCGCTCATCCAAGACAAATAGCCATGTACCTGTGTCAAAATATGACAAATGATTCTCTCCAGCTGATAGGAAGATATTTAGGCGGAAGAGATCATACTACAATTATTCATGGAAGAGACAAGATAGCTAAAGAACTAAAAACTGACGCTGTTCTTGCTAACACAATAGATATATTAAAGAAAAAATTAAGTCCACAATAACCTGTGGAAAAGCGCTCTAAAACATGTGAATAACTGATATTTTTCATCCAGCGGTATTTCATCATGTGGACATTTTTATTTTTATTTTTAATAAAAAAGGCTTTTTCCACAGGATATTAAATCAATTTTTCCTTTAATTTACAGGTTTTCTGAGGTTTTTAACAAATTAACCTGTTCTACTAAGAATACTTCTTAAAAGAACTTAAATATATAGTTTTATATACCATTATCAACCAGAAAGGAATTATCAACAGCTATGAAACTTACATTTCAAAAAGATGACTTAATGAATGGAATCAATATTGTCTTGAAAGCAGTTCATTCTAAGACTACCATGTCTATTCTGGAATGTATTCTGATTGACGCATCCAATCAGCAAATCAAGCTGACAGCCAACGATATGGAACTTGGCATCGAGACAACTGTAAAGGGAACTATCATTGAAGGAGGAAAGATAGCCCTTGATGCGAAGCTTTTGTCAGAAATTGTAAGGAAATTAAGCGGAGGAGATTCTCCTATTACAATTCAGTCGAATGAAAAGTTTAATACAGTTATTTCCTGTGATAATTCTGTCTTTAATATTCCGGGAAGAGACGGAGAAGAATTCTCCTATCTTCCTTATATAGAAAAAGATCACTATATATGTTTATCTCAGTTCAGCCTGAGAGAAGTGATTGGGCAGACTATATTCTCTATCTCACCCAATGACAGCAATAAGATGATGACCGGCGAATTATTCCAGGTAAGCGGAGATCTTCTGAAAGTGGTGTCTCTGGATGGTCATCGTATGTCAATCAGAAATATTCGTCTGAAAGATAATTATGGTGATTTAAAAGTGATTGTACCTGGCAAAACTTTAAATGATATTAGTAAGATTTTAAGCGGAGACAACGAGAAAGAAGTTCTCGTGTATTTCAGCAGGAATCATATTCTCTTTGAGTTTGACGATACGATTGTTGTCTCCAGAATCATTGAGGGAGAGTATTTCCGTATTGAGCAGATGCTTTCCAACGATTATGAAACTAAAGTTACTGTAAATCGAAGAGATTTTCTTGACTGTATCGACAGGGCAAGTATCCTGATTCGTGAGAATGACAAGAAGCCTATTATTATCAATATTCAGGAAAATGTTATGCAGCTGAAGCTGAATTCCAGCTTTGGTTCTATGAATGCGGAAGTATTGATTCATAAGACCGGCAAGGATTTGATGATAGGCTTTAATCCAAGATTTTTGATCGATGCCCTCCGCATGATCAGCGATGAGGAAGTGGATCTGTATATGATGAATCCAAAATCTCCGTGTTTTATCAGAGATGAGGACGAGAATTACATTTATCTGATTCTACCTGTGAATTTTAACGCGGCGTCTGTCTGAGTAAATCGGTATATATGATGAGAAAGGAAATTTATGGAAGTTATCAAGCTGCGGGAAGATTATATTAAGCTTGGGCAGGCTTTGAAGCTTGCAGGCGCGGCAGAGAGCGGAGTAGACGCCAAATATGCCATTCTGGACGGTAAGGTGAAGGTCAACGGCCATGTGGAATACCAGAGAGGCAAGAAGCTTACAGCCGGAGATGTAATTGAATATAATGGAGAAACCATAAGGATTGAGGCATAAAAGCCATGATGATTGAATCCATAGAATTAAAAAATTATCGCAATTATGAACATTTACATATGGATTTCAATCCGGGAACCAATATTCTTTACGGGGACAATGCCCAGGGAAAAACTAATATTCTGGAATCCATTTATGTGTGTTGTACCACTAAGTCCCACAGAGGAAGCAAAGATAAAGAAATCATTCAGTTTAATAGGGAAGAATCTCATATAAAACTGAATGTAAGAAAGAATGATGTGCCTTATCGAATCGATATGCATCTGAAAAAAAACAGAGCAAAGGGAGTAGCCGTCAATGGCGTTCCTATCCATAAGGCAAGCGAATTGTTTGGAATTGTCAATGTTGTATTTTTTTCTCCGGAGGATCTGAATATTATAAAAAATGGTCCTTCGGAGAGAAGAAGATTTGTTGATCTGGAATTATGCCAGCTTAATAAATTATATGTCCATGCGCTGATTCAGTATAATAAAGTGGTTAATCAGAGAAATAAGCTTTTGAAAGAACTTATTTTTCGGCCGGAATATGAAAGCACTCTGGATGTATGGGATATTCAGCTGGTCCAGTATGGAAGACAGGTAATCCAGTACCGTTGGGAATTTATAGAACATCTGAATGAAATTATCAGAGATATTCATAAGAAGTTATCAGGAAACAGAGAAACTTTACAGGTTATGTATGAGCCGAATACAGATATGGATAATCTGGAAAAGGCTCTCAAGAGAAACAGGGATATTGATATACGTCTCAAGACCACTACGGTGGGACCTCACAGAGACGATCTGAATTTCATCGTTAATGAAATAGATATTCGGAAATTTGGTTCGCAAGGGCAGCAGAGAACCGCTGCGCTTTCCCTGAAATTGGCAGAAATTGAACTGGTAAAGTATCTGGTGAAGGATGATCCGATTCTTCTCCTTGATGATGTATTGTCAGAATTGGATGGAAATCGTCAGGAACATCTTCTTGATGGTATCGATCATATACAGACTATCATTACTTGTACAGGTCTGGAGGATTTGCTAAGCTATAAATTTAAGATAGATAAGGTATATAAAGTAGTAGAAGGAACAGTTACCAGCGAAAATGAATAGGAGGCAATTTGAATGAGTGCTGAATACGGAGCAGATCAAATTCAGATATTGGAAGGATTAGAGGCCGTAAGAAAGCGTCCTGGTATGTATATCGGAAGCACGTCTTCCAGAGGTTTGCACCATCTGGTTTATGAGATTGTGGATAACTCGGTAGATGAAGCTTTGGCCGGTTACTGTACTGAGATAGATGTTCAGATAAATGAGGATAATTC
>CANQBN010000197.1 GCA_947588855.1 uncultured Lachnospiraceae bacterium
CCCCACTGCTTCTCCGTATAGCCCTTCACCAGCTTCTCGTAGATATCCCGGCCTACCAGACTGATGGCCTGCTCTTCCAGATTCTTCGGTTCTCCGGTTACGCTGCCCTTTTGTTCATCGATAATCTCCTTCGCCTGCTGCGGCGTGGAAATACCCCACATTTTACTGAACGTATTCATATTGAAAGGCATGTTATACATCTCGCCTTTGTAATTGGCTACTGGACTGTTGGTATATCGATTGAACTCTGCCAGACTGTTGACAAAATCCCAGACCCGGCGGTTACTGGTATGGAAAATGTGGGCGCCATATTTGTGGACATGGATGCCCTCCACATCCTCACAGTAAATATTCCCGCCCAGATGATCCCGTTTTTCCACCACCAGGCAGGTCTTTCCCGCCTTTCCGGCCTGATAAGCCCAGACACCGGCAAACAGACCACCGCCCACAATAACATAATCATACTTTTTCATGCCGATCTTCTTCCCTTTCCGCTTTCTTTCCGGCTTCCGGCTTCCCTGCTTTTCCGGCCTTCGCCTTCTTTCCGGCCGAATCTTTTTTTACCGGCGTTTCAGCCTTTTTCTCCTCAGGCACCAGCTTTCCTGACAGCACGGCTATCGTTCTTCCTGCCACCGTATACTGCCTCTGATCCATCAGAAGCTGCTCGCGGCCTTCCTCGTAGAAACCATTAATATCCTTCCGGTCTGTATCCATAGCCGCATGCCATTTAAACCCTTTCGGCAATGTCGGAAGAGCAAAATCATAGCCCTCCCAGTGCATATTATAAATAACGAAAAAGAAATCGTCATCGCTTCCGTCAGCTTTCTTCCCATAATGACCACTGTACAGGATCGCTGCCTGACGGCGGAAATTTTCATATTCCGGATACCAGGCGTTCACTCCATGAAAGGACACGTCCGGGTATCCGCAGGTCAGATAGTCCATCATCCTCGGAGCCTGTTTCATATGGAATACCGGATGGGCTTTCCGAAAAGCAATGGCATGCTTCGCAAATTCGTAGACATCTCTGTTGCTCCGCAGATTATTCCAGTTCAGCCAGGAGATCTCATTATCCTGACAATAAGCGTTATTATTGCCGGACTGGGAATTGCCGAATTCGTCTCCAGCCATGAGAAGAGGCGTTCCCTGGCTTAAAAACAGGAACAAAAGCGCATTGCGAATCTGTTTTTTCCGCAGCTCAATCACTTTCCTTTTTCTGGTTGGTCCCTCTTCGCCGCAGTTCCAGCTGAAATTCCGGTCACTGCCGTCTCTATTATTCTCACCGTTAGCCTCGTTGTGTTTCCGGTCATAAGAAACCGCATCCATCAACGTGAATCCATTAGTATTGGCCATGTAATTGACAATGCCCGCCCCCGGGGGATTATCCACAATCCGATCAAGGGCCTGCCGGAGCATCTCCTCATCGCCTTTCAGGAAACGGCGCATATCATTCTGAAAATCATCCCGGTACCGAACCAGATTCCTGCCGTCAAGGCCCTGCCAATCTGCAGCATACAGTCTTATATCCGCCAGATATGGGTCCCTTCCAATCATCTGCACCGGCGCGTATCCTACCAGATGAATGCCGTCTACATGGTACTCACTCACCCAGTAACGCACCATATTCATTGCCTGAACAGGGTCCTCTTTGCCGGTAAAGAACAGTTCTGTCACGACTTCCAGACCAGCTTTATGAAGTTCCCTTACCAGAGTTTTAAACTCCTTCACCGGATCTTTTGTTTTCCCGGAAGCATAAGACGCTTTAGGCGCAAAACCATAACCTCCCGCATAGCCCCAGTAATTGATCTTCCCGGTAACACTGGTTCTTGCGTACGGTCCCTGACTGTCCTGAACCATAACCTCCTGAAACTCTGATACCGGCATCAATTCTACAGTAGTGATGCCTAATTCTTTCATATAGGGAATCTTTTTGATGATTCCTTTAAATGTTCCCTTGTCCCGGACACCTGATGTACGGTGGCAGGTCAGTCCTCTGGTATGTATACGGTACAGGATCCGGTCTTCCCCGGCTATCCGGGGCCGTACATCTCCTTCCCAGTCAAAATTCGCCTGCACAAGCGGAGAACGGAGAACCGTTTCCGCATTCTCAAACCGCCCCCATTCCTCCCAGCCAATCATAACTTTTCCGTAAGGATCCGCCATCCTTCTGCCGTCAACCTCAAAACAGTACTCCAGATTCTTCGGAAGTCTGCCGTCCACTGCCAGAGTCAGATTCCACACGTTTCCCTGGCGCTGCGCCGGATCCATGGCAAACACTGCCTCCGGCTCATCCTTTCCTTTCTCAAATATTACCAGACTGCAGGCTTCCCCTGCCCATACTATGGAGACATGGAGCCTGTTCTTCGTCACAGTCACTCCCAAGGGATAATATCCCTCCTCGCCTTCCAGCCTTTTCAGCTGCTTCACATTTCCAACTCCTTCTATCATGCCAGGCGGCCGCCACCTGGCCTCACTGCACGCTGTCTACAAAGTTCCTCATGAGATTACAAGTTCTACCGGACAATGATCCGAGCCTGTCACTTCCGTGTGAATCGCCGCACTTACCAGGCGGTCCTTCAGGCTTTCGGACACACAGAAATAGTCGATACGCCACCCCGCGTTCTTCTCTCTGGCTCTGAAGCGATAAGACCACCAGGAGTAGATTCCCGTCTGATCCGGATAGAAATACCGGAAGGTATCAATAAATCCGGCGTTCAAAAGGCGGGTAAACTTCTCCCTCTCCTGATCCGTAAAGCCGGCATTGTTCCGGTTGGTCTTCGGATTCTTTAAATCAATCTCCTGATGAGCCACATTCAGATCGCCGCAAAAGATTATCGGCTTTTTCTGCTCCAGCTTCTTAAGGTAAGCCAGAAAAGCGTCTTCCCAGGTCATCCGATAGGGAAGTCTGGCCAATCCGTCCTGAGAATTGGGCGTGTAGCAGGTTATAACATAGTGGTCTTCAAATTCGGCCGTAATGACACGGCCCTCGTGGTCATGCTCCTCCACGCCGATACCATACGATACAGAAACAGGTTCCTTCTTTGTAAACATGGCGGTGCCGGAATATCCCTTCTTCTCCGCATAGTTCCAATACTGATGATAACCTTCCAGAGGCAGGTCAATCTGTCCCGCCTGGAGCTTGCTCTCCTGGATACAAAACACATCCGCGTCAGCACATTTAACATAATCCAGAAAACCTTTGCCAACACAGGCCCGCAGGCCATTTACATTCCAGGAAATCAGTTTCATCATGTCGCCCATCTCCTCTTCAATCAACATGAAAAAATTATATCATAATGACACATTCCATTCAAGTAAATTCTGTCTAGTCTTGATTTACAACAGATTTGAGATGTAATTACAAATATTGTCTGAATCAAAAAGCGGGGACAGATTGATTTTGTCCTTCTTTTCAGGTATAATGAGAAATGGCGACAGCCAATTTTTAAGGAAGGCAGATCTGACTTATGAATGAGCAGCAGACAGATAACCGTTACAGCGGCCTGAAACGGCTGACACGAATCATCGGAACGATTCCGATTCTTGTGATTGTCATTGGACTTCTGGCAATCCTGGGTCTGAACAGCTTCTATACACTGAGAGAAAATGAAGTAGCTGTTCTCAAGACCCTCGGGCGGCCGGAAAGCGTCACCGACGCCGGAATTCATTTCAAGATTCCTTTTATTCAAAACGTCCACAAGATGTCCCGGGAGATTCTGGGTATGCGGATTGGTTACGACGAATCGGAACAATCCGTTCCGTCCGAATCCGAAATGATCACCGTGGACGCCAACTTCGTCAACGTGGATTTCTGGATAGAATATCAGGTGACCGATCCTCTTCAGGCATACATTAACCGGGGAACCGCAGAGACTATCCTGCGGAATCTGGCCCAATCCTACATCAGGGATACTGTCGGCGTTTACGGGATTGATGAGGTCCTCACCACCGGAAAATCCGAGATTCAGTCTCGGATTAAGACTCAGCTTTCCGAGCGGATGCTGGCGGAAGATGTAGGCCTTGGCATTGTAAACGTGACCATTCAGGATTCGGAGCCTCCCACTGATGAAATTTCCAATGCCTTTGAAGCTGTAGAAGACGCCAAACAGGGCATGGACACCAAGATCAACGAGGCAAAAAAATACGAATCTACGGAAATCCCCAATGCTAACGCCAGAGCGGACAAGATCATACAAGAGGCGGAAGCGTACCGTCAGGAACGCATCAGCGAGGCGGAAGGTCAGGCAGCGCGTTTCAACGAACTGTATGAGGAATATGTCAAATATCCGCTGATTACGAAAAAGCGGATGTATTACGAAGCGCTGGAGGAAGTTCTTCCGTCGCTGAAGGTATATATCGATGACTCCGGCGAAGGCGGGACGCAGACTATGCTTCCCTTAGAGCCATTTGCCATACAGTCGGAACCGGAAGCTTCCGGCTCTGCTGCTCCAGAAACCAACGCTTCGGGAACTGTCTCATCAGAAACCGCCGCTTCGGAATCCGCGACAAATCTGCCAGAATAAGGAGGGCTGCTGTTATGAAAAAAATGCTTGGAATTATTCCAATTATCTTCCTTTGTCTTATTCTGGCCGGATCCGCTCTGGTCGTTACCGGCCCGGACGAATATATTTTGATCAAACAGTTTGGCAGGGTGGTAAGAGTGACTACAGAAGCCGGGCCGTCTTTTCGGATTCCCTTTGTTCAGACCACACAGTCCATACCCAAACATAAAATGATCTATGATATCGCGCCAAGTGATGTGACAACCAAGGACAAGAAGGTTCTGAATGTGGATTCCTTCGTTATCTGGGAAGTCTCCGACCCGCTGAAGTATCTTTCCACCGTAGGCGCCAGCGAAGCAACCGCCACGGTCAGAATTGAGAATGCCGTATACAACGCCACGAAAAACGTTATGTCCTCCATGACCCAAGAGGAGATCATCGCTAACCGGGATGGTCAGCTGGCCGCAGATATCCTAAGCAGCATCGGTTCTTCCCTGGAGGATTCCTACGGTATCCGGATCGTCGCTACCGAAACCAAAAAACTGGATCTGCCCAACTCCAACAAACAGGCCGTCTACGAGCGGATGATATCCGAGCGCAATAATATCGCCGCCCAATACACGGCGGACGGCGAGTATCAGTCCTCCCTCATCCGGAATCAGACGGACCGTACCGCAAGGGAGACGGTAGCCAAAGCGCAGGCACAGGCCGAGAAGATTCGGGCAGACGCAGAGGCGCAGTATATGCAGATCTTAAGCGATGCTTACAACGAAGAAGACAAAGCGGATTTTTACAATTTTGTCCGCTCCCTGGACGCTCTGAAAGCATCCCTGAAGGGAGGAAATAAAACGGTGATTCTGGGATCAGACAGCGAACTGGCTGGAATTCTGTCCGGCCGGTAACAGCCGTCTGCTGCCATTTCCCGCCATACGCAGGACAGAGCAGGGCTGTTGTT
>CANQBN010000198.1 GCA_947588855.1 uncultured Lachnospiraceae bacterium
ATGGGAGTGACGGTTATCGTCATCACCCATGAGATGGCGGTGATCGAGGCCATCTGCGACCGGGTGGCCATCATTGACCAGAGCCGCATCGCCGAGGTGGGAGAGGTGTCGGACATTTTCTCTGACCCCAAATCCAGGATCGGACGGCAGCTGATTCTGGGGGACGCCGTCAACCAGATGAAGTTCGGCAATTCCATGCAGATCCGGATCATTTTTGACGGGCGGGAGTCCACGGAGCCCATTATCTCCAATCTGGTCCTGGCCTGCAAAGTGCCGGTGAACATTATGTACGCCGCCACCCGGGATATCGGCGGCAAGGCCATGGGGCAGATGATCATTCAGCTGCCGGAGGATGAGGCCGATGCCAACCGGGTGATCAATTACTTAAAGACCATTAAGATACCTTACGAGGAGGTGGAAGAGCATGACGTTATCAGCCACAGTTGATATGCTGAAGACAGGAATCTGGGAGTCTTTCTATATGACGGCGTTGTCTTCCCTGTTTGCCTATGTGATCGGTCTTCCCCTGGGAGTGATTCTGGTGGTGACGGACACTGACGGGATCTATCCGATTCCCTGGCTCCAGAAGATTCTGGGCGTGGTCATCAACCTGCTTCGGTCAGTACCCTTTTTGATCCTTTTGTTTATTGCCCTGCCCCTGTCCAAGTATGTGATCGGTACCCGGATCGGATCGCCGGCCATCATCATCCCGCTGACCATCGCGGCGGCCCCCTACATCGCCAGGGTGGTGGAGTCTTCCTTCCGTGAGTTGGACGCAGGGGTGATCGAGGCGGCTCAGTCCATGGGAGCTTCCACCTGGCAGATCATCTGGAAGGTCCTTCTGCCGGAATCCAGGCCGTCCCTTCTGCTGGGCGCGGCGCTGGCGGTAACTACGATCCTGAGCTACTCCGCCATGGCCGGATTTACCGGCGGCGGCGGACTGGGAGCCATCGCCATCAACTACGGATATTACCGGTATGAGCCCTTCCTCATGTGGGTGTCGGTGATCCTTTTGGTGGTTATGGTCCAGGTGATTCAGGAGATCGGGACCCGGTGGTCCAAAAGAAGCGACAAGCGGATCCGATAAGAGAAGCGACAAGCGGCTCCGGTAAGAAAAGCGAGATAAGATTATGGAGATTGTCTCAGGCTGTGTCCGGCGGCCATAGGCCGGGCGGTTTCGGACAGTCTTTATAATAAATATTTACATTCCCAATGTAAGAGAGGAGAATCAGTTATGAGAAAAGTATTATCTATTGTTACGGCGGCGGCCCTCATAGGCGCCACACTTACGGCGTGCTCCGGCGGCCAGGCGGAAACTACGGCTGCGGCCACAGAAGCGGTCACAGAGGCAGAGACGGAAGCGGCGGAGACGGAGGCAGCCGAGACCGAGGCTGCTGAGACGGAAGCAGAAGAAACCGAGGCGGCTTCCGGAGAACTGACCACCATTGTGGTAGGCGCAAGCCCTGCTCCCCATGCGGAGATTCTTCACGCCGCGGAAGATATCCTTGCCCAGAAAGGTTACAAGTTACAGGTTATGGAGTATGTGGACTACATCCAGCCCAACCTGGCCCTGGAGTCCGGCGATTTGGACGCCAACTATTTCCAGCACCTGCCTTACCTGGAGTCCTTCAACGAGGAGAACGGCACGGATCTGGTATCCGCGGCGGCCATCCACTATGAGCCCTTCGGTATCTATGCCGGAAAGACGGCTTCTCTGGAGGAACTGGCGGACGGCGCTGTGGTGGCGGTTCCCAACGACACCAGCAACGAGGCCAGAGCCCTTCTTCTTCTGGAGGCTCAGGGCCTGATCAAGTTAAAAGAGGGCGCCGACCTGACCGTAACCAAGAATGATATCGTGGAGAATCCCAAGAATCTGGAGCTCTATGAGATGGAAGCGGCGCAGATTCCCAGGATCATCGAGGACGTGGATATCGCGGTCATCAACGGCAACTATGCCATCGACGCAGGCTTCAAGGTAGCCGATGCTCTGGCTGTTGAGGACGCGGAGTCTATCGCGGCCACCACCTACGGCAACGTGATCGCGGTCCGTGCCGGTGAGGAGAACAACGAGGCGGTTCAGGCTCTGGTTGAGGCTCTCATGAGCGACGAGGTGAAGGAGTTCATGGAGACGACCTACGAGGGAGCTGTGGTTCCGCTGTTCTGAGAAGACTGGCCGGAGTAACATTGCAGCGATCCTGTATACTTTACGGAGAAAAGAGGGATACATATGGAACAGCAGAATAATACTATGGCGCTGGTGTCCATGGTTCTTGGAATTGCCTCCATTGTGCTCAGCTGTTGCTGCTGCATCGGCGTCGTTCCCGCAGGCCTCGCGGTTATTTTCGCCTGCCTGTCCAGAGTCGAAGAGCATTTTACCAGTCAGGCGAAGACCGGACTGATTACCGGCATGATAGGTCTTGTGATGGCCCCGGTCATGGGGCTGATCCTGATCGTAATGCTCGGTCTGGGTTCCGGAAACGCCTGGTATTAAGGAGGTGCCCTAATGAAAACAAGCAGAGCAGAGCTTAAGATGAGAGCCAGAAGGGCTCTGATGGGAAATTACGGGACCATGATCCTGGCGGCGATTATTTTTGCGGGAATCAGCTGGGCTTTCACCACGGCAGGACAGATTGGCGTGATGGGAGGGGGAGCTGCCGGGCAGGTTATGAAAAGCCTGCAGGCAGGAGATTTTTCCGTGAATCTCACCGTCAATGACAGAGGCATGTTCCCTTCTGGTCTCCCGGCGTATCTGTATGTGATTTTTGGCCTGCTGGGTCTTATATACTACTGGGCCGCCATGCTCTTCGTGGTTGGAATGAACCGTATGAGCCTGAGTGTAGCCAGGGAAGGAAACACGGAGATAGCTCAGATGTTCTGGGCCTTTAAGAACCGGCCCATGAGGGTTATTCTTCTCCAGCTTCTGGTCTATGTGCTGCAGCTCGTCAGCGTGATTCCGGTAATCGTTCTCAGCGCCGCCGCAGTCGTCAGCGCCGCCGGCTCCAGATCCGGTACCGATTACGGTCAGCTTCTGTTTCTGGCCCTGTTTCTGGTAGGATATATGGTCCTGATGGCAATCGTATATATCCTTGTCGAGATAAACTTCGGACTGGTGTATTATTATATGGCGGATCATCCGGAAACGGGAGTTTTCGCCTCCCTCGGAGGGGCTTATGGGATGATGCGGGGAAATCGCATACGATACCTGCTGCTTCAGTTAAGCTTTATCGGGTGGAGCCTGCTGTCGATGCTGACGCTGGGAATCGGAAATCTCTGGATTGCGCCGTATTCCCGCTGTACGTTCGCCGAGTTCTATCTGGATTTGCAGCCTCAGACGGAGACTGTCAGACCTCAGTGGGAGGAGCAGATTTCAAATCAATAACTGAATAGGACAACAGAGAAAACGCATAGGATACACCAAAGAGAAAAGGTGGGTCCTGTGCGTTTTGCGTATATCGGAACTGAAACAGAAGGAAGTTATCAACGGATCGGACTGCAAGCGTCTCGGATTTGTGGGGGATGTGGATTTCGATCTGTATAACGGGACCATGACGGCCCTGATCGTGCCCGGTCCCGGCAGCTTTTGCGGATTTCTTGGCCGGGAAAAAGAATATGTGATTCCCTTCTGCGACATTTGCCAGGTGGGAGACGATATCATTTTGGTAAAAGTGCGTTCAGATGAGGTGGAGGAAAACTGCAAGTTCTAGTGTTTTGTGGAAAACCTGCTTGCGTATTTTGTGTTTCTAAGGTAAAATGAAGGAAAGCTGCAAGGAGGAAATCCCCATGAAATGCCCTTATTGTAATGCGGAAGACACGAAAGTAATCGATTCCCGGCCGGCAGAGGATAATTCCGCCATCCGGAGACGCCGTCAGTGCATCAGCTGCGGAAAAAGGTTTACTACCTATGAAAAACTGGAAACCCTTCCTCTCATGGTTGTGAAGAAGGATGGAACCAGGGAGGCCTATGACCGTTCCAAGATAGAAGCGGGGATTCTGCGGGCCTGCCACAAGCGGCCTGTTTCCAGACAGCAGATAGACGTCCTGATTGACGAGATAGAAGCAAAGGTTTTTAATCTGGAGGAGAAGGAGATCGACACTTCCGTGATCGGAGAACTGGTCATGGTTAAATTGAAAGAGCTGGACGAAGTGGCGTACGTCCGTTTCGCGTCCGTTTACCGTGAGTTTAAAGATGTGAATACTTTCATTGAAGAAATTGGAAAATTGCTGAAGAAATAAGGCGGTTTCGGATGTTGGAGAAGTTTTATCCCAGAAAAAGGGCGGAATCCTCCTATGTGATTCCCTATGAAGCATTATATGAGAAAGGCATCCGGGGAGTTATCTTTGATATCGATAATACCCTGGTGCCTCACGGAGCCCCGGCGGATGAGAGGGCTCTTTCTCTGTTTGCCCGGATTCATGGCGCGGGCCTTAAGACCTGTCTTCTTTCCAATAATAAGGAGCTCAGGGTGAAGCCTTTTGCCCGGCAGGTGGACTCCTGTTATATTTTTAAAGCGGGAAAGCCTTCCCGGAAAAGCTATGAAAAGGCCATGGAGATGATGGGGACCGACAGGCATTCCACTATATTCGTAGGAGATCAGCTGTTTACAGATATATGGGGGGCTAACCGGGCCGGAATATACAGCATCCTGGTGAGTCCCATTAATCCGAGGGAGGAGATTCAGATCGTGCTGAAACGGTATCCGGAGAAGCTGATATTATATTTTTATGAGCGCCGGTTCGGGACCGGGGCGCGTTCGGCCGGAAACAAGGAAGAATCAGAAGGAATAAAAGAACATCCGAAAATGGGAAAGAAGGAATCAGTATGATCACCGGACATGCCATGGTATGCGGCGTTATAGGTAATCCTGTAGGGCATTCTCTGTCGCCTCTTATGCATAATCTTTATGCCCGGGCCATGGGACTGGATTATATCTATGTGCCCTGCCATGTACAGGACGATCAGGTAGGAGAGGCGGTGCAGGGAGCTTTTGCCCTGGGATTTACGGGAATCAACGTGACGGTTCCCCACAAGCAGCGCGTGATGGCTTATGTGACGGAGCTGGACGATTCTGCCAGAAGCATCGGTGCCGTGAACACCCTGGTCCGCTGTGAAAACGGTTATAAGGGGTATAATACGGACGCCGACGGACTGGGCCGGGCCATGAAAGAACACGGCATGGAGATCGAAGGCCGCCGCTGTCTTCTTCTGGGAGCAGGCGGCGCAGCCAAAGCGGCCGCGTATCTTCTGATGCGTGAGAAGGCGGAGTCTGTGGTTATTCTGAACCGGAGCGTTGAGAAGGCGCGGACACTGGCAGACGAGATGAACAAGAAAGCCGGGCGGCAGCTTATGAGGGCTCTTCCGCTGGAACAGTGGAGACAGCTGGAAGGGGATTCCTATCTGGCGGT
>CANQBN010000199.1 GCA_947588855.1 uncultured Lachnospiraceae bacterium
CCCGAGATGGCCGTAGATGAACACCCAGTTCAGAAACAGATTGGCGGCTACGGAGGCGAAAGAGGCGATCATGGGAATCTTCACCCGTTCCGTGGCTCTCAGAAGACAGCTCATGGCCATGGAGAATACCTGCATAAAATAGGCGAATCCTACGATCCGCAGATATTGAATGCCGATTTCCTGGATGGCTGTCTTATCCGTGTACAGCTTCATGATCAGTTCCGGCGCAAAGAGGGCCAGGCATCCGAAAATCAGTCCTACGGTCATCATACATACCCATGTCATTCCGTAGGAACGCTCGATACCGTCGTCTTCTCTGGCCCCCCAGTATTGGGAGATGAACAGCATGCCGCCGCCGACAAAGCCCCAGTAGCCGGAAAACATCAGGGAAGAGAACTGGGCGCACAATCCAAGAGCGCCCACCGACAATTCTCCGAGAGGCGCGACCATCATGGTATCGATCATGCTGGCTGTAGTAGTCAGCAGATTCTGAAGGGCAATGGGGATGGCTACCGCCGCCAGATTTTTTAAAAATGGTCCCCAGGAGAAGGACCGTTTCTGATTGTAAAGCATAGAACCTCCGTAATTAAAGTAAGGCTTCGGAACTGCGGCCGGATTCCGCGTCGCGCAGATCCAGTTCGATCTGTTCATAGCCGTTGTCCTCGCCGTTGGCGGGGACAGTAACCCCGGAAGCCTTCATGGCCAGAAGATTCTGAGTCTTGTAGTAAGTCTTCCTGGCAAACTCGTAAATATTATTCTTGTCCTCCGCGGTAACATTCTGATACCAGTACAGAAGGAAGCTTTCATCTCTGGACAGGGTCCGGGTGACGGGTTCGCCGGCTTCGTCCGGTCGGATCGGCTGGATAGGAGAGCCCGACGGCACATCGAAGATAGCGTCTACAGACGTGTTCAATGCCCTGGCGATAGCGTGCATGTTGGCGGTCTTGACATGTGTAACAGAGCCCAGCACAATACGCCTCAGGGTGGTCATAGGTATGTTGGTCTGCTCGGAAAGATCTTTGAGTGTTATTCCTTTGGAGTCGATTACTTTCTGTAGCTTTTCATTCTTCATCTGCCGCTCATCTCCGGTATCGAACATATTTTCGATAAACTATCATAACATTTATACCACATGTTTTTGGTTTTGGCAAGTGTTTTGGATTCACGATCACAGCATCATCACATGCACATGGTCTTTCTCCTCATCGGACCAGTAAGTTTTCTGCATGTCGTCCAGATGTTCTTTGGACCAAAGGCCGGGAGCGCCGCCGGTGTGCATGAAGATGACGCCGTCCTCTGCGGAGATGACTCCCCGGTCAAGCATATCCACAAAACCGTGGAAGACCTTGCCGGTGTAGCAGGGGTCGGTGAAAATGCCCTCGGTCCGGGCCAGAAGCTCGATGTAGGACTGGGTTACGGCATCCGGCTCATTGTAGCCGGTGCCGCCGTAGAAATGGCTGCCTTCCCCCAATTCCAGATGGAGGTCGCCGGCTGCGCAGGTAAAGCCCATATCAAAATAGACGCTTAATCCGTTGATGAAATCCACAGTCTCCTGAATGGGGCGGAAGTCCGGCTCGATGGGGACGCCGATGACCTCAAAGGGAGCGTTGTAGTACCGGGCCCCTGCCCACAGTCCAGCAAAGGTTCCGGTGGAGCCGTAGCCCACTACCAGGTGCTTTGCTTTTATATTCTGTTCGTTCATCTGTCTCATAATCTCAGGAACTGCCTGGACATAACCGGCGGAGCCGATGAAAGTCTGGCCGCCGACGGGGATGCTTAAGACCTTGTCTCCCTGAGTTTCGTATTTTCTCATGATTTCCGCGGAAGCCTTATCCAGAAATTCCTGCCGGGCTGCCGCCTGCTCTTCGGCGGGCAGATTGTCGGCAGCGGAAGTATCCACAAAATAGATATCGGCGCCCATCAGGCGGTCCAGCAGAAGATTGCCGGACATGTAATCCGGTTTAGCCCCTTTCAGCACAAGAATGGACTTTAGCCCATAGCGGACAGCAGCGGCCACCGTAAGCCGTCCGTGGTTGGTCTGGACGCCTCCGAAGGTCATAAGGGCCGTATAGCCGTTGTCCAGGGCGTATTTTACGATATAGTTCAGTTTCCGCGCCTTGTTGCCGCCCAGGGCCAGTCCGGTCATATCGTCCCGCTTGATGTACAGGCCGCCGTTTTTGCCCAGCGCTTTGGCCAGCCGGTCCATTGGCTCCAGGGGAGTGTCGGTATATCCTGCGTTTACATACGATAAATCCTGAATCTTCATGGTCTGCTTCCTTTCCTGTTTTAGGATTGCGGGAGCGCAAAGCGCGGAGCAGTCCGTGCATTCGTGCATCATAGGCGCTGCCGCGGAAATATTCACTGCGGCAATTCTGCAGCGGTCCCGACATCTTAATTATAAAGATAGAAATTATCGCTGTCAACGATTGGCAAAAGGTCTTGCCTTTTGGCGGGTTCGATATTATACTTACGGAAGACAATGTTACGGAAAGAGGGAGCAATATGAAGATAACCATGCTGGGAACCGGCAACGCGCTGGTGACGGAATGCTACAACACCTGTTTTGTGCTGAATGAAGGGGACTGGAACCTGATGGTGGATGGAGGCGGCGGCAATACGGTGCTCCGTCAGCTGAAGCTGGCCGGAATCGATTGGAAGGATATGCGGGATATTATCGTGACCCACAAGCATGTGGATCATATTATGGGCATCATCTGGATGGTGCGGATGATCTGTCAGAATATGGCATCAGGAAAATATGACGGCGATGCCAGAATTTATGGCCACGAGGAAGTGATTGGGCTGGTGGAGGATATCGCCGGCAAGCTTCTGGTACCCAAGCAGACCAAATTTATCGGAGACCGGCTCCATCTGATCACGGTCCATGATGGAGAAGAACTGGAGATTGGCGGAAAGAAGGTTACGTTCTTCGATATTCAGTCTACCAAGGCGAAGCAGTACGGATTCACGCTGGATATGGGCGGCGGAGAGAAGCTGACCTGCTGCGGCGACGAGCCCTACAATGAGTACGAGAAACCCTATGCGGAGGGCAGCAAGTGGCTGCTTCACGAGGCTTTCTGTCTCGACGGTCAGGCGGACGTCTTCAAGCCTTATGAGAAACATCACTCTACGGTGAAGGATGCCAGCCAGCTGGCGGCCCGCCTAGACGTGAAGAATCTTCTTCTGTACCACACGGAGGATAAGAATATCAAGAACCGCCGGGAACTGTACACCGCGGAAGGCAGAACGTATTATGACGGAAATATTTATGTGCCTTACGATTTGGAGACCATAGAGCTGTAAATTTACGCTGACCGAAGCTCGCATGCCGCGCAGACTGAAACTTACAGGCCGTCACAGGCTGAAACTTGCAGACCAGCGCAGGCTGCACCGGCAGAAAATCAGGACAAGGTCAGAACAAATTTTAATTTCTGCTTGAGATTTCATGAAAATGTGGTATAATAACGAGGAAAACATTGATGACGCTTGCGTCAATCGATGTCAGCTGCGTGTGTAGTTCATTGGTAGAATGTCAGCTTCCCAAGCTGAAGAGGCGGGTTCGATTCCCGTCACGCGCTTTCTTTCATGTGGCTGGAATGCCTGAAAAATCAGGCTTTCCAGCCGTTTTGTTTTCTCGTACTTTTGAATACACTTGAATACAGTTAAACTGCTTGTGCCATAGAAATGAACATTTTGATAAAATTCCTCCGCTCTCATAATGATATGGCATTTTGGGAAAAGATTGCTTATGTTTATAGTAAATGGTATGGTTTATGGCGGTGAACCCCAGACGCCGGTCAGGATCCAATCTGTCCGGGTATTAGCCGCTGTCTGATTTAAATGTTTTTAACAATGTGACTGTAGATCATGGCGTCGTCACATGGATGGACGGCGATATTGACTGTTCCCCAGAATATATGTATACGCACAGCTACGAATATTCTCAGCTTCCATAACGCCTGCCAATGGTCCAGTGATACAAGAAGTGAAATGGATTCTCGAAACGAGACTGACAAATTCGATTCCCGTCATGCGCTTTTCTTTATGTCAGTATGCAAGGGGCTGTTGCAGAAATATTCACTGCAGCAAATTCTGCAACAGCCCCTTTTTTGTGGTATTGGTTGCCATGGAATCCGTACTATCGATTGCCGGTTCGGCGATTTGCAATAAAATTTTCCTATATAACCATAAATTTGTGCGAAAAGAGATAAATTGAATACTCACGGACGAAGGAATGATTATTGTATACTATACATTGTAGTAGGAAATGTAGAGTATGTACCAAAAGGAAAGGAGGAGATTTTATGGGTGAATTTGTGAAACTGTCACAGGATGCTTTGAAGGCTCTGCATGAGCAGAACCCGGCGATGATGTCCTACAACATCGAGTTTGCCGAGGTCACTGGGGGCACGTTCTGGAAGGCGTATACTCCGGGACAGATCGCCGGCACCGAGGATTTCAATGTGGACATGAGCGGCGGCCTGACGGCGGCCTACAAGGATCTGATGCAGGTTTATCCGCCCATCAACCTGTACGACGAGAAGCTGCGTAAACTGGCGAAGGAGTTCGGCCCCATATGGGTGCGGGTATCCGGCACCTGGGCGACGAAGACTTACTATGACCTGGATGACAAGATGGAGGGGAAGGTACCGGAAGGGTATCTGAACACCCTGACTCGCAGCCAGTGGGTCGGCGTTCTGGATTTCGTAAAGGCTGTGGGAGCGAAGCTGATGGTGTCCGTGTCCGCATGTCCCGGCGTGTACGGGGTAGATGAGGCTCCGGTACCGGAGTGGACCCCGGTGGAGGCGGAGAAGCTGTTTAAATTCAGCGCGGATTACGGCGTGCCCATTTCAGGCTCCGAGTTCGTCAATGAGCCCAACATGCTGTCGGAGACAGGATTCCCCAAGGGCTATACCGCGGCGGATCATGCCCGCGACCAGAAGATATTCGAGAAGTGGCTGAAGGAAAACTATCCGGACTGCCTTTACATCGGTCCCTGCTCCGTAGGCTCAGAGGGCAGCATGGGGCGGCCAGCCGAGAAAGGCAGCGGCGGAGGTGTCGAGGCCCTGGTAGGCGAAAACTGCGATACGAAGGCGCTGATGGGCGAAGATCCCTGTCATCTGGATGTGTTCAGCTATCATTACTATAACGGTGTGTCCGAGAGGCTGGGCGGCGTTATGCCTCAGATGCACTGGCTGGCGGAAGAGGCCCATACGGAGGATTATCTGGCAGTGGCGATCAGCAATGCCAAAGCCTACGCGCCTCTTCGGGACAAATACTGCCCCGGTGGCGAGATGTGGGTGACAGAATCCGGCGACGCAGGCGGCGGCGGAGACACCTGGGCTTCCACTTATCTGGATGTGATCCGTACCCTGAACGAGGCGGGCGGATTGAGCCGGG
>CANQBN010000200.1 GCA_947588855.1 uncultured Lachnospiraceae bacterium
CTCCAGATGAACTTCGGGATAGTTCTCCGCTTCTTTATGAACCGCCTGACGCCAGAGTCTGGAGCTTTCCAGCACATTGGATTTGTCCAGGTTAGCCACCCGGCCGCTACGGCAGGCAGCAAGACGAAAGGCAATCTGTGCGGTAGCCTTCACGATCTCTTCGTTGTAATACTCGTATTCATAAGCCTCCTCGCCGTGCTCTCCACGAGTCCTTACCTTATCAGAGCAGAATACACCGCCAATAATATCTCTTACAAAAACGAAATCCATTCCCCTCTCAAGAACACATTCCTTCAAAGGCGAGAATCCTCCAAGGGACGGATAATACTTTACAGGCCGGATATTGGTAGTGACGCCCAGGGCTTTTCGCAGCCCCATAAGAGCTGCCTCCGGCCGCATATTCAAAGGCAGCGACTGATATTTTCTAAGTCCCGTATTGCCGAACAGCACTGCCGGAACCTGCAGGCAGACTGCCAGGGATTCCTCCGGCAAGGGCTGTCCCATGGAATCAATGGTCTCGCCGCAAGCTGCCACTGTGTGAACCAGCATTTCATGACCGTACTTCCCGCAGACTACTCTGAGAACCTTCAGAGCTTCTTCCATCATCTCCGGCCCGACACCGTCTCCCTGAATCGCCGCAATTTCAATCTTCATAGTCTGCTCCTCATATTTCACTCATTTTCACTCAAAGAGAACCCGAAAGAATACCACCTGTGATGATCCAGCATGCGGAGTTCTGTGTTAGGGGATTTAACCTGCACTGTTTCCTCCAGCGCCTCCATATAGTTCCTCATCTGAAATTCTCCGTTTACAATGAACCGCTCCTGATCGGCACGGCTCATATCCTTCATGGCATCCGGCACCTTTTTGAAAAATTCCTCTGTAAAATCATAATGATGCGGGATCACAATCCGGGTCCCCATGGACTCGATCAACTCCGCAAATTCGTTGAAATCCTGCTTGGGACTGACGTGCATCAGGGCGATATCGGAACATACGCCCCGAAACCGGTTCTTCTGATCCGGGGAGGTCATTCCCGCCCACACCATGATCCGGGTGCCGTCGCAGAGAGTCAGACGGTAATTGTACAGTTCCAGATTGCCAAACCAGGCTGACAGGTCCAGACTGCCGTCCGGCAGCCGGAACTTGGGGGAGTTCCGATAGTAACCTCTGGGCGACTCCGTATGACGGCCGGAAAAGGCCTCAATCTTCAGATCGTCGAATTCGATGGTCTCTCCGCCCCGTATCCGATAGATCCGGGCGCAGTTCAGGCCCTGCCACTCACAGAGAGGATCCGCTGAAAGATCTCCCACGAAAATATTAGTGTTCGGAAATTTCTTCTGAATCCTTCCCACGTCCGCCGCATGATCCACATGAATATGACTTAGGAGCAGGTAATCGCACCTCTCAATCTCATCCAGGGACATAGGGGAGCATACAATCCCATCCACCTCTCCGGACAGAAACGGATCCAGCAGAATGTGTTTTCCATTGGCCATCGCAATCTCAAATCCAGCCGTATTGATCCAGCGGATCGCGCCGCCGCTTACCCTTTTGCGTAAATCGCTCATTTTCTCCGTCTCCCTCTTCCGCCTGCTATTTTGTCGTGTCAAATCCGTTCCATACCGGGATTCCGGTGTAGGTCTTCGCCTGCTCCTGTCCGGAAAGGACACGGATAGCTCCTGCTGCCAGGGCCTCCATTTCGAACTCTCCCGCCATCACCTCAATAGGTGCGATAAAGGAAATCATATCCTTCAGATAATCCACCACATATTGATCATGGGAAATACCGCCGGTCAAGATGATGGCGTCCACTTTTCCCTTCAGCACCGCCGCCATGGCTCCCGCTGTCTTGCCGATCTCATAAATCATAGCGTCATAGACCAGTTTGGCGTATTGATTTCCGGCCTTGATCATCTGTCCCACTTCCCTGGCATCGGAGGTGCCCAGATGGTCTACCAGACCGCCAGTCTTGGTCACCTTATCCCTCATTTCCCGCTCTGTGTATTTGCCTGAAAAACACATGGCGATCACGTCTTTCACCGGAAGTTGTCCGCAGCGGGTGGGAGCCATAGGGCCGTCGCCATTGGCGATATCGTCGGAATCCACCATCTTCCCGTGATTATGAGCCGTCACGGAGATGCCTCCGCCGATATGAAGAATGATCAGGTTCAGATCCTCATATCTCTTACCCACTTTAGCGGCATAGCGAATGCCAATCTCCTTCTGATTCAGAGCATGGATCCGGCTCTCCCGGTAGACGCCTTTCAGACCTGTCACCCTGGCCACATCCGTGAACTCGTCCACATCCGGAGGATTGACCACATAAGCCGCTCCGCCGTATTCCTTTGCAAAGGCGTCCGCCAGCTGGGAACCCAGAGTGGCCGGATGCTTTACGGTAAAGCCGACTCTGGCATGCTCCAGAAGCTTTTCGCCAATCTCATAGACGCCGCCTTCCACGTTCACCAGACCGCCGCCTCTGGCCGAGAACGCATCTACCCCCTCCAGGGTCAGGCCTGCTTCCTTCAGGGCTGCCAGAATGGTCTCCTTCCGGTAGTCAAACTGGTCGCTGATCTCCTTAAATTCTTTCAGTTTTTCCGCGTCGTGAGACACGTTTTTGGAAAAAATTTCCTTTTCTCCCTCAAACATGGCAATCTTGGTGGAAGTGGAACCGGGATTGATGGCAAATACTTTGTACTCTTTCATGATATAACTCTCCTCTCACAATTCCTGAATGCTAACAAAAGCCTGCAGAACGCTTCGCATTTTGCAGACGAACCTACTAATAGGTATGGGGTATGGCGGCAGCCACGCCGCCATACCCCGAGGTCAAATGGCAGAAAACTTAAAATTAGTGGAACAGCGGATACAGCAGGCCGATCCAGATTACCATCAGCGCGCCGCCGATACGGGTGGAGATGGAAGCGAATGCCAGCAGGTTCATGCGGTTTGCCGCAGAAAGCACTGCCAGGTCGCCGGAACCGCCGATATTGCAGCAGCACAAACCTGCGGTAACACCTGCTTCATATGCCCAGAGACCGGAAATCTTTCCAAAGAGCATAGCGCCAATGAAGGCTCCCAGTACACCCAGGAAAATCACAATGAAGGCTCCTGGAGTGAAATACTCCGACAAAGTGCTGAACTTCAGGGAGTTGATACCGATACCTGCAATCAACATGGGAAGCAGCGATTTCAAAGCAAAATTCATGGAATATACACAGTTGTCTTCAAATTTTGCCGGAAGGATACCGGTACATTTGATGATGATGCCAAGGATAATGGTCCAGGCCAGTCCGGGGATTACGCTCAGGCCCGGAAGACTTCCCAGGATATTACCCAACAGGTACAGACAGAAGCTCATGAAAATACCAGAGCCCAGCGCTACATAGTCGGCAGAAGTCGCAGGACGTTTTTCTCCCTCAGTCTGCATCGTAGCGCCCTTAGCGCGAAGGATATCGCCGTTTCCGTTCAATCCCTTCGTCTTGGAGGTAAGTGCGCCGCCTACTGCAGCCATGACCACTGCCAGGACATTGGCAATGGAGGCATAGCAGAGAAACTGTCCTGCCATAGGCATCATATCGGTGCCAGACAAGTCAGAATACAACTTGGGAAGAGTCGTCATAGCGCCGCCGGAACCTCCGGACATACAAGGGGCGCCGATGTTAAACAGGGCCTCAGGAATACCAAATCCGGTTACCAGACCCGCCAACATGCAGAATCCCAGAGCGAACAGCTGGCTGCCAAGGATAGTCGGCAGGTATCTGGCCGTGGCTCCAAGCAGGATTTTCCGGTCCATGACCAGGATGGAGCCTACCAGCAGCATGGCAATGTAGGCATCCTGGAAACCTCCGGACATCAGAACCTTAGTGCCGTTGACCAAGGTCTCCGGAACCAGGCCTACAAAGTTTAAGAAGGAAGCGCCGATTAAGGGAAGCAGACAGGCGCCGCCTAAGTAGTTATTGACAATGGGAATGGTGTTGCCCAGCCAGAAGAAGATGCCGCCCACTGCCATCAAAAAGGCGATGGTCATGATGAAGCTTGTGGCCACATAGCTTCCGGCGTCATTGGAATAAATGGTTACCGTAGGCATGAACCCGCCGTAGGCGGCAATCATGATCACGATAAAAAACGGGATGAAATACTTTGCGGGCAGTCCGCATACCTTAAAATTGATCTTGTTACTCATCTCAGTTCCCCCTCTTAATGTTTTCCTACCAATGCCGCCAGCACGATAGACATGTATTTATCATCAGCAGTTGCTGCCCTTGAAACCAGGAGCACAGGAACTTTGGCTCCCAGTACCACTCCGCCGGTCCGGCCGCCGCCGATAACGGTAATGGTCTTTGCGGCGATATTGCCGCTTACGATGTCGGGAACTACCAGAATGTCGGCATCTCCAGCCACCGGACTTTCATACCCCTTAATAGGGGCAGAAGCTGGATCCATAGCCAAGTCATAGCTGATGGGCCCTTCGATGATGCAGCCCTTTATGCCTTCCTCCTTGATCTCGGCGGCTTCCACCGTCTCCTTCATCTTAGGATTCACCTTCTCCACCGCCGCCAGAATAGCCACCTTAGGCTGCTCCACACCCAGGGCATGGAACGCTTCCACCGCGTTGGCGATAGCCGCTTTCTTCTGCTCCTTGGTGGGATAGGTGAGAAGTCCCACGTCGGTGATGGCGAATACCTTGTGATAATTGGGGCTTTCCATAAAAGCCAGCAGGCTCATGGTATCGTTTCTGCGGATTCCATGTTCCCGATTCACCAAAACCTTCATGAGGGCTCCCGTCTCCGTCTTGCCCTTCATGATGCAGTCCACCTGACCTTCTCTGGCCAGGTCAGCCGCCTTCTGAATGGCCTCTGCCGGATCCTTGATATCGATAACCGTCATACCCTCCGCCGACACACCACGCCTGTCCAGGATCTCCCGAATAACAGGTTCGTCTCCAATGAGCACCGGCTCCACCAGACCGTCCTTATATGCATGGCTGATGGCTTCCAGCGTATGCTCATCCTGAGCCGGGCAGACCGCCACCCGCCGTTTCTCCGGAATAGCCCGGAGCATTTCCTTTAATTGATCAAAGCTTTTAATCATCACGGTTACCTCTCTTACATTTCTATATGTCTGGGATCTGTCACCGCGCCCGCGATAGCCGTAGCCGCCGCCACTGTGGGGCTGGACAGATAGCTTAATGTCTTTTTGGTTCCCTGACGCCCGATGAAGTTCCGGTTGGCTGTCAGCAGAATCCGCTCGTCGTCGGTCATCAGGCCGTAAGGCATACCGCAGCACAGTCCACAACAGGGATGGGAGATCACCGCTCCCGCCTCGATAAAAGTCTTTATGTAACCCCGCTC
>CANQBN010000201.1 GCA_947588855.1 uncultured Lachnospiraceae bacterium
AGAAACCGGTGACGCCTCCGAAAGCGAAATGGTTGGGAAATTTGAAGAAATACACCCCAATTGCCATGATCAGAATGCTAAGCGTAATCATTCCATATTCCCATGCGGCGTTGGCCACTGGGTTCTTATAATCTTTTACCATAATCATCCGGCACAGCGCGCAAAAAGAGCAGGGCTCAAAAGCCGTTGCTCCGCGCGGCTGCTTTGCCGCCTCCCTTTATGATATGGCCCACTTTTCTGAACCATATGCATGTAATAAATTCGATCGCTCCGTCCAAGGTCCGGAACGTTCACATTCAATATACTCCCCTAATGTCACAATTGCAATCACTATTATTTCTGTATTTTTCACAGCTTTTTAATTGTAATTCTTTCCTTATTTTCCTTTATTTACTGCCGCATTATCCGCATGCATCCGCAAAATTGGCAGCAAAACGCCCGGCGGCCGCTGCATTTTCCTCAGAACAGGCATGTTCTGTTTCCTGTGAAAATGCAGCGGCCGCCGGGCTAACATCTGATATTCTCTTTACATTCCAATCAAATCAAACTGTTCGAAGGAAACCACAACCCGGTAATCCTTCCTGGGGTTCTTATACTTGATCTGGACGGATTTCAGGCGTTGGCTGTAGTACCAGCCCTGCTCCGCATCCTCGAATTTCCTGCGATGCAGGAAGTGAGGAATCTCTTTTCCATCTACCGTCACCCAGTAGGGACCCTTCTCCCGGTGGATCATATCGATATACATGTCTTCTACCGCCGTCTCATAACTGCCCTCGTGCTTCATATCCAGGCAGACCCGTTCCCCCACCGTCATGGTGATGAACGTCTTCCGGTACATCCCCTTCTGATAATCCATGGAAACGCCGTCATCCTCATAGAGGCAGAACCGGCTGTCCCGATCCGCCGCGCAGAGAATGCGGATTCCGGTAGCCTGCTGGGTACACAGATTATCCATCTTGTTGAGAGCCATGGGAATGATTCCTCCGCTTGGCACGAACAGCGGAATACTGCTCAGCGTCACCGGAATCTCGATGGTCTGCCCGCCGGCATATTTTTCCCTGGTATAGAAATCATAGAAATCCGCCCCTTCCGGCAGATAGACCCGGCGGGTCTTCGCGCCTTTCTCCACCACATTGGCTACCAGAAGGGAATCTCCGAACATGAAATCCACGCCCTCCTCATAACATGCAGGGTCATTCTGGAAGGCGCTGCACATAGGCTCCATGATGGGAAGTCCGGTCTCATGAGCCCTTTCCATCAAAGAATAGAGATAGGGACTCAGCTCATAGCGGAATTCAATGGTCCGCCGAATCTCATCCTTCAGATCGCTGTACATCCAGGGCTCTGTCACCGTGTTGTCG
The DNA here is from genome assembly GCA_947588855.1 of uncultured Lachnospiraceae bacterium. Taxonomy (GTDB): domain Bacteria; phylum Bacillota; class Clostridia; order Lachnospirales; family Lachnospiraceae; genus UBA3402. The sequence continues at coordinate 1,362 of CANQBN010000201.1, forward strand.
ATATTGGTGGAATGGATGGAAAACCTGGGCTGGAAAATACCGTTCTGCACCCATCGAAGGAACAGTTCTCCCTCCGGAGCCGGACCGTAGAACCCGCCGATGTCACAGCCCTGATTGGTCACGCCGCTGAGACCCATGCCCAGGATAGTCGCGATATTATATTTCAGGGACTCCCAGCAGGTCAGGTTGTCTCCCGCCCAGGTCTGGGCGTACCGCTGGATCCCGCAGTGACCGGAACGGCACACAATATAGGGCCTGGTATTGTCGAAGGTCTCATGAACCGCCTCGTCAGTGATATGGCACATAATATTGGACATGATCGATTTCAGCTGGCCGATGGTTCCGCCCTTGCCCTCAAAATCGCACCGGCAGTCCTTGTCCACCAGGCTGTCGTACTCACAGTTGTCATTCCATACCGAACAGGTTCCGTACTCCAGCACATGTTCCTTCAGCAAAGCCTTCCAGTTTTCCCTGGCGGATGCCTTGGTATAGTCCACGAATACGCCTTTTCCGCCCCACCAGCTTCCCACGCCCGGATCGTCGCTGCCACTGGCCTTTACGAGCATGTCTTTGGCCTTCATCTCCTCCAGCATGGGATGGATCAGAAGTATGCCGGGCTTTACGTTGGGCGTCACCGTAACGCCTCTCTTCTTCATCTGGGCAAAGAATTCCTTCGGATCCTTGAACCGTTTCTTATTCCAGGTGAACACGCACCGCTTCACGCCCTGGTCCGTCTCCACGGTACAGTAGCCGGAGGAAAGCTGGAAGCCGTCCACCGGAACTCCTTCCTCCTTTGTGGTGTCGATAAATTCCAGTATAGCATCGTCGCAGTCCCGCTCCAACTCCGGGTAATACATGGAAGAGCCCAGATATCCCAGCGCATACTTGGGCAGAAGCACCGATTTGCCGGTCAGGTCCGTATAGCGCTCCACCACATCACGCACGGCAGGTCCGGCAATCAGGAACAGATCGATGTCCCCTCCGTCTGTCCGGTAGCGGCTGTGTATTTTCCAGTAGTTGCTCTTCTCCTTCCCCATGTCAAAATCGCACTCATAGGTATTGTGATAGAAATACCCTACCGCCTTCTTCGTCTTCCGGTTCAGCTTTATGTAGAAGGGAATGTGCTTGTAGAGGGAATCGGTCTCCCTGGGATTGTAGCCCATAGCATCCTTGGGACTCATATTCATGAATTTCTGGGCCTTATTGAACTCGCCGCTCTTCTCTCCGAAGCCGTAGAAACAGTCGTCGGCGGAAATCTCGCTGGTGTGGATCCGGCGGTGATTGGAATCTTCCTGATAAGCCAAATCCACGATATCCGCGTGAATCTGTGTCCCGTCCTGGTCATAGACACAGATACGGAAGGGATCCTTCTCCACCACTGCCTTCAGAAGCCGGCCCTGAATCACAGCTTCCCGTTCTCCGTCCGTCAGGACAGACTCTGCCGCCGGTACTCTCCGCCGGTAATCCTTCAGGAAATCGTCCAGGCGGTCTTCCCATGCAGTCATGACCAGGCTGTAGGATTCCTCCGCGAAATCGCCGTCAAAACCTGCGCGGATCCGAATGATGGAATCCGTAAGAAACAGAATACGGATTTCCACTCCGTCGGTAGCCACGGAATAATAGTTGTCCTTCTGACTGACAGAAAATGCTTTCGTACAAATTTTCATAACGTAACCTTCCTTTCGGGCTGCCTTATTGTCATGGGTTAATTGAATCCAAAGAATTTCTGACTGATCTTATATCCCGCCTCGGAAATCTTTCTTCCGCCCTTTCCCGGCAGATTCATGCCCTGGCCCAGGAAACCGAACCGCAGGCGCAGGTAAAGCATCATGTCTTTCTTTTTCACATACTCCCAGAGCTCTTTCTTTTTGGCCATATTCTCCTCCGTCCCGGAGCGAATGGCCAGAATGGACGAAATTACCATCATGATTTCCAGATACCGGACCATATAGTGACGCAGCTTACGGTTCTGGATTTTTCCCATATCATAATAATTCAGCATCAGTTTGGTCACCAGCAGCTGCTGATCAATGCGGCCGATCATGATCTGCTCATTGACCGACTGGTCTTCCCGGCCGATATAATACCGGTAGAAGTTCACATCCAGATAGTACATGGTGTTCACATGGGGCAAAGGCTGGTACACAAAAATATTGTCCACATAGAACGTGTGCTTGGGAAGTTCCAGGCCGCACTGGCGGAGAAGTTCCGTCCGGTAAATGACCGAATGCATCAGAATATACTGGCCCAGGATAAACACCTTCACATCTTTCCAGGTAAACAGCTGATCCTTAGGCAGGGCCGTCCGGTAGTTCATAACCTTCTTCCGCTTTGCCCCCTGTTTTTCATAAACGAAGTTGCTGATCAGCATATCCAGGGTCTGATGGCCGTACACGAAACGGCGCAGCGTCTGGAGCACCGCCGTGTAGGCCTCCTGATCCACCCAGTCGTCGCTGTCCACCACCTTGAAATAGATTCCAGTGGCATTGCGCAGGCCGGCATTCACCGCCTCCCCGTGCCCGCCGTTCTCCTGATGGATGGCCCGGCAGATCCCCGGATAATTCCGCTGGTACTCGTCAGCAATTTCTGCCGTATTGTCTTTGGTGGAACCGTCGTCCACGATCAGGATTTCCACCTCGTCCCCGCCCGGAAGAAGCGACTCGATGCAGTTTCTCATGTAAGCCGCCGAATTATAGCAGGGAATGGCTACGGATAAAAGTTTCAATGTTATGCCCTCCTATCGATCATTCTGAATTTGCTTCACCCTTAAACCCTTCGGGTAGTATACCCTTTTATGACTGCGCACAAACACAATCCTGACAAAACCGTCTCTAACAGGAGCAGAACGCCACCGGCGCTTTGTTTGCCCATTATCACATCTTCCAATCTCACATACTCTATCAGAACAGAGGCAATGTTGGCCGCGCTGTGGGCCAGATAAGAAGCCCACACCCCTCCGCCTGTCTCGCAGCACCAGGCCAGAACCAGGCCCACCAAAAAAGCGTAGATTCCCTGCTGCAGATTCCCATGGAAAGCGCCGAACAGGAAAGCCGAAACCAGCATGGACGTTCTCATGGAATAATGAACCCGCAGCGTCTCATACCCCAGCCCGCGGAAGATCATCTCTTCCGCGGCCGGAATCAGGAGCCCTGCCGCAAAAATCTGTACCCCAAGGGGGCTGGCATAGATCATATCTGACACTTCTTCGTAATCGGTCAGAAGCTCATTAAGCCCCGTTATAGTCATCACGCTGTTTAAAAATATACTGGAAGCGGCGCCTGCTGTCAAGAATGAAAGCCACATAACCCAACTTTTCGCCGCGCGGCTTCCGGGATACATCCCTTTCCGTCGCTCCATATAAAAGGGCACAAGAACCAGCGCCGTCGCAGCCGCGGAGGCCCCCTGGCCCCAAAGCATATCCGCGGGATTCAGAAACAGAACGCAGGCCGCGGAAATCATTTCATAGATTATAATTGGATAAAGCAGCTGCCAGAGCAGCAACATGCAACATGCTCCTTCCTTGTTATTATATTACATTCTCCGGTCAGTCACGAATCGGAAGCTGTTAAATCAGCGAATCCCCAGCCAGGCAGATTAGCCTTGCGTATTTATTTTCAGAATCCTCTGCGATCATAATATTTCCCTGCTGTATGTGATAGTCAATTCTTCTTGCATACCACCAGTCTCCCATACCCAAGCGATAACGGCCCAAAATATCACCAATGATTCTTGCCTCTTTGATTGGTTTGCGGGTAATCTTTTTCCATAACAGAAAATCATAAAAATCCTCCGGGACTCCGATGACTCTGCCATTGATTACTGTCCGGAGCGGGCTGTTTTCCTCTGACAGTTCAGTCCACAGTATGGCATACTTCCGTACTTCTTCTCTGGTCAGCACTTTTTCACAGGGCAGGAATCCCGCAAATTCTTCCGCTGAAACTTCGCCCCAGTTGCT
>CANQBN010000202.1 GCA_947588855.1 uncultured Lachnospiraceae bacterium
GAAGCAGGTGGCGGGGAGGGAGCCGTTGAGCCCCAACTGGTCCCCGGCGCCCTCCTGCTTGCGGATGCCGTGGGGGCCGTCCGAGAGGGTCATGTTGGGCACGCCCTTGGCCTTGACGCTGCGTGTCTGCCAGAAGTCCTTGCCTGACAGCAGGTAACATTTTTCCTCCAGAGTCAGCTTGGAGATGATGTCCTGATGCTTCATTTCTTCATCTTCTTTCTTATAATAATCGGAAAACAGTCTGTTTCGGTACATTTGGGATGGAGCGAGCCCGGCCGACCTGTCAGGTGGGCCGGGCTCTTGCTTTGTCAGACTTTCCTGCCCAACCGGGCGGGTTATCCATTAAATCTGCCTTTAGCCATTCTTTTCCTTTTTCTTTTTCATGTAACTGCGAACCAGCAGAATTTCAACAATCACCAGGATGGCGACCACCACGCCCTCAATGATATAGGAGGTCATCAGCCAGCCGGGAATGCCGCCTGCATTGGCATCCTCGCCGTAAGCATTGCTGTTGACAGTGGTATAGAACACGTCCTTTGTGGCCTGGCGCATAGCCTGGAGGGAGGTGCCGCTGGTAGTATCAGTAATCGAGGAGTTGCCAGCCACATCCAGCATAATGTCGGTGCCGCCCCGGATGGCGCGTTCAGCATTCATGTAGCCGTAGTTGCCGAAGTAGTCAGACAGGACCATGCCCCGGAAGCCCCACTCGTTGCGCAGTACCTCTGTCTGGAGCTCATAGCACTCACCCGCCCACTGGGTACCGATATAGTTATAGGAACTCATGATGGCGGCTTTGCCGGGAGAAGCGGCCTTGACAGCCTCCTCAAAGGGCTTCAGGTAGATCTCACGCATCGCCTGCTCTGTGGTCCAGGTGCACAGCATACCATTTCGGTTGGTCTCCTGCTCATTGAGCGCGAAGTGCTTGATGTAGGGATAGACATCCTGAGACTCACAGGCCACGATCTGTTCCTTGGCCAGCTCGCCGGACAGGAAACCGTCCTCGGAATAATACTCGAAGTTGCGGCCGGCAAAAGCTGAGCGGTGGATGTTCATAGAAGGAGCGTACCAGCCGACGATGCCGAAGTCATTGAATTCGTGGGCAATACCCTCAGCAGCAGCGTAAGCCAGCTCGCGGTTCCAGGTCTGGGCGATGATAACATTGCAGCAGTAACCAGTTCCGAAGACACCCAGGGTACTGGAGTTCACGCCGGCAGGGCCGTCGGTATCCAGAGTACGGACCTTGCCCACAGAGTCAATGGCGATGGTCTGGTGTCCGCCATGGGTAATAAGCTCTACCATCTGATCCACAGTGACCTGATCCAGCAGTTCATCCCAGCGTGGATCGTCATAGTCGGCGCCCCGCAAGTCAGCCAGCTTGATGGAACCGGAGGCACCTGTAGTGGGTACAGTGTCATTGGGATCGTTGTGCTCGGTGGGATCGTAAGAACCGTTGGCGTAGAGGGTACCGGTGCGCTCAAAATTGGTGGGCGCGGCGGTGGCCTCGGCATAGTTGGCAAACGCATTGGCACGGGACAGATAGTTCACGTCACCTTCAGCGAAGCCAAAGCGGGCCACGGCAGTCTCCACGTCGCCGTTGTGGTTGTTGCCGTTGGTGTAGACGACCTCGTCCACATCGATGGTCTGGCTGTCTACCACGGTGTGTGAATCGGTGCGCAGACTAATCTCATAGGAGCCGCCCTCCAGGATGTAGCCGCCCACGCCATGGGCATCGAAGGAGGCCATATCCTCCAGCTCAAAGGTCAGAGTGACCTGCTGGGAGGCACCGGGTTCCAGAAGATCGGTCTTGTCGAAGGCAACCAGGTTGACCGCTGCCTTCTCGATGCCGCCATTAGTGTAAGGCGGATTGTAGTAGAGTTCGACCACGTCCTTGCCGGCATAGTTACCGGTGTTGGTGACAGTGACCTGGGCGGTAACGGTGGTGCCGGAAACAGATACGCTGTCCAGTGTCTGCTGAAAGTCGGTGTAGCTCAGGCCGTAGCCAAAGGGATACATGACGGAGGCATCATAGTCGAAGCCGGCCATTCCATCCGCATAGGCAGTCTCATAGAACTTGTAGCCCACATAGATGTTCTCCACATAGTCTACAAAGGTGACATAACCATCGGCGCTGGGCCAGACCTCCTTAGCGGCAGCCGCGATGGCCTGGGAATCGGCATCAGTATAGTTAAAGTGGCCGATATTGTTGTAATAGGGGGCGGCGGTCAGATCCCTGGCCCATAAGTCCACGGTCTTGCCGGAGGGATTGATTTCGCCCTTGATGATCTTGCCCAGGGCATTGAATCCGGTGGCGCCGGGGCCGGCGCACAGTAGGACGGACTTGATCTGCTCATAATTTTCGGTCCAGCCCATCTCAAAGGTGTTGGCACCGTTGTAAACTACGATGACGTTATCAAAGTTGGAGGTGACCAGGTCGATGAGGTCCTGCTCTGTCTGGCTCAGCTCCAGGTAGTGCTCACCGTAATCAAAATCTGCATAGGCGTCGCTGTTGGGGGTATAGAGGGCGTTGGTATACTTGGTACCCTTGGAGTAGGAGCCGCCGGCCATAACGGTCCTGCCAGCGCGCAGCTCGGTATTGGGAGTGCCATCCAGCACCTGACCCATATCATAGGGCAGGTCAGCGCCCTCGCCGCCGGACCGGGCAATGACTACGACGGCCCAATCGGAGAACGCCTTGGCGCTGTCGATGAGATCCTGAGAGTAGCTGTCAGCGGTTGGCTCGGGAAGCGACCAGTCTTGGCCGTTGTTGATCTCAATGGAAGGACGGTCGGTACGGAACTCGGTGTACTTATTGATCAAATCCTCGTTAAGGTTGTAGCCGGCGTTGCGGAGACCGCCCAGGAGATCCACAGCGGTGGCCACATCTACAGCGCCGGAGCCGGTGCCGCCGTAGATGGGATTCGTAGATGCCCAGCCAAAAACGTTCAGGTTGGTGACATCGGAACTCAGGGGTAAACCGCCGGTCTCGTTCTTGGCAAGGATGATGCCCTCACCGGTGATGTCCTCGATGAGCTGTCGGGAGGCGGCGACGGTCTCCTCCGACAGAGAGCCGGAATCCGTAAGAACGGTATTCAGGGTGTTGTACAGGGGGCCGCCCAGCATCATGTTTGCAGCGATGACGACCACCAGGAAGAAGGCGATGACCGCGTTGCCGTTGACGAGGCCCTTGAGAGGCTTTTTCACCTTGAGGCAGGATGCGACGATCACCACGATTGCAATAACCAGTGCGGCGACGATGGCGATAATGTAATTTTGGACTTGTCCTACGACTGCCCATACATCAGCCATATCTACGGTTACATTTCCCATTTTGTTTCCTCCTTTTATTTTGGTATGTTACGATCGATCAGGGAGTTTTCCTGATTGGATGCTTTCATTATATCCAAAAAGCTTTACCATCGTCCAATACTTAAAAGACAAGTTGAATTATGCCTAAAAAGCAGGTTCCCTGCAGGGGAATAACAGCACAAAATCCCCTTATTTTCCGCTCGAGTTCTGCCGGATTTGGTAAATAAAGTAATCCAACTGGTCCAGCGTCTGCTGCCGGTCGTGAATATCCTCCAGCAGCCTGCTGCGATTTTTACGCAGCAGCCGGATCTGCTCTCTGTCGCTGGCGGTGGAAAGAAAGTCGAGAACTTCCTGTTCCGTAAAGCCCATCTTGGTCAGATCACACACTTTAATTGCTGTATTCATAAATACGCCTCCTGAAAATAAAAACACAGGATACAAAGCTTTCTTGCCCTGTATACTGTGCTATTATTATAAAGACTGGTTTTCGCTGTGTCCAATGCCTAATAGGTTGTTTGATCTATGCCTAAAAAGCACCTGGTATGTTCGATAAACTTTTCCGCTGCCCGGCTGAACGGTTGTCCTCGCTTCCAGGCCAAGACACTGTGAAATTCATGCCCGCCGGCTATAGGCACCGCAATAAGTCTGGATGTATCCCGGAACGGGATGCTGTCCTGGACCGCTATCATATATCCCTGCCGCTTCACAACCAAAACCGCGCCGATCGTGGGCAGCGTAAGAGTGTAGCGAACATTGTCCTCCTGATAATACGGCCCCATCCAGTTGATCAGGGTATTCTCTTGACGGTGGGATATGATCAGCGGTTTTCCGGCCAGATCCTCCGGGGTGATCACGGGCTTTTCTGCCAGAGGGTCGTCAGGACACATAAAAACGGACTCCCGCTCGATGACATTCAGGCGGATATAATCGTATTTATCCAGGGAAATCGGCTCCATCAGCAGACTGATATCTATCAGCCCCCGATCCATCCGCTCCTTGACCACGTCCGCTGTCCCGCTGAAAAAGGAGATCCGAACCAGGGGATAGGCTTTGCTGAATTCTGCGATACAGTCCGCCAACACGTTCATGGAGCTGAGTTCTCCATGTCCGATGTGGATCGTCCCTTGAAGATTCTCCTCATGCTGTCCCATTTCCTGCTCCGTCTTGTCTACCAGCTCCAAAATCTCCTCTGCACGGCGGCGCAGAAGCAGACCGTCCGCCGTAAGAACAATCCGCCTCCCCCGGTGCTCAAAAAGCTTGACTCCCAACTCATACTCAAGCTGAGCCAGCTGCCTGCTCAATGTAGGCTGTGTAATATGCAGTACGTCCGCCGCACGAGTGGTAGTTTCCTCTCTTGCAACGGTAAGAAAATATCGAAGAATCCGAAGTTCCATTTTTCACCTCTTGTAATAAGACAAAAGTCCTGTGATATTTAAAGTCATCTGTTGCCTGCTTCGACAGTTTATGATTTAGCGTATCCGATGTCGGACAGCCATTTTGTTACGCTTTCCCGTGCGCTGTCCTGTTCATTCTGCGCAATGCTTCCGCGAACGGCAAGGCCATCCAAAACCGTTGCACCGGAGCAGGTATTTTCAATGCTGCTCTTTGTCCCGGACAGTCCGCTCCCCTCATGCGTACAGAACGGGATCACAGTTTTGCCGGAAAAATCGTAGCTTTCGAGGAACGTATAGACAGCCATCGGCAAATCGCCCCACCAAATCGGATAACCGATAAAGATCGTGTCGTACTGATCCAGATTCTCCGGCGGATCAATGATCTCCGGGCGGGCATTGTCGTTTTGCTCCTGCTTTGCCACATCCGTACATTCATCGTAAGTATCGGGATATGGATTGACAGTGGCGATTTCAAACAGATCCGCCCCGGTTTCTTCTGCTTATTTTTTTCACCGTCGAACCGCCGAACACGCCGGAAGTGCTGACTTTATCAAGCTGTGCGTCGATGTTCGCTACTTCCTCCGCAGACAGTATAATATTGCCTGCCTCAA
>CANQBN010000203.1 GCA_947588855.1 uncultured Lachnospiraceae bacterium
ATCAGCACTTTATCTTTCTGATAATACCTCTCTACCTGCTCTATAGCCTGCTTAAGTCCCTGTTCGGTCATATCTTTTCGCTGATCATTCAGAACCTTCAATTCCTGGGCCAGCTCATCCGCCTCCCTGTCGTCACGGCTCAGAAGAAGCCGCAGCGCCAGCTTTGCCGTCTGCAGGCGGCCTCCGGCATTAAGACATGGCCCGATAACAAATCCGATATGATAGGCGCTCAAACTGTAAATATCCAGATTGTTTTTCTCCACCAGTTTTTTCAGGCCTATACTTTTTGTAAGCGGAATACGCCGCAATCCCGCCTTCACGATAATCCGGTTTTCATCCTGAAGCCGCATCACGTCTCCGACAGTGGCAATGGCCGCGAACTCCAGCATCTCTTCCCATTCTTTCACAGGGAGCCCGGCCCGCTCATACAAAATTCCTATCAGCTTATAGACTACCACCGCTCCACAGATTTCCTTCCAGGGATAGGAACAATCCGACTGCTTCGGATTGACGATGACATCTGCCCACGGCAGAATATCTCGTCCGTTCTCATCCCGGGCAATATCATGGTGATCTGTAATAATCACAGTAAGCTTAAGTTCCCTGGCTTTGTCCATCTGTTCCACGGCTGAAATGCCGTTGTCGCAGGTAAGAATTGTATCAATTCCGGCCTCTGCCGCTGCTTCAACAATATGTATATTGATACCATAGCCGTCCTTAATTCTGTCGGGGATTTCATAATCAACCTGAGCCCCCAGCCGCTGCAGAGCCGTATAAAGCAAATAAGTGGAGCAGACGCCGTCTATATCATAATCTCCCACAATGCGGATTCGCTTCCTCTCAGCAATCTTCGCAAGAAGAATCTCTGCCGCTCTGTCTGCTCCCTTTAAAAGATGCGGCGAATACAAATCCTTCAAGCTGCCGTACAGGTATTTTGCCACAGCCTCTTCCCCGCATACATCCCGGTTGCGGATAATCCTGGCAGTTACCGGAGTAATTCCAAATCGGGCCGCCAGACCGTTAAAATCTGCCCTTTTGCTGTATACCATCCATTTTGAAGCCATAAATATCTCCACTTTCATCAAAATCCGGCTTACGTTTCCCAATCCTCCGGCACCGTCTGTACATCTGTCAGGCTGACATACTCTTTCAGCTGCTTTCTCCGCACTGCGTAATCAGGAATGTACTGTCCCACCAAGCTCCAGAATCTGGGGGAATGATTCATCTCCCTGCGATGAGCCAGTTCGTGGACCACCACATAATCCTGCAGAGCCTCCGGCACCAGAACCAGGGCCCAGTTAAAATTCAGATTGCCTTTGGAACTGCAGCTTCCCCATCTGGTGGTCTGCTGGCGGATTGCTATACGGCCATAGGTAATTCCCATTTGCCCCGCCCAAAACTGAACCTTCGCTGTCAAAACCTTCCGTGCTTTTTCCCGATACTGATGAATCTCCGTCTCCGTAAATATAGGACGGTCCTCCAACTGTTCCCTGGCATCCTTTACCCGCTGCATAATCCAGTCCGCATGGTCCTCCGCAAACGATTTTACCCTGGCGGCCGGCATCCAGGACGGACACCGTACAATAACGCTGCCATCTCGCTTCACCTGCAGAGACAATGTCTTTCTTCCGGACCAGACAATAGCATACTCCAAACCATTTCTCAGACTTGCCGCTTTCATCCGGCAGACTGAATCTCCCGCTGTTTTCATCACAAAACAAACCGGCCTTCCAAGGCCAGAAACTGATCCAGCAGCATACGGCTGACCCTGGAGCCAAAAACAGTTGCAGGATGAGACGGATAGTACATCGCGTCACTGAAATCCTTGTTCAGCATCACCAGTACGTACGCCCCATATGGCGTATAAACGATGCCTCCGTCATTTCGGCATGCATCCATACTTCCGCTTTTAGAAGCCACATGAATCAAAACATCGTCTGTGTTATCACTGTCTATATATACAGGCGGAAAGTTTCCCGTAAGCATGCTGTTATAATGCTGCTTCTTCAAAATCTCCACCATTTTCTTATCAGACTGCGGACTTATCAGTTCTCCCTTTGCCAACCGGACAAAAACGCCTGCATAATCTCTGGGCGTTGTGGTTCCCAACCGGTCATATTTTTCAAAATCAATAGGATTATGAAGAACGGTATCCCTGCAGCCCAACCGCCGGATGCATGCATTAATCGTCTCCAGCCCCAAATAATCAATTATCATATTGGTAGCTATATTATCACTGACTATAATCATCAGCGTAGCCACATCTTTAACCCGCAGTTCCGTGCCCACATCCAGAGAACACAGAACTCCGCTGCCGTCAATAACATGTTCCTTTTTATAGGTCAGCATATCCTCCAGACTGGCATTTCCCTTTTCAATCTGATCAAACAGACTGGCCAGTACATAAACCTTGATAGTACTGGCCGTCTCAAATTTTTCATCGGCTCCCACGGAAATGACATTGCCGTGAAAATCATCAGCATATATGCCCATAAATCCATCGTAGCTGGCAAGCTCCGCCTCAATCCGTTTTTCTAAAGTAAGCCTTGCGTCCACCATTAAGCCTCCCTGTCCGTCAGGAAATCATATGTCAAATTTCCCCACCGGATCCTCTTCTTCAAAATATTCACGGTATTCCACATCTATCTGATACCGCATCCTCTTCATGCTGAAATACAGATGGTCCTTCAGAATCATCTCCATACCGGAAATTTCACCTTTTTCCAAGCACTCAATCAGCTGTTCGTGCTCATGAATAATTCTCGTGAAATCCGTTTCCGTAACAAAATCCAACATACGAAACCGTGTATAGTGCAGCTGCTGTTCCTGAAGGAGGGCCCACAACTTGGCCTTTTTAGTGGCCTCAAACCAGTATCCATGCATCTCTGCATCCAGCCGGTAGAACTGCTCCGGTTTAAAATCCCCGGTATGAATCAGGGCTTTCTGCTTTCGAAGCATATAATAGATATCCTCCATAAGCATGGGAGTGGCGATCTGGGAGAAATCCCTCATAACCATGGTTTCTACCGCCACTCTCATATAAATCATCTGCTTAATATTACTGAGACTGAGAAGCGTCACATAAATCCCCCTGTAGGGAACCGTAATGACAAATCCCTGCTCCTGCAAAAGACGAAGGGCATCCCGAACCGGCGTTCTGGAAACCATAAACCGTTCACAGATTTCATTTTCTTTTATCAGCTGTCCCGGTTTCAGCTTTAAATCCAGAATTTCCTGCTTCAGCACCTGATATACCATGTCTTCCCGGTTCTTATAGGTCACTTCTTCCATAATAATGCCTCAATTACTTCAAATCTGTCGCAACCAGATTGTCCATATCATCAAATGCCAGATTCTCTCCGCCCATAGCCCATATGAATGTATAATTGGAGGTTCCGGCGCCGGAATGAATACTCCAGGAGGGACTGATAACCGCTTCCTCGTTTTTCATGACGATATGCCTGGTTTCTGTCGGCTCACCCATCAGATGGAAAACTACATTATCGTCCGGGACTTCAAAATACATGTAAATCTCCATGCGGCGCTCATGGGTGTGGCAGGGCATGGTATTCCAAATGCTGCCCTCTTCCAGTACTGTCATTCCCATGGACAGTTGACATGTCTTCAACACATCAGGATGAATAAACTGGTTAATCGTTCTCCTATTGGCCGTCTTCTGATCACCCAAAGTCCTCTTAGCCGCATCCTTAATGGAAATAAATGTGGTTTTATAGGAAGTATGCGCCGGCGCGCTGACCATATAAAATTTAGCCGGTTTAGCAGCGTCATCGCTGGAAAACAGCACCTTCTTCGTGCCTTTGGTAATATACAGACAATCTTTATAATTCAAAGAAAACGTCTCATCATCAGCTACAATCTTTCCCGGCCCTCCAATATTGAATATACCGATTTCACGCCGCTCAAGAAAATAATCCGTTCCAAAATTCTTCCAGCAATCAATTCCTTTTTCAATGGATACCTGCTCCTCAACAGGCATACAGCCCAATGTCACCATACGATCCACGTGAGAATAGACGGCATGAACCTCATCAGGCGCATACAAATCAGTAATTAAAAATTCATTTCTTAATTCTTCCGTAGTGTAACGCTTCACATCCTTTTGGTTTGCAGAATAACGAATATCCATAGCTTCCTCCTTAATATTATTTGTATTTTTTGTATACAAACTCTGATATTCAAATTATACCCTTTTGCGGAATTTTCTGCAATATCTATTCGGATATTTTAAAAGAAAGTTTCTCAGCGTGAAGTGAAAAGTTTCTCAGGGAGGGAAAAGTGAAATAAGAAATGACGCGAAAGATATAATAAAAATGCCCCGGAATATCTTCCGAGGCGATACGTGCGCGAGAGGATTCGAACCCCCGACACCTTGGTCCGTAGCCAAGTGCTCTATCCAGCTGAGCTACGCACACATATTTTTTTATTAATGCTGCCATGATATCGGCGGCAACGACCCGGATGGGACTCGAACCCACGACCTCCGCCGTGACAGGGCGGCGTTCTAACCAACTGAACCACCGGGCCAAAATGATTCATCTTTTCTTCGTAAAAATGGACCTTCGGGGACTCGAACCCAGGACCGGACGGTTATGAGCCGTCTGCTCTAACCAACTGAGCTAAAGGTCCAAAGCCAAATTCAAATGACCCCAACGAGATTCGAACTCGTGTTACCGCCGTGAAAGGGCGATGTCTTAACCGCTTGACCATGGGGCCTAAGTCTCAACCAGCTTATTGTAGCATACTTCCGACCTCTTGACAAGTGATATTCAGGTCCGTTTCCAAAAATCCGTCCGTTTTCACAATACCTGCCGGAGGACCGGCGCCGGGCGGAACCGCCGGAAATCAATTCCGACGGAGGTTATAATACCATATTTCATTGCCTTTGGCAAGAGAAAATTTACGACAGTCCAAAATTCTCTCGAATAAAGTCCCGGCGGGCCGTCATCTCCTCATAATCGTAAAAGAACCGGATCTTCTCCTCCTCCGCCGCTTTCCCGTCCGTTCCTGCCGCATTCTCTGTTCCGGCCGTCGCTTCTTCTTTCCCGGCATCTGCCCCATTTCCCGAACACCCGGGGATCACCGCCAGCGACGCAGCCAGCTCCGCCAGCGCCATCGTCCGAACAAGACTCCGTGCAAAATTTTCTTTTACCATGTATTTTCTCATCTCGTTATCTCCCATCCCTATTCTCAGAAACAGCATCAGATTCTCTGCCTCTGATGATACTCCCGGATTCTCCGTCTCCGGGAATACCGCCG
>CANQBN010000204.1 GCA_947588855.1 uncultured Lachnospiraceae bacterium
TGCGTGGCGGTAACAGGCATTGCCGGGCCAGACGGAGGAACAGAGGAAAAGCCCGTAGGGCTGGTGTACATTTCCTGCTACATGAAGGACCATGTAGTGGTGGAGAAGCATCAGTTTTCCGGCAGCCGGGACAAGATTCGGGAACAGGCGGTGGTAAAGGGACTGGATCTGCTGCGGCGCTGCATCCTGGATAACTATGTCAAATCATAAGCGAACGAGGAGGTATTCCATTGAAGACCCACGACAGAAAAAGGCTGATGTCGGCGGTGTATCGGTATGCGTTTGCCGGGCTGGCCATGAATTATTATATGTTTTATGAGAATTTGGAAGAGTACCCTGAGCTGGACGGTCTGATCCGCGAGAAGGAGGAGTGTCTTGCTCCTGTGCTTCTGGGATTTATGTCCGGCGATGTTTCAAAGGAACAGCTGACAGAAGAGCTGGATACTCTGCGATGCCGCAACAGGCAGGATATGGAGGTGCTGGCGGCTTATGGAGACAGCTTTTCGATTTATGAATATGTTTTGAACCGGATAGAGAGGCGGTTTGTAAAAATGGATCCGCCGTCCAGGACGACAGAGGAATTTGTCAGTCTGGTTCTGGATAATCTGAGCACTTCTGATGACGCGACTATTCTGGACAGCCGGATGAGAAGTCTTGTGTCCCAGCTTCCGATCCGCTATACCAGACAGAAATTCTACGGCATGGTCCATGACAGGCTCAGCGTCTATATCGGCGCAGGACAGAAAGGGATCGACGGATTGTTCTATATGCTTCGGACGGCGGCGATGGCACAGCAGCCGGAGAATATGGATAAGGCGGAACCGGAGCTCTGGAACTTTTTGGCCTGTCTGAAGAATGAGAACTATCGGAATATGGATTCCGACGGCTACATGCTCTGCAAAAAAAGCCTTTTTGACGGTATGGAGCTTCTCAATAAGAAAAGCGATATCTGTCTTTTGTTTGAAAATGTCGTCAATAATCTGTATGCGGTTCTTCTGAGCCATGACGACGCTATGATCGATACTGCGGAGGATCAGGTTTTCAAGAAGATCTTGTCCGGCTTAAGGGAGCTGTTTGCCAGAGGGGAAAAGAGCATGGACGGTGCCTTGACGGAAGCGCTTATGGACCTGGAGGGAATTCAGGAATCGGCCGCACCCAGGCTTCAGTTTGCGGAGAATGAGCCGGATGCGGATCTGAGAAAAGCGGAGAAGCTTTTGTCTGACAGTCCTTTTGTGGATTTGAAGGAGGAAGAGAACGACGATTTGCCTGCCGACCGTCAGTGGATCGATGAAAAAGCGAAAGAGTTCTGTGATCAGCTGGAGAAGCTGTTTGCCGGCATGCCCAGGATTGTGATGAGGGCGGTCATGGCCTCTGTGCTTTCTCAGCTTCCCATGCTGTTTGGGAGCGTAAGCGAGTTTCAGGAGTATGTTGAGGGGAGCCTGCTTTCCTGCACGGATTTTGCGGAGAGGGAAGCCTGCATGGAGATTATAGAAAAAGAACTGGAACTGGAATCGTAACGATACGGTCTGCTTTTGCGGGAACCGGCCGGCATGGGAGGTATGAGCGATGGTCTGGTATGATCATTTGTACGTGGGAGAAAAGGCGAAGCGTCACCGCTTTTCCATTATACAGAATATCCGCCGCAAAAAGATCCGTCCGGGAATCTATGTGATTACGCCGCCCTCAAATGGGAATAATATCCTTGACATCTATCCGGCCGCAGTACTTTTTCAGGAATACTATGACAGGAAGAATCTCATGATTCTGGGAGTCGCTGACGGGTATCAGGATGCAGTTGAGCTGACCGGTCGTATTGTCAGCGAGATGTATGAAAAGACAGGCGGATTTTGCCTGGAGAATTTTCTGTAAGCAACTTGGCTGGGAGAGGGAGATATGCTGCATATTCTGCTTATGATATTGAAAATCATAGGGATTGTGCTCCTTGTAATTCTGGGCCTTTTGCTGGCTGCGGTTCTGCTCATTCTTCTTGTGCCGGTCCGGTACGGACTTCAGGGGGAGTACAGAGACAGTCCGGTTGGAAGCGTCCGTGTTACATGGCTTCTCCATGCGTTTTCCGCATTGATTACATATGACGGGAGACCTGATGTGTCAGTGAAGATTCTGGGGTTTCAGATATTCCATCTGAATGATGGGGAGGAGCCGGAGGAGGATGCGGAGACGGAGTGGATTCCCGCCCTGGAGTCGGAAGGGAGCGGCTCAGAGTGGAGCGGGTCTGCCGGCGAAGGGAGCGGAGCGGAAGAGACGGCAGGGGAAGCGGCCGTACCTGTGAAGAATGCCGATGAAACAGAGACTGCGGAGGCTGCCGATGAAGCAGAGACTGCGGAGGCTGCCGATGAGGCGGAGACCGCGGAGGGAGATCTGGATGAGCCGGATGTTTTGGAAAAAATAGAGTATCTATTTTCATCGGTTTGTGATAAACTGGATGTAATAAATAAAAAATGGACGAAACTCACAAGGTTGTGGGAAAATCCGAACACCCAGCATACGGTCAGTCTTCTGATCCGGCAGATAAAGAAGATCATTCTGCATGTGATACCGAGAAGGGCAAAGGGAAATGTACTCATAGGCTTTGAGGATCCGTCGGTTACCGGCCGTGTCCTGGCCGCGTGCAGCCTCTTATACGCCTGGTACGGGGACGATATTACGGTTACGCCGGATTTTGAGCACGCTGTCATGGAGGGCGATCTGGACCTGAAGGGACGCGTGCGCGCCGGAACGCTGGCTTTATGTGCGGCAAGAGTGCTGGTGGACAGAAAAGTTTGGGCAACGTACAAAAAGATAAAGAAAATACAGGCGAATGGAGGTATTTAGTATGGCAGACAACAGCAAACAGATAACCGCCTCGTTGGAGGCGCTGTTCCAGGGAGTGGATAAACTGGTAACTACAAAAACGGTGGTAGGTGACGCTGTAAAAATTGACGATGCCATAATTCTGCCTCTCATGGATGTATCCTGCGGTATGGCGGCAGGTTCTTTCGATGCCAACGCCAAGAACCGCGGGGCCGGCGGAATGAGCGCCAAGAAGAGCCCCAGCGCCATTCTGATCATTCAGAACGGCGTCACCAGACTCGTCAACATAAAGGATCAGAATACGGTCAATAAGGTTCTGGATATGGTTCCTGACCTGATCAATCGCTTTTCCAAGGGGAAAGTCAGTATCGGCGAGCCTATTTCTCCCGCGGCAGTAAAGGCGGCGGAGGACATGGCGGGAAGGACCGAAGAATAGCAGGCTGTCATTTTGAGGAAATAAAATGCATACTCTAGTGTAAAAGAAACGGGAAACCCTGATTTATGCTGGTTTTCCTGCGCAGAGGAAGGCATATGAAACGATTGTGCGGTCTCATGCTGTTTTGTGTCGGCGCAGGCATGGCAGTAAAGGTTTTGATTCCTACTACGCTGGCGCTGCTTATATTTATTATAGGGCTTTTGATTATCGGATATAATCTGTTCTGCAGCTGTTAGAAATGGATAAGCTGTCGGAATAACAGGGAAGAAAGAGGGAATTGACTTGAAGATAAAGAATATGATCTGCGCGGCGGCGCTGATTTCTTCGGTTTCATTCAATGCGTTTGCCGCTTCGATGCCGGCGGATTTGCATGCCTCAGGACCGGGAGTTGTAAATAATGAGAAGTCTCAAGCCGAAAGAGATGCCGGAAATATAACGGAAACGTTCGATGTGAACCGTTTTAAGCTGCCTTCGGAGGCGGGACTTCTGGTGGTCGTGGAGGGAACTTCCGGTTCGGAGTGCAATGTCTATGTCTACGAGAATGTGAAAGGCGCCTGGCAGTTTCGGTTTAGGGCAGACGGTCATATGGGTCTGAACGGCATGAGCAATAACCGGATAAGAGGCGATAAAACAACCCCCATCGGGGTGTTTCAGATGAATACGCCTTTCGGGCAGAAAAGGGCGCAGCCCGGTTTTCCTTTGGATTATATTATGGTAGATGAAAGCTATGTCTGGGAAGATGCCACCAACTCTCTGACCAGAAACACCGGGGAAGAGGGCGAGAAAGTCGGAACGTCGGGCTATAAGGATTATTACGATTATGTGATCGATTTCGGATATAATCCCAATGCGGTGCCGGATAAGGGTTCGGCTCTTTTCCTTCACTGCAGCGGCGATTTCAAGAGCAGTACTTCAGGCTGTGTTGCCATTGAAAAGGACGAGATGATCAAAGTCATGCAGCTCTACGGAAAATACGGCAGCGGGCGCTGCTATTCGGCGTTGGCCCCGGCAGAAACCTTTGATCTGATTTACGAGTCCTATGGAGTCAATAACGGACTTTCTCCGGAGGGAGAGTTCGGTACAGGGAGATAGTTCCGGCATGACTGGCCGGCGCTGCCGGAGAACGGAGCCGATTAGAAAGCGGGACAGGAGGATGAATGAACCTTCTGCCCCGCTTTTTTGCGGCCGGCTTTTCTATATGCCGTTGTCCGGTCATGTACTGCGGCCGTTCCATAATTCCCAGCCGGCTCTGAACAGCTGCATGATCTGCCACACCCCGATTCCGCGGAGGCCATATTCATCGGCCAGGGAGAATTTTGCCGCATAGCTTCTCACATCCTCGAACCAGACTTCATGGCGGACGCCGTATTGCCAGTAGTAAAAATAAGGAGACTGTGCGATTTCATCAAATTGAATGGCTGAGCCGTGGAGGACGGCTCTTTCAACGGCTTCCACGTTGCCTATGGTTTCGGCCTTGGTGATTCCCCGCTCATAGGGCAGCGGCCAGTCGTAGCCGTAGTTAGGTATTCCCAGACTTATTTTATTCGCCGGAATCCTGGTCAGCGCGTATTCCACCACTCTGCGGACCTGATTGAGAGGAGCTACGGCCATGGGAGGTCCGTATGTATAACCCCATTCATACGTCATGAGCAGGACGCTGTTGGCCGCGGACCCCAGACCTCCGTAATCTACGCCTTCATAGAGGAGGCCGGGCTGTTCGTCGGCATGTTTGGGTGCCAGAGCCACGCTCACGGTATATTCAAACTGGTTAAGAAGTCTGGTGGCTCTTGCCACGAAAGAGGTGAAGGCATCCCTGTCTTCTGCCATGATATATTCGAAATCGATATTGAGGGCCAGATAGCCTTTGTCGGCCATGACTGCCGCCAGATGCCGGAGAAGATTTAACTGGACTGCGGAATCGTTGGACAGGACGGTGACCAGATTGTTGTTGAAGCGTCCGTCGGCGCCCAGCGGCGTCAGCGTGAGGACAGGAATAACTCCGCGGGCTAAAG
>CANQBN010000205.1 GCA_947588855.1 uncultured Lachnospiraceae bacterium
GCCTGGACTGCGTGTGCGGCAGTAATGATAACCGCGGCTGTGCTGGGGATTGTGATTCTGGTTTTGAAGGGGCAGTCGATGGCGTGGCCATTGATGAGACCGCAGACCTGAAGACAAGTAAGAATCTGAGAAGATTTCCGCTCTTTTTCCAGGTAAACGATTCGTAGAGCTGAAAAATGCCGCGGTAAAGCGTCCATTGGTTGCACATTTCTGCCCACTCGGCTACAATGAGGGCAGAAAACCAAAGGAGGAGACGCGGTATGGATGCGGAGAGATTCGGCGCGTTTGTAGCCGAGCAGCGAAAAGCGAAGGGTATGACGCAGGCGGAGCTTGCGAAACGGTTGAAGGTCACGGACAAGGCGGTGAGCCGCTGGGAGCGAGGTCTGGGGTTCCCGGACATCGGCACGCTGGAGCCGCTGTCGGTTCTCGGATTCGCGCTGATCATGCTCGGATGGATTCAGAGAAAAGCGCATGCTTCATCGCTATCGGCGTGGTCGTACTGGCCATCGGCGTGTGGAACGTGCTGAGGAGACGGAGATAGCAAAAAGTATTTGAAGCAGAACATGGATACAGAGACACCAGAGAGACAGAAAGGCAGAGGAGAAGATGAATCACAAACAGAATTTTCAATGGAAAAAAATGACGATGGGAACTTGTTATTATCCGGAACACTGGAAGGAGGAGCTGTGGGCAGAAGACCTGGACAGGATGCTTGACGCCGGGATCACGGTCGTCCGCATTGCGGAATTTGCATGGAATAAGGTGGAGCCTACGGAAGGCAGATTTGAATTCGGATTTTTTGACCGGTTTCTGGATCTGTGTGAGCAGAAGGGGATGAACGTCATCTTCGGGACGCCGACGGCGACACCGCCGGCATGGCTGACCGAGAAATACCCGGAAGTCCTGAATGCTGCAAAGGACGGCGTGCTGTACCGGCATGGCGGAAGAAAGCATTATAATTACAACGCGCCGGTTTATCGGAAGCTGAGCGCAAGGATCGTGGAGAAGGAAGCCGAGCATTATGGGAGGCATCCCGCGATCGTGGGATGGCAGATCGACAATGAATTGAACTGCGAAGCCAATGAATTCTATTCGGAGGCAGATTCGGCAGCCTTCCGCGTATTCCTGGAAGAAAAATACGGCACGCTGGAGGCGTTGAATGAAGCGTGGGGAACCGTATTCTGGAATCAGACCTACACCGACTGGAAAGAGATCCATGTGCCAAGACCGACATTGAATAAGGGAATAAACCCGCACCAGCATCTCGATTACTATCGTTTTATTTCCGACAGTACGCTAAAATACTGTGGTATGCAGGCGGAGATTATCAGAAGATACCGGAAGCCGGGAGATTTTATTATGACAAACGGGATGTTCCGGAATGTGGATAACCATCGTATGGAGAAGGACTGCCTGGATGTCTATCTGTATGATTCCTATCCAAGCTTTGCCTTTGGGCTTAACAGGGATCCGAAGGCGGCGGATGACCTGAACGATCGGAAGTGGACGATGCATCTGAATGAAGTGCGCTCGGTCTGCCCGCATTTTGGGATTATGGAACAGCAGTCCGGGGCAAACGGGTGGACGACCCGAATGGAAGGACCGGCGCCAAGGCCGGGGCAGCTTACGCTCTGGGCGATGCAGAGCGTGGCGCAGGGCGCTGATTTTATCTCGTTTTTCCGCTGGCGGACGTGTACAGTGGGAAGCGAGATATACTGGCATGGGATTCTGGATTATGATAACCGGGACAACAGGAAGCTTGCGGAGGTTAAGGATTTTTACAAAAAGCTTAAAAGCATCGACGCCGTGTGCGGGGCAAAGAACGTGGCGGCATTCGCCCTGATCAAGGATTATGATAATGAATGGGATACGGAAGTGGATGTATGGCACCTGAGAGTGGCGGAAAAAAGTGAGAAGGAGATTTTCGCCGCCTCGGAATTGTACCATACGCCCTATGACATTGTGTATCTGCAGGAGGACAGCGAGTTGAGCGACCTGGCAAATTATCCGGTTGTGATTTATCCGCATCCGGTCATTATGGACGAGAGCCGTGCCCGCCTGCTTGAAAAATACGTGGATCAGGGCGGGGTGCTGGTCATCGGCTGCCGCAGCGGATACAAGGACATGAACGGAAGGTGTGTGATGATGCCGCAGCCAGGGCTCCTGCAGAAGATCACCGGCTCCGATGTAAGGGATTTCACATTTGAAAGCCCGGCGGAAGAAGCGGTCTGGGCGAAGCTGCGGGGGGACGGAGCGGAAGCGAAGATCGAGATGCCGGTATTTAATGATATTCTGGAACCTCTGGACGGTGCAGAAGCTCTGGCGGTCTATGGGAACAGCTATTACGCCGGGAAGGCGGCGATAACCGAGCGGAAGCTGGGAGCCGGGAAGGCCATCCATTTTGGCAGTACCTTTTCCAGAAAGAATCTGAACTGGCTGTTTGCATATCTGGGAATCAAGGAGCCGTTTGCCGATGTGGCCGACGTGCCGGATACGCTGGAGACAGTCATGAGGGAAAAGGAAGGGAGACGTTATCTGTTTGTATTGAACTTCCAGCCATATGCCGTGGAATTTACGCTGAGGAAGAAGGCCCGGCTTCTGTACACGAAAGAAGAAGCACAGGGCAGGCAGAAGCTTCCGGCGTTCGGAACCGCGGTTTACGAAGTGAGTGTGGACTGAGCAAAGGTGTTCATAGAGGCTATACGTTTGCTGCCCTTCAGAACGGGACTCAAAGCCCGTTCTGCGTAAGGCGGAAGTGGTCTATGATCGCTTTTTGGCCTTTTTCCCGGTCGCCGTCAGTCAACGCTTGTGCGATGGTGCGATGATAGAGCTGAAGAGTTTCGAAGCCTTTGGAAATTTTTGATACGCGACCATAGAATACGTCCGACATATAGTTAATTGTGACGTTATTGAGTGCCGTAAAATTTAAGTTGATCAGATAATTGTGCGAGGCTTCAACTAAAATCGAATGGAAGCGAAGATCGAGAGAGAAGATCAGGTTGGGATCCGGACTTACATCCATTAGCTGAACGACCTGGAGCATCTCTTCCTTTTGTTCCTTACTCGCGAGTGTGAGTGCCAGATCAAAAGCTTCCAGCTCCAGCATTTGCCGAAACTGTACAAAGCTGGACGCGTCCAGTTCGCCGCGCAGATACATGACCCGCATGATATCGGACACTGTCGAGTCGTAACGGTTGGAGATATAATTGCCGGAGCCCTGAGTGCTGTCGATAAAACCGATATAGTTCAGCACCTTGATCGCTTCCCGAACGGAAGAACGGCTGACATTCAGTTTTTCGGCGAGATCGCGTTCGGGCTCCAGCTTATCTCCAAGGTTCAGCTGGCGTGACGAGATTTGTTCGATCACGTAGTTAATAACAATTTCATTTGATGCAATATTTTCTCTTCGGTTCATAGATCATTACTCCCTTTGAAATAATATATGTATAACCGAAAATTGTCAAACCAATTTTGACAGATATTGCATCAAGCGCCGCTTGCAAAAGTAAATTCCACCTCTGGGTTGAATTTACTCTTTCCAAATCCATGACTCCTTACATATGGATTTTAATCTTTCTTAAATTTCTGCTATGATATCCTTACAAATATGACTGTCCCTCCCGGCTTGATCGGAGGATATCATCATGACAAAACATAAACATTTAGACTTAGAGGCCAGAGCCGTCATCCAGGCAGAACTCGATAAAGGTACTTCCTTCAAGGAGATCGGCCTGATCCTTAGCAAGGACTGCACCACCATCTCCAAAGAAATCCGCAAACACATCTCTACGGAAAAGTCCGGCGCTATGGGCAGGGCCTTCAATGACTGCCTGCTCAATGTTAAAAGAGAATGCTCCCTCCGCCATGTCTGCCCCCGATGCACTTCCATGCATGGCAGGCTTTGCTGGTCCTGTGGGAAATGCACCACATCCTGCATCTCCTATGTCCCTTATCCCTGCCCCAGGCTCTCTAAACCTCCCTATGTCTGCAATGCCTGTAAAGACCGGCATAAATGCACGCTGGAAAAGTCCTTCTACCGGGCTTCCTATGCGCAGAAAATATCCGAGTCTTTAAGGTCTGAAGCAAGATCCGGGTTTGCCATCTCAGAGCAGGAGCTCGCCCATCTCGACCAGATCGTCTCGCCCCTCCTGCGCAAAGGGCAGTCCCTCCACCACATCGCACTCCAGCATGGGGATGAGACTATGGTCTCCGAACGGACTTTATACACTTATATCAACAATGGGCTGTTCTCCGCACGGAACATCGACATGCCCAGAACCGTCCGTATGCGTCCACGCAAGGGCAAAAAGAAGTCTATCAAGGTCGATAAAGCCTGCCGGATCGGCCGCTCCTATGAGGATTTCCTGCGGTTTTCCCAAGAGCATCCCCTCCTCCCTGTCCGCCAACTCGATTCGGTCGAAGGCATCAAGGGCGGAGCTGTACTCCTGACCATCCACTTTGTCCAGCAGGGACTCCAGCTGGCCTTCCTGCGTCCTTCCAATGATTCACAGTCTGTCATTGACATCTTTGAAAGGCTGTATCTGGAACTCAGGCCGGATGTCTTCCTGGATCTCTTCCCCGTCCTCCTTGCGGACAACGGCAGCGAGTTCTCCAACCCCGGGGCAATCGAGCGTGACCGGCAGGGGAATCCAAGGACGCGTATGTTCTATTGTGACCCGAACGCCCCCTATCAGAAGCCGCACTGTGAGAACAACCACGAAATGATCCGCAGGTGCATCCCAAAGGGGACGGACATCGGGCGGTATACGCAGGAGCAGATCAACCGGATGATGAGCCACATCAATTCCTATGCAAGGCCGAGCCTTGGGAACAAAAGCCCTTATGATGTCTTTGCATTCCAGTATGGCAAAGACATCCTTGAGATATTTGGATTGAAAAAGGTACCTGCGGACGAGATCACACTAACTCCAAAGGTATTTGAACTGAAATAACCTGAAGCACAAAGCAAAAAGTAACCGGGAGCCTGCCTCAGGCACACAGTCATCACAGAATACACTTCAGGGGTGGAATTTACAACTTCCGAAAAAAACAGCTTAAATTCGACCTCTGGTTAAAATGTGCAAAAAAAGCAGGATCCCGATCACTTTTCCTTAATTATAGCCCTCCGGCCAGGATAATGGATAGTGTTTTTTCATTTTTATGTGAAATAATTCCACCCAGAGTGTTCCCGGGTGGAATTAAATCCCGCAAAATGGAATTTACTTTTTCAATTCACCA
>CANQBN010000206.1 GCA_947588855.1 uncultured Lachnospiraceae bacterium
GGCCCAGATCCAGGGACGCCTTAGCCAGCTCGCCTCCGGACAGGGCTAGAACGATCAGGCTGTCGTCAAAATCCTTTACGGCCTGGCAGATTGCCTTGGACATGGCGTAGTCCTTAGCGGCCATGTTGTAGAAAGCGCCGTGGGGCTTTACGTGCTGCATCGTCATGCCGTGGGCGCGGAGGAACCCGTCCAGGGCCCCCAGCTGGTATATGGTGTAAGCGTAGGCCTCATCGGTTGTCACGGACATGTTCCTCCGTCCGAAGCCCATCAGATCCGGGAAGCCGGGATGGGCGCCTGCCTGGATGCCTGCGGCCGCAGCCATGGCGATGGTCTTGTTCATGACTACCGGGTCGGAAGCATGGTAGCCGCAGGCCACATTGGCGGAAGTGACCAGCGGGATAATTTTGTCATCGTTTCCAAGAGTGTAGCGGCCGAAGCTTTCCCCCAGGTCGCTGTTAAGGTCCACTCGATACATAACTGCTGTCCTCCTGATTTGGTTTGATTTTCATGAAGCTTTCAATAAAGCCGGTGTCGGCTTTGCCTTCCTGGAAAATGGGATGGCGCATGATCTGGTACTGGAAATCCAGGTTGGTGTCCACTCCCAGGATAACTGTCTCGTCCAGGGCGGAGCGCATCTTGCGGATGGCCGCCTCCCTGGTGGGAGCGTGGACAATGATCTTGGCGATCATGGAATCATATTCTGACGGAATACAATAGCCGCTGTACAGGCCTGTGTCCACCCGGACGCCGTTGCCGGCAGGCAGATGGAGAAACTGCACCTTGCCGGGACTGGGCATGAAATTCCGCTCGGGAATCTCCGCGTTGATGCGGCATTCGATAGCATGGCCCCTGGGATGGATATCTGCCTGGGTGAAACTTAAGGGTTCGCCCATGGCGACCCGGATCTGTTCAATAATCAGGTCGGTACCGGTTACCATCTCGGTGACGCCGTGTTCCACCTGAATCCGAGTGTTCATTTCCATGAAGAAGAATTCCCCCTTGGTGCTTACAATGTATTCAATGGTTCCTGCGTTAGTGTAGCCGACGGTCTTGGCTGCCAGGACCGCGTACTCGTTCATCTTCTTGCGGGTGGCGTCATTGATGGCGGGAGAGGGGGACTCCTCGATCAACTTCTGATGGTTTCTCTGGACGGAGCAGTCGCGATCCCCCAGAGCTACTACGTTTCCGTGGGTGTCCGCCATAATCTGAATTTCTACATGGCGGGGATTTTCCACGAAGCGTTCCAGGTACATGGCATCGTCGCCGAAAGCATTGGCAGATTCCCGCTGGGCCATGTTGAACTGAAGTTCAAATTCATCGTCAGACCGGGCTACTCGCATGCCCTTTCCGCCTCCGCCTGAGGAGGCCTTGATCATGATGGGATAGCCGATGCGGGCCGCATCCTTTCTGGCTTCTTCCACGTCATAGACGGCGCCCACAGAGCCGGGGACTACGGGGACTCCCGCGTCCATCATGGTTTTCCTGGCCTGGGATTTATTGCCCATCCGGTCGATAACATCCGGGTCGGGGCCAATGAAAATCAGGCCGTTCTCCCGGCATTTCCTGGCGAAGGCGCTGTTTTCCGACAGGAACCCGAATCCGGGATGGATGGCGTCTGCCTGGACATTTAAAGCCGCGGAGATAATGTGATCCATATTCAGATAACTGCTTTTGGCAGGCCCCTCGCCGATGCAGATCCGCTGGTCGGCCAGCTGTACATGGAGGCTTCCCGCGTCTTCCTTGGAGTAGATGGCCACGCTCTGGATGCCCATGTTGCGGCAGGCCCGGATGATACGGACGGCAATCTCTCCACGGTTGGCAATCAGAACTTTGTTAATCATGTTTGCACCTCCTGCGGCTTAGAGTTTCTTTACGCGGAACAGGGGCTGGCCATACTCGACTTTCTGCTCGTTGCTGACCAGAACGGCCTCAATTTCACAGTCAAATTCACACTGGATCTCGTTCATCAGTTTCATGGCTTCCAGAATACATACGGTCTGTCCTTCCTTCACATGGTCGCCTACGCGGACGAAGGCAGGCACGTCAGGAGCTGCGGCGGAGTAGAAGGTGCCCACAATGGGAGAGGTGATGAAGAGAACTTCATCCTCTTCGGGAGCGGCGGGAGCGGCAGCAGGAGACGGAGCCGCGGGAGCCATAGGCATGGGCATGGACGGCATTCCGGCGGCTACTACCGGCGGATGATCCAGCTTGCTCATGGTGATTTTAACGTCGCCCTCTTTGTAAGTAAACTCTTTCAGAGTAGAATCC
Source organism: uncultured Lachnospiraceae bacterium (assembly GCA_947588855.1). Lineage (GTDB taxonomy): Bacteria > Bacillota > Clostridia > Lachnospirales > Lachnospiraceae > UBA3402. The sequence goes on from CANQBN010000206.1 coordinate 2,269, forward strand.
TCTATCAATTTAACCAACCCTGCAATTTTTTCCAAATCCATAATCTGTTTCTCCTTTCTCATTAACTTTCAAACAGCCTGCGCAGCCTGCGCGCCGTCTGGCGGCATTCCAGGACTTCCTTACAGGGCTGATGGATTTTTTTGCGCATTTCGTTTAATTCCTCCATCTCCTCCAGGTACAGCTTCTGGGCCTCCTGTACGGTGATGGCTTTGAAATGAATCTTGTGGTCTGTCTTTCTCTGAACCAGCTTGGGGATGTCCACGCTGGCCACGGTGGCGATTTTGGGGTATCCGCCGGTGGTCTGCCGGTCGGACAGCAGTACAATGGGCTTGCCATGGGCGGGAACCTGGATGGAGCCGAAGGCGATTCCGTCGGAGATCATGTCCGAATCTTCCTTTCGGGAAATGAAAGGCCCTTCCAGGCGGCAGCCCATCCGGTCGAAATCGCTGGTCACAATGTATTCGCTGTTTAAAAAGGTATCAATGCCCTGTTTGCTGAACATGTAATCCTGGGGCCCCATGACTACCCGGAGCGTGGCCTCTTCCTGGTCAAATTCATCCAGATCCAGGGAGCGCGACAAGAAGAAACGCAGGTAGCGCCTCTTGATACGGAAATTGATATAATCGCCGTCCTGGAGCTTCCGGCCCTTGAAGCCGCCGATGGAACTCTTCATGTTGGTGCAGCGGCTGCCCATAACCACTGGAATCTGCAGGTAGCAGGAGAAGGCTATATAACCCCGGCTTCCGGTCCGGGCGCTGCCGAATTTCAGAACGTCTCCTTTGTTGATGTAGATGGCCGTGTACATGGGGGCCGGTTCCCCGTTGATGGTAGGCTGGAAGTCGCCGCCGGTGATGGCAATCAGCGTATCCGCCGTAAATTCCAGGGTAGGGCCGATCAGGGTAAATTCCAGAACGGCTTCATTTTCCGGGTTATCCAGAAGAAGATTGGCAATCCGGAAGGAACGGACGTCCATGACGCCCGCCACAGGGAACCCCTGGCTCTGGTATCCGGTACGGCCCAGATCCTGGACTGTGGTCATCATTCCCGCTTTCAGAATACGAATTCCCATGGTTACGCCTCCTCTTCCCGGACCGTACACTGGTATTCATTTTTATTTACCAGTTCCTGAATCCGTTTATATTCTGCCTCATCGATGGGGACGAAGCGGATGTATTCTCCCGCCTGTACCAGGATGGGAACCTCCCGGTTGGGGTCGTAGGTTTTTACCGGAGTCATGCCCATCAGCTGCCATCCGCCGGGAGAATCCAGGGGATAGATGCCGGTCTGGGAACCGCCAATCCCCACGCTTCCGGCAGGAATTTTAATCCTGGGATTGGCCAGTCTCGGTGTATGGATCCGCTCATCCAGGCCGCCCAGGTAACAGAAGCCGGGCAAAAATCCCAGCATGTAAATCAGGTAATCGGTGGAAGAGTGAATCTGAATAACCTCCTCCTGGCTTAAACCGGCGTGTTCCGCGATATGGGGCAGATCAGGGCCATACTCGCCGCCGTAGAGAACCGGTATCTCATAGATTTTCTTGATCTGTTCCCCGGTGCGCACATCCACGCTTACCAGTCCCTCGATTCGCTTTTTCATCTGCTCGTAGCGGATCACCCGGGGATCGTAGTTGATGAGGAGAGAGCAGAAGGCGGGAATTACATCTACTACGCCCTCGATATTCTGCTCCCGCATCAGCTGGATGGTAGCGGCAATCCTTCGGTTAATGTCCGGGCTGATTTCCTTGCCGAACTCTACCAGAAGGGAACTGTCGCCAGCGGTCAAAATCTTGATTTTCTGCATAGGGTTGTCTTGTTTCTCCTTTCTGAATATGGATTTCTGCCAAACGGGATTCAGCCGTTAAAACCGGCCGGAAGCCTGTGACTGCGGCAGATTTGTCTTCCACAACGTTATATAGGAAGAAAGGTGCAACCATGATAAACTGTGATTGCACCTTCTTTGGCGATTAAAACGGTAATATTATCCTAACAGGCTGCCCATGTTGGACATAAATGTGGTGATTCCCAGGTAAGCGGAGATCAGAACCACGATGATGCCCAGTACCAGGAGTACAGGCGGATGTTTGTAATCGTCGCCCATGATCTTCTTGCTCTGAGAAGCGATAAGGCAGATGCCCAGGGTGATTGGCAGGATCAGTCCGTTGACTGCGCCGGCCAGAATCAGCATTGTCGCCGGGGTGGTACCGATAACCAGCATAATGATCGTCGAAACAACGATGAATCCGATAACAACCCAGTTCTCATGGTCGGCAATGGCCGGATGGAAAGTCTTCAGGAAAGATACGGATGTGTAGGCCGCTCCGATGATGGAGGTTACGGCCGCGCAAAGGATTACCAGTCCTGCGAAGCGGTAGCCGATCTCACCGGCTCCCCGCCGGAACGCGTCTGCCGCCGGGTTGGAGGCATCCAGGGTAGCGCCGTCGGTCAGCTTCACAACCACGCCCAGGATAGCCAGGAACAGGAAGATGCGGACCAGAGTAGCGATTCCGATACCCATGACGGAACTCTTATTGATCTCTTTCAGATTTTTCTCGCCGGTGATTCCTGCGTCAATCAGACGGTGGGCGCCGGAGAAGGTGATGTAGCCGCCTACGGTACCGCCAAGCAGTGTGATGATGGCGGGAACCAGAGCGCTGTAGCCGGTAGAGGGAACCACAGTGTTGACCAGAGCGTCGCCTACCGGAGGCTTTACTACGATGATGATAACGAAGATAACCACGATCATGATGCCGCCCAGGACCTTGGCCAGATTATCCATGGCCGCCTTAGCGTCCTTGATCAGGAAAACGGCGATGGCGATTACAGCTGCCAGGGTACAGCCTACTTTGGTGGGAAGTCCCAGAAGGGTGTTAAATCCCAGTCCGCCGCCGCCGACGTTGCCGATGTTAAAGACCAGTCCGCCGAATGCCACCAGAATCGAT
>CANQBN010000207.1 GCA_947588855.1 uncultured Lachnospiraceae bacterium
AACATTTTGTGGCGGGGGCGGGACTTCCGGTCAGTGTCGGTCAGATTAAAGGGCTTTATCTGAACGTCCGGTACGAGGAGGGAAACATAGACTGCGTTACTGGAAATTCCGTTGATTTTTTTACTTTGGACAAATCGCTGGACCAGGCCTGGGATGAGGCGGTCCGCCGGTTCATCCGTGAAAAGGGAATAGCTTTTACATAGGGTCTTGAAACCGGGGAGAGAGCGGATGAAAGAAATAATCAGATGCAGGGCGGGAATTATCTCGGATACCCATGGCCTTCTAAGACCGGAAGTCCTGAAGGAGCTTGAAAGCTGCGATGTTATTCTCCATGCCGGGGACATGGACTGCCGGAAAGTGATGGACAGGCTGAGAGATATCGCGCCGGTTTACGCGGTTTTGGGAAATAATGATCACAGCTGGGCAGAAAGCGGTCCGGCTGCCGGCGGAGGCGTTGACAGATGGTATGGCAGCTGGCTTGGCAGAGGCTTAAGCGGAAATGAAAAAACGCGGCTGCCGGAAAGTCTTACCATCACCCTTGCCGGTGTCGTGTGTTTTATGATACATGACCGGTCGGCAATCGCCGGGGACATAAGCGGAGCCGATGTGGTAATATACGGACATTCCCACAGATATGAGGAGATGCGGGGAACCTTTGGAGGGAAGGATCAGCTCTGGCTGAATCCGGGAAGCTGCGGTCCCCGAAGATTCCGGCTGCCGGTGACCATGGCGGTGATGGAGATCGGGGAGAACAGAGAGATTCAGGTGAAACGGATTGAGATTCCGGTAAATGGAATTCCGGCGGATATCCGGCAGCGGATACCCGGGATCGTGAAGGATATGGATCGGGGACGTTCCATGGAAGAGATTGCCAGGCGGGCCGGCGTTTCCCGGGAACTGGCGGAGCAGATCTGCCGCCTTTATGTGACCCATCCCGGCGTGGACGTGGAGGGGATCCTGCGGAAAATGGGACTGTAATGGGATTAATTCGTGAATTTATTAGCACTCAATCGAAATGAGTGCTAATTTTTTGTTGACAAATGTCTATAGTTGTATTAAACTGTTCTTTGGAAGAAAATAGCTGCGCGGGAAGGGTGCCGCGGACGGATTCATTCGGCCGCGGTCCGGCTTTGGATATGGCCGGTTCCGGCGCGGTGAATAAAGATAAATATCAAGAAAGAGAGATGATTTTTTATGGCAGCAAAAAAAGGCAGTTTGTCAATCAGCAGCGAGAATATATTTCCGGTGATCAAGAAGTGGCTGTATTCCGATCACGATATCTTCTACCGGGAGTTGGTCAGCAACGGCTGCGACGCCATCACCAAGCTGAAGAAGCTGGAACTGATGGGAGAGTTTGAGAAGCCGGAGGACATGGAGTATAAGATTCAGGTGACGGTCAACTCCACAGACAAGTCCATTGCCGTGTCTGATAACGGCCTGGGCATGACGGAAGAGGAAGTGGACGAGTACATCAACCAGATTGCATTTTCCGGCGCCCAGGATTTCCTGGAGAAATACAAGGACAAGGCCAACGAGGACCAGATCATCGGCCATTTCGGTTTGGGCTTCTACTCCGCTTTCATGGTGGCGGACCGTGTGACCATCGACAGCCTTTCTTATAAGGAAGGGGCAAAACCGGTTCACTGGGAGTCGGAAGGCGGTACCGAGTACGTCATGGGTGAGGGAGACCGGGAGACCATTGGAACCACGGTGACGCTGTACCTGAACGAGGACAGTGTGGAGTTCTCCAACGAGTACCGTGCCCGTGAAGTCATCGAGAAATACTGCGGCTTCATGCCGGTGCCCATTTTCCTGAACAATGCCACGGCGGAGCCTCAGTATGAGACCATCGAGAAGGACGAACTGACAGACAAGGATACCATCATCGAGACCATCGTGGAGGAGGCCAAGACCGAGGAGAAGGAGAACGAAAACGGCGAGAAGGAAGTCGTGGAGGTGTCTCCGGCCAAAGAGAAGTACAAGATTCTCAAGCGGCCGGTTCCGCTGAACGACGTGAATCCTCTGTGGAACAAGCATCCCAACGAGTGTACGGAGGAGCAGTACCGGGAGTTCTACCGGAAGGTATTCCTGGACTACAAGGAGCCTTTGTTCTGGATCCACCTGAACATGGATTATCCCTTCAACCTGAAGGGCATCCTGTACTTCCCCAAGATCAACACCGAGTATGACAGCATCGAGGGAACCATCAAGCTGTACAACAGCCAGGTATTTATCGCCGACAATATCAAGGAAGTGATTCCGGAGTTTCTGATGCTTCTGAAGGGCGTCATCGACTGTCCGGACCTGCCTCTGAACGTATCCAGAAGCGCCCTGCAGAATGACGGCTTCGTGAAGAAGATTTCCGATTACATCACCAAGAAGGTGGCGGACAAGCTGTCCGGCATGTGCAAAACCGACCGGGAAAGCTATGAGAAATACTGGGACGACATCAGCCCATTTATCAAGTTCGGCTGCCTGAAGGACGAAAAATTTGAGGAGAAGATGAACGATTATATTCTCTTCAAGGACTTAAACGGCAAATATCTGACCCTCACCGACTGTAAGGAGGACGCCAAGGAGAAGCACGAGAACATTATCTACTATGTGACCGATGAAAAGGAGCAGGGCCAGTACATCAACATGTTCCGCAAGGAAGGCTTAAACGCCGTGATGCTGGGCCACAACATCGACAGTCCCTTTATCAGCCAGCTGGAGCAGAAGAATGAGGGACTGAAATTCCTTCGCATCGACGCCGATGTAAGCTCCAACTTCAAGGAGGAAGTCGGCGAGGCGGATAAGGAAAGCTTCAAGGCCGACAGCGACAAGCTGACAGAGACCTTCAAGAAGGCCCTGGCCAACGATAAGCTGGAGATCAAGGTGGAGAAGCTGAAGGACGATCAGGTGGCTTCCATGATTACAGTCTCCGAGGAGAACCGCAGGATGCAGGATATGATGCGGATGTATAATATGTACGGCATGGATCCCAACATGTTTGGCGGCATGGGAGAGACTCTGGTGCTGAACGCTAACCACAAGCTGGTACAGTATGTGCTGAACCACAGCGAGGGAGAGCTGACGGAGAAGGTCTGCAAGCAGCTTTACGATATGGCGGCCTTAAGCCACGGAAGTCTGACTCCGGAGCGGATGACCGAGTTCCTGGTTCGCAGCAATGAGATTATGCTGGGCCTGGTGGGAGAGAACTGACCGGTACATTATTTTCCGTAATGCTCTTTGATAATCTGAATCAGTATTTTGGCAGGAACAGGCAGGTAGGCGTCTTTTCGGTATGCCACAGCCGTCTGCCGTATCACAGGACCGGTGTCAGAACGGAGAGAGAAATATTCCACATGGAGAGCTGACCGATCTGTCAAAGGTGAATCTGGACGCCTGTGAGGAAATGATCCGCAGGCATCCGGAGGAGATCATCGGTGTAAAGCTGCGGATTGATCCCAGAGTGTGCAGCGACGCTTTAAAAGCCATGGAACTGATCAGCCGGCTGAGCCGGCGCACAGGCAAGCCTCTGACGGTTCACGCCAGCCGCTGCAGCCAGATGACTTTGGAGGAGATACTTTCCTTTATGAAGGAAGGAGACGTCTTTGCCCATACTTACGCCAACAAGCTGCCCGGCCTGCTGGATGAGAGCGGAAACGTAAAAGAAGCGGCGTGGAAAGCCAGGAAGAGAGGCGTGCGGTTCGACCTGTCTCACGGAAAGAGCAATTTTTCCTGCTCTGTGGCGAAGGCTGCCTTTGAACAGGGATTCCTGCCGGACGCCATCTCCACGGACCTTCACGGCGGAAGCCTGGCCATCGTGGAAAGCCTTCCCATGACCATGAGCAAAACGATGGCCTGCGGCCTTGACCTTCGCACCGTAATAAAGAAGGTTACGGCAGACGCGGCAGCGATGCTGCGGCTGACAGACAAGGCGGCGGTCCTTAAGGAGGGAGACAAAGCGGACATCACTCTGTTTTCCCTGGAGGAGGGCGCTTACACCTTCACAGACGCGGACGGAGTTACATTTAACGGTTCCTGTATGATCCGGCCCTTCGGCGTTATCCTGGGACAGAATGCGTATGGTTTTTTCCCTGAATCCATGCGTGATTGTACAGCCAGAACCGATTGACAAGACAGCCAACGATATCTCCAGGTTAAATCTCTGTAAAGAGTTTCGATTTCACTATTCCATAAAAGCCGGGAATTTGCTATAATCAGAATATAAGCTTATATTGCGGAAGTGTGCAGGTAAATCGCCGGCGGCGGATTCCCTGCATTCCGGGCAGAAGGATATTATGAGGCATGACAAATATTGGATGGAGAGCAGGAGGAAGGCTATGACGATTACGGAGACACTTAAGCTTTTGGAGACGGAACCGGCGAACAGGCTGTTTGCGAAGCTGTATGGAGAAGATCAGACGGAGGTTGCCAGGGAGCGCTATCAGGCGCTGATCCGGCATTTTGAAGAAAAGTTCGGCCAGGAGGACATCCTTCTGTTCAGTTCTCCGGGACGGACGGAGATCAGCGGCAACCATACGGATCACAACTACGGCAAAGTGCTGGCGGGCAGCATCAATCTGGACTGTGTGGGAGTGGCAGCCGTCAACCATACGGATAAGGTGAATATTATCAGTGAGACATTTCATCAGGAGTTTACCATCGATCTGAACCAGCTGGAGCCCAGCGAGAAGAAGGCGGGCACGGTGGATCTGACCAAGGGACTGCTGAAGGGGTTTGTGGATTCCGGATACGATATCGGCGGTTTTGACGCTTATATCACCAGCAATGTGATCAGTTCTGCCGGGGTCAGCTCCTCGGCGGCTTATGAGATGCTTCTGTGTTCCATGCTGAACACATTTTTCAATGACGGCCGTATGAACACGGTAGCCTACGCCCATATCGGCAAATACTCGGAGAATCATTACTGGGACAAGGCCTCCGGCCTGCTGGATCAGATGGCCTGCGCCGTGGGCGGTCTGATCACCATTGATTTTGAGGATCCGCTGAAGCCGGCGGTGGAGAAGATCGATTTCGATTTCGCGTCTCAGAACCACAGCCTAATCATCGTCAACACGGGCAAGGGTCACGCGGATCTGAGCGCCGATTATTCTTCTGTTCCCAATGAGATGAAGAAAGTGGCGGAGTTTTTCGGCAGGGAAGTCTG
>CANQBN010000208.1 GCA_947588855.1 uncultured Lachnospiraceae bacterium
GACCTTGTATGTGATGCAATCAATACTGCTATGAGAGAGCTGTTCCTGCAGATCGTCTACGGCAGAAGCCAGAGCGCGTTTTCCGAGGAAGGCCTGGCTATCGGCGCCGGACTGGAGGACCTGGGCAAGGGACTTCGTTCTCAGGTGGGTACCATGTACGGAACTCTGAAGAAAGGTCCCCGCTATCTGGAGATGGCAGAGGGCTATGTAACCGGTATTGCTCTTGACGCTGACGATCAGATCATCGGCTACAAGTTCGTAAGCCTTGGCAAGATGACTGATTTCATCAAGAAGGGCGACGATCCCAACACCGCATGGGAGAAAGCCCAGGGACAGTACGGCCGCGTTGCGGACGCAGTGAAGATCATCGATCCGAGAATGGAATAAGGAGGGAAATACATAACCATGGCATTATTTGAATCTTATGAGAGACGTATCAAACAGATCAATGAAGTCCTGAACAGCTATGGCATCGCTTCCATCGAGGAGGCTGAGAAGATCACCAAGGATGCCGGCCTGGACGTATATAAGATGGTGGAAGGCATTCAGCCTATCTGCTTTGAGAACGCAAAATGGGCCTACACCGTAGGCGCAGCTATCGCTATCAAGAAGAACTGCCGCAAGGCTTCCGATGCAGCCGCTGCAATCGGCGAGGGCCTTCAGTCCTTCTGTATCCCCGGCTCCGTAGCCGATCAGCGTAAGGTTGGTCTTGGCCACGGCAATCTGGGCAAGATGCTTCTGGAAGAGAGCACGGATTGCTTCGCTTTCTTGGCCGGTCATGAGTCCTTTGCAGCTGCAGAGGGCGCAATCGGTATTGCGGAGAAGGCCAACAAAGTTCGTCAGAAACCTCTTCGTGTTATCCTGAACGGCCTGGGCAAGGATGCCGCTCAGATTATCTCCAGAATCAACGGTTTCACTTATGTAGAGACTGAGATGGATTACTACACCGGCGAAGTGAAGGAGCTCTGGAGAAAGTCCTACTCAGATGGCCTTCGCGCCAAGGTGAACTGCTATGGCGCCAACGACGTTCGCGAGGGCGTTGCCATCATGTGGAAAGAGGGCGTTGACGTTTCCATTACCGGCAACTCCACCAACCCCACCCGTTTCCAGCATCCGGTAGCAGGCACCTACAAGAAGGAGTGCCAGGAGAAAGGCAAGAAGTACTTCTCCGTAGCTTCCGGCGGCGGTACCGGACGTACCCTGCATCCCGATAACATGGCTGCAGGTCCGGCTTCCTACGGTATGACCGATACCCTGGGCCGTATGCATTCTGACGCACAGTTTGCAGGTTCCTCTTCCGTGCCCGCCCACGTTGAGATGATGGGTCTGATCGGCGCCGGCAACAACCCCATGGTCGGTATGACCGTTGCGGTTGCTGTTTCCATTGAGGAAGCGGCGAAGGCCGGGAAGTTCTAATATATCGTATTAGTATTTGCGGAATAATTGTATTACGTCAGTATGCAAAAAACGCGCCAGTGACGCGTTTTTTGTATTGCGCATAGATGAAAGAAGAATTTTGTCAATCTCCTTACGGGAATCATAAGATATAAAAAGGACATGTGAGGCTTCCTTTGAAGGAAAGACTGATAAAACTAATCGATGTAAAATCTCTGATGACACTGCTGCTTACAGGCGGTTTTGTCGGACTTACCTTTGCCGGAGAGATAACCGGCGATCAGTTTCTGACCATTTTCACTATGGTAGTAGGTTTCTATTTCGGGATACAGGCCAATAAAGCGGGGCAGGAATAAGGCGCGAATGCAAAAAAGACGCGAAAATCCAGGGATAAAGCAAAAAATGGCTGCTGCAGGAACGGGATTCAGCTTTTGGGCAGAAAAACCGGTTCCGGCAGCAGCCTTTTTATCAGGCCTGCTTCATGCAGCGGTTCATAATGACGATTACCACGGCAAGAAGGATCAGTGTAACCGGCAAAGCGGCCAGGGCCACGGGACTGTTTGTATAATATCCGATAAATCCCGCAATCAGGTATCCCACTGCGGAGACGCCGGCCACAGTGAACGCGTAAGGAATCTGCGTGGTGACGTGGTTTACGTGGTTGGAGTGAGCTCCCGCCGAGGCCATAATGGTGGTGTCGGAGATTGGCGAGCAGTGATCGCCGCAGACGGCGCCGGCAAGACAGGCGGCGATGGCGATAACCAGCATTTCATAGGAATCCGTAAACACATTACATACGATGGGAATCAGAATGGAGAAGGTTCCCCAGCTGGTCCCGGTAGAGAAGGCCAGGAATACGGATACCAGAAATATGATGGCCGGAAGAAAGATCTTCAGAGCTCCGGCAGATACGGCGACCAGATCGTGAATATACAGACTGGCGCCCAGAAGATTGGTCATGCCGGACAGGTTCCAGGCCATGATCAGGATGATCATAGGAGCCGCCATGGAGCGGAAACCGGCAGGCAGACAATCCATAAATTCCTGAAAGGTAATAATACCTCTGGACAGATACAGGACAAACGTAAATATCAGTGTGATCAGGCTGCCGTAAACCAGGCCGACAGCGGAGCTGGAATTGGCGAACGCGTCGATGAAACCAACGCCGTCAAAGAAGCCTCCGGTATATATGATGCCGATGATACAGCTGACGATCAGCACGGAGACAGGAAGTACCAGATCTATGACGCGGCCCCTGGAAGAAGGGATTTCATTGTCCGCATCCTGATACGGCCGGTCGGGAGTGGTGAACAGATCGCCGTTCATGGCGTTTTTTTCGTGAAGACGCATGGGACCGTAATCAAGTCCTGTCGTCACGATCAGCACCATCATCAGGAGGGTTCCCAGAGCGTAGAAATTATATGGAATGGTGCGCAGAAACATTTCAAAACCGTTGATGCCGGAATCGGCGGGAACCGAGTATGTAACCGCCGCTGCCCAGGAAGAGATGGGAGCGATGATACAGACCGGTGCGGCCGTGGCGTCGATGAGATAAGCCAGCTTTGCCCTGGATACGCGGTAGCGGTCTGTTACGGGCCTGATAACGCTTCCGACGGTCATGCAGTTGAAACCGTCGTCTACGAAGATCAGTACTCCCAGAAGAATGGTGGCCAGCTGGGCTCCGACTTTGGATGTGATATGCGCGGATGCCCATTGTCCGAACGCTGCGGAGCCTCCCGCTTTGTTCATAAGAGCGACCAGAGCTCCCAGAAGGACCACAAATACCAGGATGCTCGCATTCTGCTGAGTAGCGATCTTTGAGACAAGACCGCCTTCCTCATGATACATCATCGTCTGCAGGGCGAGTTCCAGATTGCCGTTGGAATACAGCAGCGCGCCTGTTGAGATTCCCATAAACAGGGAAAAATACACTTCCTTGGTAATCAGCGCCAGACTGATTGCGACGACAGGAGGAAGCAGCGCCCAGATGGTCTGATAGACGCAGGGTGTATAGCCCTCGGCGGCAGTCCCCGGAGTTTTTGCGGTAATACCAATCAGGATTGCGGCGCCAATTATCGCGGCAGGCCATAAAATTTTCCTGCTCTTTGGTGAGAGCTTCATAGGCGGATATCTCCTTTTTTGCAAATTTCATAGTTATTTACTAGGATTTTCTATATTATACAATGTAAGCCTGATTTCGTCAAATTAAACTTGACAGAAATAGGACGAAAAATTATGATAAAATTATATATTGCTAAAGAGGAGCGCGATGAGTATGAAGAGAAAGAGATATTTGTTTCCTGGTATGATCCTGATGTTCATGCTGTTACTCTCCATGACCGTCTTTGGGGCAGAAGGCGAAGCGGAGTATGTACCGGCGGCGTATGCCACATTCTGGGCGTTGATTCCGCCGATCGTGGCTATTGGACTGGCGCTGATTACCAAGGAGGTATACAGTTCGCTGTTTGTAGGAATATTGATGGGAGGACTTTTATATTCCGGATTTCAGTTTGAAGGCACTCTCACCCATATCTTTGCGGATGGTATTATCGGCGTGTTGTCCGACAGTTACAATGTAGGAATTCTGACGTTTCTGGTAATTCTCGGCACTATGGTAAGCCTGATGAACAAGGCGGGAGGTTCCGCCGCGTTCGGTCAGTTTGCGGCCAACAGGATCAAGAATAAGGTAGGAGCTCAGCTGGCCACGATTTTGCTGGGGGTGCTGATCTTTATCGATGATTATTTCAACTGTCTGACGGTAGGAAGCGTCATGCGTCCCGTGACAGACAAATTCAAAGTATCCAGAGCCAAACTGGCATATCTGATCGACGCCACGGCCGCTCCTATCTGCATCATCGCTCCCATTTCTTCCTGGGCGGCCGCAGTCACCGGATTCGTGGAGGGAGAGGATGGATTTTCTATTTTCGTGCGCGCCATTCCCTTTAATTTTTACGCGCTGCTGACGCTTGTTATGATGATCGGCATGGTTCTCATGGGAATTGAATTCGGTTCCATGAAAACCCATGAAAAGAACGCGGCAGCGGGCGACCTGTTTACAACTCCCGGCCGTCCTTATGGCTATTCCCAGGAAGAGCTGGCAACCAACGCCAAAGGAACTGTCGTTGATCTTTTGATTCCTATTTTTTCTTTGATCATCTGCTGCATCATAGGGATGATCTATACCGGAGGATTTTTCTCCGGAACAGATTTTGTGACGGCTTTTTCACAGTCCGACGCTTCTCTTGGCCTGACGCTGGGAAGCTTTTTCGGACTGGTGATCACGATCCTGCTCTATCAGATCCGCCGGGTGCTTTCATTCAGCGACTGCATGGCCTGCCTGCCGGACGGCTTTAAGGCTATGGTTCCGGCTATTCTGATCCTTACCTTCGCGTGGACGCTGAAAGCCATGACGGATAGTCTGGGAGCCGATGTCTATGTGGCGGGGCTGGTGCGTGCCAGCGCCGGCGGATTTATCATGATTCTGCCTGCGATTATATTCCTGGTAGGATGTTTCCTGGCCTTTGCGACAGGCACATCATGGGGCACGTTCGGTATTCTGATTCCCATTGTTGTGGCAGTATTTGAAAACACTAATCCGCAGCTTATGATCATCTCCATTTCCGCCTGTATGGCAGGCGCTGTCTGCGGAGACCATTGTTCGCCGAACGGATCGCAGCGCTCACGAAACTGGTGAGGGAGGAAGAGGAGTATCGCCGCAGGCAGGGATACCTGAACGCGGA
>CANQBN010000209.1 GCA_947588855.1 uncultured Lachnospiraceae bacterium
CGCATGGCACTGATTCCCTACGAGGCCTGCGTCGGTTTGACCAGTACGGTCCTGGCCGTGGTTCTGTTCATAATCGGATTCTAGGATCTTTAACGGAAAATCAAATTTATGATGATAAAAAAGTACGGATCAGGGCTGAAAGGCTCATGTTCCGTACTTTTGTTGCTCCACTCTTATCTGCACGTTTATCTGACCGATGCGGCGATCCGATCTGTCTGAACCGTTTCGTTACGCTTCCGTGACTTTCGCTCTGCGGCTGCCCCACAGATAAGCCGCCACCACTGCCAGAATCAACATCACGTCGGCAGTGACCGTTCCCTCAATTCCAAATCCCACGTTATAGGCAAAGCTGTTCGTAGCCGTGCTGGCGTCCAGTTTTAAGACCGAGTACGGGGAGACCAGCCCGCTGTTGGGCAGTCCGAACAGGATATTCTGAGTGTAATTCCACACTGTATGCGCCATAAATGCGCACCACAGGCTGTCCGTGTAATAAACAATCAGTGAGAAGAAAATCGCAACTACCACAATATTTACAAAAGATAACACGGTAACGCCGTCATTCAAAAGATGGATAAGACCAAAGAACAGTGAATTCCCGATAATCGCTACCGCCGGTTTGTTATAACTCTTCAGAAGCTTTTGGTACATAAAACCTCTGCATAACAATTCTTCCGCGGAGGACTGAATAAATACCGCAATAAACAGAGCCGCCAGCGGAAGCAGCTGAAACGAATCAAAATACAGTACAATGTCCTTATGAAGCCACGCCATCAGGATGCACAGCGCATTCAGTCCGAATCCAATGACCGCTCCGATCAGAAGCATTTTCCCGTTATTCCCCCGGGCTTTCGGCCCCACGACCGCAAGAATCGACCGGTCCCTTCGAATCGCCCATATGCGCAGAAGCAAAACTGCCCAGATCCCGATGAATAACAGATAGGTTCTTCCTGTCAGCCAGGCATCGGACTCGCTGAACCCCTTACCGAAACCTGAACTCACATCGGTCAGTTCTCTGACCAGAAAGACGCCCGCGAACTGTCCGGCATACAGCAGCACGATTGCCTGCACATAAAGAGCTATAAGTGTATCATACCATTTTCTCTTACCTGTACGGTTCATTTCCATAATCATTCCCCTCCTGCAAAATCCCTGTTATATTTTTAATTATAGCATTTTCTGACAATTTGGGGAGGAAATTCACGTAATCAAACCCTGTCATTTGCGTAATTAAGTTTTCGAGCGCCCTTTCTTCTTCTCCGGCTGCTCCGGGTGAAACGCGCTGTTGTACTCCTGGATCATCTGCCCTCTTCCATTGCGGTTCAGTCCCAGATAGGTCAGCCGCCGCACAATGTCATAGATGACGGCAAACAGCGGCACGCCCACGATCATTCCTACAATGCCCCACAGTCCGCCGAACAGCAGAATGGAAAACAGCACCCAGAAGCTGGACAGACCGGTGGAATTGCCCAGGATCTTCGGTCCGATCACATTGCCGTCCAACTGCTGCAGAATCACCACATAGATGACGAAATAAACGCAGTGAAGAGGATTCTCCAGAAGAAGCAGCAGGGCGCTGGGAATCGCTCCGATGAAAGGTCCGAAAAATGGAATGATATTGGTCACTCCCACGATCACGCTGACCAGGGCCGCCGACTGGATTCCCATAAGCGTCGTTCCTGCAAAGCACAGCAGGCCGATGATGGCGGAATCCAGAAGCTTTCCCATAAGAAAACCGTTAAACATCTTGTCCGCATAGCGGACCTCCTCCTCGATCACATCGGCCCAACGGTTCGGGACAACGCCGTGCAGCAGCATCCTGCTCTGAGCCGCGAACTGTCTGCGGCTGGCCAGAAAGTAAATGGAAATCAGAATACCCAGAAACAGATTATTCACGATTCCCACGAATACCGCCAACTGAGAGCCCACCTGCTCCACCATGGTTCCCACGGTGGGAAGAAGTCCTGTCTTAAGCCAGCCGGTCACCTCTGGGATCAGTCTGCCGGAAAATTCATCCCAATAAACCTGCAGCTGAGGCTGGCTCTGCAGAAGATCATGAAGTCCTTCATTAGCCGCCGCCAACTGTCCTGGGACGACATTGGCGATGCCCATAATGCTGCTCCATACCTGAGGAAATACCAGCATCACCAGAATCCAGATCAACACTAAGGCAAGAACCAGAGACAGCGCGATGGACAACGCCTCCGCAATCCCTTTCTTCCCCGGCTTCAGCTTAAGCAGGCGAATCAGCGCCCTTTCCATCCGATTGCAGATCGGCGCCAGAATATAGGCGATAACCGCCCCATAGAGAAATGGCGTCAGAATCCTGACCACTACCTGCATTTTCGCTAAAACATCCTTCAGCCGGAACAGCAGGAAAAAACACAGCAGGCTGATTACAATAACCGCCACGCCGGTAATCCCAAGCTTGATGTATTTCCTGTTCTCCTGATCCTTCATATCCTTCTGCCCTCCTGTCCACGCCTTTGTCATACGAAAAATCTGTCTTAACTTTCAATTATATTCATTATAGCACGGATTCCTGATTTTACCAACCATTTCATCAGGAAATCCAACTGCCTGGAAGCAGCTGCAGACGCGTTTATGCCATCCGGTACTCCGCCGGCGTCATGCCTGTCACCTTTTTAAACGTCTCCCCGAAATAGCTGGGACTTTCAAATCCGCAGTTCCTGCCGATCTCCCATACCTTCCGCTCCGGAAACTCGATGAGCATGACCCGGGCCTGGCTGATGCGCAGTCCCGTCAGATACTGCATAATGGTCTGCTGCATTTCCTTCTTAAAAATGTCGCTGATGTAACTTCTGGAACGATTCACCTGCTGAGCCAGCATCTCCAGAGAAATCGGCTCCTGGTAATGCTCCTCCATATAGGAGATCAGACTCTTCACCGTCTCATTGCCCGGGTCGGGAATGGATGTCCGGATAAACTGAACAGACGCGGACAGATCAAGCAGAAAATCATAACACAGCTTGGAAAGCTCCGCCTGGAAGGGATTCTTCCCCCGGTTTCTTCCGCGGCGTCCCCGACCCGCCGGTCCGCCGCTCTGCTTCGGTGCTGCACTCCCCGCCGCAATCCGCTCCTGTATCGCTACGATTTTTTCAAAATAGCTCCGAAAAATTTCAGGATCCCGGAAATGATAGATTCCGGACCGGTGCATGTTCAGAACCCGCAGCATCTCCAGGCAGCAGCCGCCGGAAAAACCGATAATATGCACATGCCACTCTCCCGTCTTCCCCCGGTAAGAATGAGGCTCATTGGGATAGATCAGCATCATCTGGCCGGAAGAAAGGACGGACTTCTGCCCATTGATGGTAAACTCGCCTTTGCCGTCCACACAGTAAACACACTGGAACAGCGGAAACCCCTCCGCCCGACTGACCGGCTCCTGAAGATGATGATATCCCAGAAGATTGATCACCAGCGGCAGGCGCTTCTGCTCTCTTCTGGTATAAGGAAATGTGTATAACATGATTTCATCCTTTTTGCATACTGACGTAATCAAACAATCCAGACGGCGTATCTTCCTGCGCCGTCTGAACTGTTATCAGAATATTGTTATATATATACTACAATATTTAGATTGAGAACGCAAGCGGTAAACCTTATAATAGGATTAGCAGCAAACGAAACCTCAAAGAGGTTTCGTCCACGTGAATCCGGCGCGGAAGGCCGGGGCGGCCCCGCGCCAACTATAAAAAAGGAGGGGTACACATGATACCAGAAATTCGCAAAGACGAAAAAGGAATCGCCACATTGTACGTGCAGGGAGAGCCGTTCTTCTGCCTGGCCGGAGAACTGCACAATTCAAGCGCCAGCTCTCTTTCTTTCATGGAGCGGGAAGTATGGCCCAACTTAAAGGGACTGAACATGAATTCTGTGATCGTTCCTCTGTACTGGGAATGCATAGAACCGGAAGAAGGCAAGTATGATTTTGCTCTTATGGACGGCCTGATCGGCCAGGCCCGCGAGAATGGGATGAAGCTGATCTTTCTTTGGTTCGGCCTGTGGAAAAATGCCGAATCCATGTATGTTCCCGGCTGGATGAAAAAAGACCCTGTTACCTATTTCCGGGCAAGAAAAGTAAACGGCGAGCCTATAAACACCATTTCTCCCCTGTGTCAGAAAGCTATTGACAAGGACGCCGCCGCGTTCACGGCTGTTATGAGACACATCAAAGAAATCGATGAGGCAGAGAGCACCGTTATCTTCATGCAGGTGGAAAATGAGATCGGCCTTCTTGGCACCGACTGTGATTACTGCGAGGAGGCAAAAGCTGCTTTCGCAGGAACCGTTCCTGCCGAACTGACAGGGAAGCTGAATCTGGAAAGCGGAAAGACCTGGAAAGAAACCTTCGGAGACGATGCAGAGGAATCCTTCATGGCTTACCAGTTTGCCAAAGCGGTGGAGCAGATCGCATCCGCAGGCCGCAGAGAATATCCCCTTCCCTGCTATGCCAACTGTTGGCTGAAGCAGTATCCCTGGTATCCCGGCTCCTATCCGTCCGGCGGTCCGGTCGTGGATATGCAGAAGATCTGGCGTGCCACGGCTCCTTCCCTCTTCACCTTCGGTCCGGACATCTATGTGCCTTATGTACCGCAGATTCTGGACGAATACGCTTCCCCGGAAAATCCCCTGGTAATCCCGGAGGTCCGCAAGGACGCTGTGACCGCCGCCTACTGCCTGTACGCCTTCGGCCGCCACAACGCTATCTGCTACTCTCCCTTCGGCGTCGAGGAAGTGAACATGGATCCCAGCCGGATCGACGTTCCGCCTATGGAGGTTATGATCGCCTTAAATATCGATCCATCCGCTTTTGATATCGCAGGAAGCGGCCCATATCTGGCCAAAGCCTACGACCTGGTAACGCAGATGAAGCCTCTGTATCTGAAATACCGGGGAACCGACCATATGAGAAGCTATGTGAGACACTCAGAGACCGACTACGGCACTTATATGCATTTTGAAAATTACGACCTGCAGATCGGTTACTCTCCCAAGATGCCCAAAAAGCCAGTGGCCGGCGGCATCGTTTATGAATTGGAACCGGACAAATTCCTGGTCATCGGAATGCAGTCCTCTCTCACCTTCACGC
>CANQBN010000210.1 GCA_947588855.1 uncultured Lachnospiraceae bacterium
CCGCCTGCCCGGACGGCATCCTGCTGGCGACCTTGTCCGCCACCAGGATGCCGTCCGGGCAGGCGGCTATCACCGCGTCTTTTATTCCCAGCGCGACGACCGGAATGTCCAGTTCATTGATAATATGGCAGTTGACCATTCCCTCTCCGCTGATCACCTTCCCGGAATAGGGTTCCTCCATCACGTCCGAGAGGGTGTTCCAGGTGCCCAGATCCTTCCACATCCCATAGAGCGGGACCATGGCGATGGACTCGCACGCTTCCACGATCTCATAGTCGAAGCTGATCTTCCGCAGCTTGCCGTAGTTTTCCCGCAGATATTCATAGCTCTTCGGCTCGATATAGCGGCGGACCACATCCAAGATGTAACCCATTTTAAAAGCGAACACGCCGCCGTTCCAGAACGCGCCCCGGTCCAGGAGCTCCCTGGCCCGCTCGGTCGTCGGCTTTTCTGCGAAGCTGGCCACCTTCATAAGATCGGAGGTCTGCGCAAGCTCCGGCAGGATATAGCCGTATTTCATGGAGGGATAGGTAGGCCGGACGCCCATAAGGATCATATCCGCCGCATCGCTCTGCACGGCCCGGTCCATCTTTTTGATCGTCTCATAGTATCCCCGATCGGTATAGGGGTCCACCGGCATCACCAGGACGGTCTCCTCCAGGCCGCAGTGACACTCCGAGAAAAGATACATTGCCGCCAGAGCTATGGCCGGAAAGGTGTCCCTCCGTTCCGGCTCCAGCGCTATATTCACTTTATCTCCCAGCTGCTGCATGATCGTATTTTTCTGGGAATCCGTCGTGGATATGACGATTGGCGCGTCGATGCCCGCCTCGTGGATCTGGCGGTACACCCGCTGGACCATGGACTCATGGCTCCCGTCCGGCGCACGCAGCACCCGCAGAAACTGCTTGGCCCGTATCCCGCTGGACAGCGGCCACAACCGCTTCCCCGATCCGCCGGAGAGTAAAATGATATTCATAGGCAAACCTCTTTTGTCATTCACTTTGGACAAAGTTTTCTGTAAAGGTATTTCTGTGTAGGTTTTTCAAGCAAGTAAAAAGACAGTGTTGAAACAGCGATCAGAAGGGCAGCTACGGTGCAGAAGAACGTCATTGTCGTTGTGTCCTGAGGGAAGCCAGACTTTAACTGTACGAGATGGATGAGATAATATAGCGGCTGATGCCACATATACATGGAAAACGATATCTGCCCCAAAAAACCGAGACAGCGGATATTCAGCAGCTTGTTGAGCGGTTTCCATTTGATCGAGAGCCAAATAAGAACCGGGAATATGACGAAGGTATAAACCAAGCGATAGTCCCCGACAAAGTTCATTTCAATCTGCAGCGCTCTACATTCCCAGCGATTCAGTCCATAAGTCGCTGTCAATATAGCGCAGAGGCAAAGCACAGCCCCCGTGACTGTCCGCTCCGAAGGGCCCTTGCCGCTCTCTATCGCATCCATCGCCACGCAGAGCAGCACTCCCAGGAAGAAATTTAAAAGCCCTCTTCCCATACTCTGATTGATCAGAGGATGTCCCATCCAATCAACAGAGGACAGCATGATCCCCACCGCAAACGGGACCATATAGATGACCCAGCCGTTATCCCGTTTTACCGCGTATTTTGTAAAGAACCAGAACAGAAAATAGCACGCGAACAGAGGACCGATAAACCAGGAGGCAGGAATGATATTGGCCGCCGTATCAAGCAAATGCTGAAGCCCTAACAAGGCGTAGAAAAGATGCCAAATATCTAGGCTGGCATTGCTGCCGAGCCAAACAGAGCCAGTTATCCATTTGATCGTCCACTGGAGCGCCCAGGCCGCAAGAACAGCCAGAACCATGACCGGTAGGATCCGTACAAAACGTTTTATAAAAAAACGCGTACCCCCCCCCGCTTCCATTATCTTCCTTTTATAGCCTCTGTACAGCATGAAACCGGAGAGCATGAAAAACAGCTCCACGAACCATTTCCCCTGCGCGACCAGATGCCACAAGACCGGGATGCCGAACATAGGATTTGCTTCTCCCGGTGCCCAAAAATCCTTGTAATGGAAGAGGAGCGCGATCACAACTGCCCCGATTCCTTTCAGGGCGTCAATTTCCCCCATTCTTTCTTTTCTCTGCCCTGCCATCACTTTATCCTCCCACAATGGCTGTTATGACCGCTCCCAATATCAGCAGAAGGACGATCACACCGCACGCGATGACCACCTTTGTCAGTATCTCCGACTGCCGCTCGTGTTTTTCCGGTTCATAGCCGTTGTGCGCCAGGATTCGCAATATCACCATTTTGATCAGCGTACGGCCAAGCGAGTAAATAAACTTGAGCAAAGACCGCTTTGACTCCCCTGACTGCCGCACAATGGCCCGCACAGGAACCTCTTTGACAGTGAAATCCTTCCCCTTCGTCAGCTTGAGCTTCAGCAGGATCTCTTCCATGATGTCAAAGTTCTCACTGCTTAAAAGAAGCTTTCGAACATCCGCCGTTCGATAAAGTCTGTAACTGGTAGAGCAATCTCTGACGCGCATACCAAGGCCAAGTCGGTAACAGGCATTGCAAATATTGCTCATGAGTTCATTGGCTTTGGTATCTGCATTGGCACCGTTTTGAATATGTCTTGAACCGATGACCAGATCTGCACCGCTCATCAGTGCGTCATACATAGGCCGCAGAAACACCGGGTCCGGCGATCCATCCGCATCCAGAATAAACAATTTATCCATAGACGCATATTGGAATGCCGTTCTCAGTGCCCCTCCATAGTGTGGGTATATCTGGTTGATATAGCGGATACCGTACGCTTTACAGATATTTGGCGTTTCGTCCAACGGCTTTTCCGTGTCAACAACAATGTATTCTACTGGCTCTCCGAGAGACTCGGCAGCATTCCTTATGACTGGAAAAGACGTCTTGATATTTTCCGCTTCCAAATAGGACAGCAGTGCTACCGTGATGCCCATTTCCCCTCCAACAATCTTTATTCCTCCAGGTTTGGCCGGTCCATGTCGCAGTCCGCTCTGAACATGCGGATCGTATCCTCGTGATCTGAATAATAAAGCAAATAGTCTGTATTGACCTGCGCAAGGGGCTCAAGATATGTAGGAATGATATTCACATCATCTTTCTCCCGGCGTACCAGGCCTGCATCCCGCATCGTCTGCTCTTTCAATCCGTACTGATACATCTCAATGTATTCATAATTCTTCTCCTGGATAAGCCGTTGAAGCTCGCCAGACAGCTGTGAAAAATCTTCTTCCCTGCCGATATAATCCACGATCTTCAAAATCGTCTCCCCCTCAACAGGCACTTCACGACAGACAAGGATGGACCGGATGGTTCCTTCCACGCGGTTTCTCAGGCCATAGACGATGTATTTGTAAGCGGGAAACTCATAATACCGGCGCCTGATATACCTCTCATCCTTATACGGAACCAAGTCGTCCGGCGGAACGAAATACTCGAAGAGTTCCCCGGCATCCGGAAACGGAATCAATTCTATATCGCCAGCCTGTGCTTTCGGAATGCGGTTATCGTTTACAACGGCTATGTGATATTTTTCTCTGTCACTTAATCTGTACCAATGCTCAAACTCCTTCACCGTATGCCCCATCATCTTATGGAGCAGCGCCGTATTAGCGACCATATTCTGACTGAAGCAAACCCGGTAGTCTAATAATTCTTTGAGCTTTTCATACATCCGTACCCCTAATAGCGTATAGGGAGATCGAATCGTTTTAAAAAGCGTCACTCCCAGATCTGGCCGCTTTCTCTCTCCACAATAGATGAAGGCCAATGTTCCGTATAATGTGCCGTTCTCATCTTCTGCCAAGAGAAAATTGACTTGATCGCCACGGACAAAATAGAACCGGAACAACGCCTCGTTGTTGATCAGGTTGTACCGCTTCCATGTGGTATTGATAAAATCCTTGATTCTGGGAATATCCCCCTGGTTTGCCAACCGCAGTACAGGCTCCGACATGTAATTCCTCCGTTATTCCTCCAGAAACTCCACGATCCCAATGGATGGATTCATGCAGAACGCTACCCGCCGGTCGCCCAGTGCGGGCGCTTCCATAGGCGGTAAAAACATCGTGAATCCACTTTGGGTCAGCTCTTCCAGCGTATTGTCAAAATCGTTTATCTCATAGCAGATATGATATGGCGAGTTACCGATCTTTTTTATGATACGGGAGACTGCGTCAGTCCCTGCGCTGGACGGGGCGGGAGATACCAATTCTATCCGGTACCCATCCCGGTGCAAAAAACATATGTTTATCTGGCGCACAGGATCAAACGTTATATACCCCCCCCCCCGCTTGCTTTCTGACATAAATCCAAGTTTTTCAAATATGGTTTTCGCCTTTTCTATATCCTTAACAGCATATCCGATATGATGGATCTTCATATCATCAGCCGTTCCCTTCTCTGTAAAACGCCTGGATGCACTGGCAGACATAGGTGATCTGCTCGTCGGTCAGGGTGATGGTCGAGGGGAGCCAGAGGATGTTGTTGGCCACGGCCTCCGTGACGGGGTAGTGCTGATCCGTATAGCCGTAGACCGGCTCCGAATGCAGCGGCGGATAGGACAGCCTCGTGCCGATTCCCTTCTCCCGCAGATACTCCACCAGCTCATCCCGCCGCTGGCAGATGATATCAAAGAACCACGGGGGCGTCTCGTCAAAGTCCGTGTCCACCAGCTCCACGCCGTCGATCCCGGACAGGAGCTCCCAGTACAGCCGCCCCATCTCTTTCTTCCGGGCGACTCTCTCCGGCAGCTTCTTCATCTGCTCGATGCCCACCACCGCCTGCAGATCGGTGAATTTGCAGTTGAAGCCCAGGGTCATATAGTGGTCCGCCCCGGCCTTCTCCCGGCCGAAGTCCCGCACCTGCAGGAGCTTGTCGAAAAGCTCCTTATTGTCCGTGATGAGCGCGCCGCCCTGGCCGCAGGAGATGATCTTGGGGGAGCTGAAGGAAAAGCTGGCGATGTCGCCGTATGTCCCCACATGCTTGCCGTTATGGAAGCTGCCCAGGGACTGGGCCGCGTCTTCGATCAGCCAGATCCCGCGCTCCTTGCAGAACGCCACGATCACATCCAG
>CANQBN010000211.1 GCA_947588855.1 uncultured Lachnospiraceae bacterium
CGGAGGCATACCATCCGATACCTTCCATGTAGGCTTCTTCTGTAGCCTCGTTACAGACTATGGTATCGTTTCCGGCATACTGATACGAATTAGGCCCCGTGCTGAGCAGCTTATCCAAATGCACTCTCGCGTTTTCCACACTGACATTGGCCACACAGCAGCCCTCCTGTTCATAGTGGGCCTGAACCTCCATGTCAGAATTGACGATCTCCAGCGCATACATAGGCAGTTCCACCTCTCTGCCGTTGAGGATCCACTCCTCGCCAGTTCTCGCCAGGCCATAGACAAAATCATCCTGAACGAATCCCAACGTCCTCAAGGTAACGTCTTTCGGCGCGCGAATCAGCTGGTTAACTCCGGAATCCAGACTCAGCACGTGAATCTCATCAGGCAGCTCATCCGACTGCCGATCCTGCCAGGCAAGCCATCTCTTGTCCTTGCTGACAGCATAGGAATCATCTGTCAGATCCTGCGCCACTACCATATACTCGTTACTGGATAAATCAATGCCAAAAACGGCTCTGTTCCAGTACAGATACAGCATATTCTGCTCACTGAGATAGCTGAGCCGTTCCATATCCTGGCGAATCTCTTCAAACGAATTCTCCGACGGCACAAAAAACAGTTCCTCAATAGAGCCGTTTCTTCTCTGGCTGAAATGGCAGACACTGATCCCCTGGCTTCCCTCATGGATTCCCCGGTTCATATATCCATACACCATGAACGTCACATCCCCCTCATCGCTCACCGATAAGATCTTGAGTCCATGGCAGTCATAATCGCTTCTCCCGCTGTCATCTGTATCGCTTCTGAACGAGAATATCTTCGCGGCTTCTCCATCCTCCTGATCATAGCACCACAGATCACGGTTGAATCCAAAAGCGATGTAACGGCCGTTGTCACTTATCCGGCGTTCTACGGCCTCATCATTTCCTATTCCGAGAAGAATCCTTTTGCCTGCGTACCGGCTCTTGTCGCCCGAAAACACCTGATTCGTCGTTCTCTCAAAATCCATGAGATAAATCCGCCGCTCATCCCACCTCATTGTATAATAATCTCTTACATCATACAGCTCCGTCTGACCCTCCTCATCCAGTCGGGTCAGCTGATAAGCAACGCACACCTGGCCCATAATTCCATCCAGCTCTCGCAGAGTCACCTGCATATCTCCGGCAAGCTCCATATCAAGGCCCGCCCAGGTGATCTGGGAAAAACTGGATTCCAGGGTGACATGACCGAGCGAAGAATTATCCGCGGCGCTTGTCGTTTCAAGATAGGTCACCAATTCTACAGCGGAGGCCTCATCCAGTGTCCTGACCGAAAAATCCCTTGCCAGTTCCAGCATCTGCCTGGCGTAATCATTTTCCGGCCACATAATTCTGGTATAATAGTGAATCTGTCCGTGGCGCTCTGTTTCCAGCTGAACATGAAGCAGATATTCGCTTCCGCGTTCAAGAAGATTCTGAATCGGAAGAACCATCACACTCTGGCCCTCCGCGCTGGACCAGGATGTTATCTCCGTTCTCTCGACCAGACGCTGGCCGTCCATGCTGCGAATATCATAAACGGCCGCCAGCGGAGAAACGCCATATTCCTGAACATACAGCCGCAGCTGTCTGTCTTCCGGAAGAATTGTCAAAGTGTCTCTGGCCACTGAAGATTTCATCTCCTGAACAAATCCCACGAGCCGGTTTTTCTCTGTACCGTACATTTCCGCGTACACGACTGGAAGAGACGGGTCCTCCATAGAGGTATACACCGTCTCTGACTGTTTCGTATGATTCCATGACATTACCAGATAGATTGCCACTGCCGCCAGGAAAACCAGCAGCAATATGGCAGACCGCCTTATAAATCTAACCATTTTAACCGTACAGCTTTTCCGGATAGGCTCCCTCCGCTATCAGCCTGCGAAGAGAATCCACCACGATCTGTTTGTCTTCCTTATAAGTAACGCCAAACCATTTGTCCGGCGTTTCGAGAATCTTAACCTGTGCCCGGCCTGACTTGACCAGGCGGTCAATAACTGACGGAAGAAGATATTCTGATTTAATATCCCCTTCTTTCAGGCTGCTTAAGAATTTTGGAAAGCCATTCTCAAGTTCCTGAATAAACTCTGCCGGCAGTCCCCACATGTTCATGGACACATGGCAGTCTGCCGCCACATTCACCGGATTTCCCTCCACATCCTTCGCCTTCAGACCGTCACAAGTCATCTGGATATCATAGGTTTCCACCACACTGGTCATATTACTGTCATCATCAACCTGGCAGACCCCTCTGGTCACCCCGCCATTCTCACTCAAAGTGTTGGTCACCATGAACCCGCCCATTCACATCTGATAGACGCCGTCTTTTGATCCCACATAATTTACCATATAATCATGAAGCCTGCGGAATCCTTCTTTGCCGTAATAGTCGTCGGCGTTGATTACCATAAACGGCTCATTGATCAGTCTCTTGGCACACAGGACCGCCTGCCCCGTCCCCCAGGGTTTCTTTCTTCCCTCAGGTTTGACAAAGCCTTCCGGCAGGTCATCCATTTCCTGAAAGGCATACTCCACCTTGACCGCCTTCTCGATGCGTTCTCCGATAATCTCCCGGAAATCTTTCTCCAGATCTTTGCGGATAATAAACACTACCTTGTTAAATCCGGCCTGAAGCGCATCATAGATGGAATAATCCATAATAATCTCGCCGCCCGGTCCTACCGGTTCAAGCTGCTTGATTCCACCCCCAAAGCGACTGCCGATACCGGCCGCCATGATCACCAATGTCGTATCCTTCATAGTATCTGTCCCCCTATTTGGCCGTTGCTTCCAGACGAACAAGCGCACGCTTTAATGCCAGCTCCGCTCTGGCTATATCTGTCCCCTTCATGTGGTCACGGATTCGCCGCTCCGCACGGATTCTGGCCTCCTCGGCACGCTTCGTATCAATCTCATCCGGCCATTCTGCCACTTCCGCCATGATGGTAACCCGGTCCTGAAGCACCTCAATAAATCCGGAGATCAGGGAAGCCTTTTTCAGTTCTCCCTCCTCATGAATCTTCAAAATACCGGGAGCCACAATGGCAGTCATAGGGATATGGTTAGCATAGATTCCGATATCCCCCTCGCTGGTGGTCAGCTCCACCATAGAAGCATCCCCCTGATAAAAGATCTTATCAGGGGTGATGATCTGCAGTTTAAACATATCAGCCATAGAGCTACCTCCTACTTCACGCGGGCAAGTACGTCATCAATATTGCCTGCGTTGAGGAAATAACCCTCGGGAACATCGTCATGCTTGCCATCCAGAATCTCCTTAAAGCCCTGAATCGTCTCACCGATGGGCACGTAACGGCCCTCCAGGCCGGTGAACTGCCCTGCCACAAAGAAAGGCTGTGACAAGAATCTCTGAACTTTTCTGGCTCTGGCAACGGTAATCTTGTCTTCCTCAGACAACTCATCCATACCAAGCATGGCAATGATATCCTGGAGTTCTTTGTATTTCTGAAGCACCTGAATTACTCTCTGAGCCACATCATAGTGCTCCTGCCCCACAATACGGGGATCCAGGATTCTGGAAGTGGACTCCAGCGGATCCACTGCCGGATAGATACCCAGCTCCACGATGGAGCGGCTCAGAACCGTAGTGGCATCCAGGTGAGCGAAGGTATTGGCCGGAGCCGGATCCGTCAGGTCATCGGCCGGCACGTAAACTGCCTGCACGGAAGTGATGGAACCGTTCTTGGTGGAAGTGATGCGTTCCTGAAGGGCACCCATCTCCGTCTGCAGGGTCGGCTGATATCCTACGGCGGAAGGCATACGGCCCAGAAGAGCAGACACCTCGGAACCCGCCTGGGTGAAACGGAAAATATTATCGATGAACAGCAGCACATCCTTGCCGCCTTCATCACGGAAATATTCTGCCATAGTAAGTCCTGTCAGGCCCACTCTCATACGGGCCCCCGGGGGCTCGTTCATCTGACCGAACACCATGGTAGTCTTATTGATAACGCCGGACTCGGTCATCTCATGATAGAGGTCGTTGCCCTCACGGGTACGCTCACCTACGCCGGTAAACACAGAATAACCTCCATGCTCCGTGGCGATATTACGGATCAGCTCCTGAATCAGCACGGTCTTGCCGACACCGGCGCCGCCGAACAATCCAATCTTACCACCC
The DNA here is from genome assembly GCA_947588855.1 of uncultured Lachnospiraceae bacterium. GTDB lineage: Bacteria > Bacillota > Clostridia > Lachnospirales > Lachnospiraceae > UBA3402. Next base: position 4,171 of record CANQBN010000211.1, read on the forward strand.
TTCTGATAAGGGCACAGAAGATCTACTACCTTGATACCGGTTTCCAGAATCTCCGTCTCCGTAGACTGCTGCTCAAAGGTGGGCGCAGGCCGGTGAATCGGAAGATATTTCTCCACTTCCGGTTTTTCTTTATTGTCGATGGGCTCTCCCAGAACATTGAAGATACGTCCCAGAGTCTTTTCGCCTACAGGCACGGAAATCGGTCCGCCGGCAGCCACGGCATCCATGCCGCGGACCAGACCGTCGGTGCTGCCCATGGCGATACAACGCACCGTATCATCCCCCAGATGCTGGGAGACCTCCGCTACCAGCCTGCCCCCATCCCTGGTGGCAATGCTGACCGCCTCGTTAATCTCCGGCAGATTGCCCTTGCTGAACTTGATATCCAGAACGGCACTGATGATCTGGGTAATCTTACCTACATTTTGCTCTGCCATCTTGTTTCTCCTTAACATTAAATTGGTTTATGATGTAAACAATCATATAGTAACAGTTTTCCTGTCGCGCAGACCGCGTCAGCTGCCAATAGCATTGGCACCGGCTACGATCTCGGTCAGCTCCTGAGTGATAGCTCCCTGCCTTGCCCGGTTGTACTGAAGGCTTAAATCCTCAATCATCTCTTCCGCGTTGCTGGTAGCCGAATCCATAGCCGTCATACGGGCGCCGTTTTCACTTGCCACGGATTCCAGAAGCGCACCGTAAATCAGACTGCTCATATATTTGGGCACGATGGAATCCAGAACAGTCTCATCATCGGGCTCATAATCCATAATCGCATGAGGCTTCGTATCTTCCTCCGCCTTCTCCTTAGCCTCTATCTCCACAGGCAGAAGCTTCACCAGGGTAGGCACATGAACCACCGTATTCTTGAAGAACGTATAGGCCAGATAGATCTCACCGATTTCTCCCTTTGC
>CANQBN010000212.1 GCA_947588855.1 uncultured Lachnospiraceae bacterium
GAATCAGCAGTTCCATGAGCAGCTGTTTCCCTTTGATCCGATTCCCCGGATCATCTCAAAGGAAGAGTATGAATATCTGGATAAGGGGCTGTCCCAACGGGTCCGGGCGCTTAACGCCTTTTTGAAGGATGTGTATTCCGATAAGAAGATTGTGAAAGACAAGGTGATTCCGGCGGATTTTATCTTTTCCTCTAAGGGATATCTGCCCCAGTGCGAGGGGATTTGTCCTTCTAAGGGAATCTACAGCCACATTTCCGGCATCGATCTGGTTCAGGGAAAGGATGGCTGTTGGTACATACTGGAGGATAATCTGCGGATTCCTTCCGGAGCGTCTTATCCCATGATTGCCAGGGAGCTGACCCGGAGGGCTGCTCCGGAGGCTTTTGTCCGCAATCATGTGGTAGACAACCGGAATTATGCTTCCATGCTCCTTGAGACCATGAATCATGTAAATACCGGCGGCATCAATGTGGTGCTGACGCCTGGCAGATACAACGCGGCATTCTTTGAACACTCTTACCTGGCGGAGCGGTCCGGCGCCATCCTCTGTATGCCTCAGGATCTGTTTGTGGAGGACAACAAGCTGTTCTACCGCAGATATGAGGGCCGCAAGCAGCAGGTGGGTGCCGTGTACCGCAGGCTGTCCGATGAGTATCTGGATCCGCTGTGCTTCCTGCCGGAATCTCTCATCGGCGTGCCGGGAATCATGGATGTGTATGCGAGCGGCAATGTGGCTATTGTCAACGCGCCGGGCAACGGAGTGGCCGACGACAAGGGAATCTATTATTTTGTTCCACATATGATCAAATATTATCTGGATGAGGAGCCGATTCTTCACAATGCGCCTACCTACTTGGCCTTCTATGAGAAGGACCGGAAGTTTATTCTGGAACACCTTGCTCGGCTGGTGGTGAAGGATGTGTCGGAGGCCGGCGGCTATGGCGTGGTGTTCGGCAGTAATTTGACTAAGGAAGAACTGGATAACCTGGCGGGCCTGATTGAGAGAGAGCCGCGGCGCTTTATCGCCCAGGAGGTTATCGATTTCATCGATCTGGATATTGTGGAAGGGGACGGACATGTTCCCAGGAAAGCGGATCTGCGGGCCTTTGTGCTGGCAGGAGAGACCACCCGGGTATGGCCCAGCGGCCTGACCAGGTTTTCCCGGAATCCGGATTCATTTGTAGTAAATTCATCGCAGGGAGGAGGATTTAAAGACACATGGGTATTATCTCGGTAGAACGGGCCGATCATCTCTATTGGATCGGGCGGTATATGGAACGGGTGTTTACAACTCTCTGTACGTTTTTTGATTTTTACGATCAGATGATCGATGTGGATTCCGACGCCTATAAGAAGTATTGCGAGAAGGTTGCGATTCCCGACGTCTACGGCAGCCGGGAGATTTTTAATCAGAAATATCTGTACGACAAGAATGATCCTAATTCCGTCTACAGCAATCTGGAACGGGCCTACGGAAATGCCATCGTCATGCGGGATGAGATCAGCAGCCATACTCTGGCTTACGTGCAGCTGGCCCTGGACTGCCTGGAGAACGCGGCGAATTCCAAGGCGCCTCACTACGACCTTCAGCAGGTTATCGATTATATTCACGCCTTCTGGGGCTGTGTGGACGACCGGGTGGAGGATGAGGAAGGCCGCAATATTATGAAGTGCGGCAAGTATCTGGAACGCCTGGATCTGTACCTGCGGCTGGATTATCCCTCTAAGCTTGTGGAGCGGGAATACTCCAAGTTTTTGAACCGGCTTCACAAGGTACAGCTGAATTACAATGAGGACTGTGAAGAGAAGCTGACGGAGATCATCAGTCAGGGAGAAGCGGGACGGGCCCGCTATGCGGAAGCCCTGGAGGCTATCTGGAAATTTTTTGAGGTGAGTTGATTTGAGTATATTGCATTTCCGATACGAGATGCAGCTGTCCTTTGACAGCATGGTAACGGATCATCATTTTCAGTTCCGCTGCCTGCCTATGGAGACGGAAGATCAGAAAGTGCGCAGCCTGGAGTACCGTATTGAGCCGGCGGGAAACATAAGCGAACGGCTGGACGGGTTCGGCAACCGGGTCTGTTCCGGGGAAGCCCTGGCTCCTCATGATTATCTGAGTCTGCAGGTGGAAGGGACGGTGGAGACCGGAGTCCGGGAAAGTGAGACAGCCGGGGCTGGGGACCGGGAAGAAGGGATGACGGCGGCAGTTGGTTCGGCAGAAAAGACTGGCCGCCAGGAGACGGCAGAGATTCCGGCTGCGTATCTGCTCTACGCCGTTCCGTCAGAACTGACCCGGCCGGGCGAGCGGCTGACAGAATTCTACAGGCGGTGTCGAAACGTCTGGGAGCAATCTGGCCCAGAGAATATCCGCAGTGCGGAGACGATCCCGGAATTTCTTATGCATGAGCTGTACCATGGTTTCTCTTATGTTCCTGGAAGCACCGGTGTAGAAACAACGGCAGAGACGGCTCTGGCGGGAGGAAGGGGCGTGTGCCAGGATTACGCTCAGATTCTCATTGCCCTGTGCCGTATGGCAGGCTGCCCGGCACGGTATGTAGTGGGACTTCTGCCGGGAGAGGGAGCTACCCACGCCTGGACGGAGGTGTGGCAGAATGGCCGTTGGCTGGGACTGGATCCAACCCACGACTGCAGGACAGACGGCCGGTATATCCGTTTGTCCCAGGGCCGGGATTTCGCGGACTGTTCCGTGGACCGGGGATGTTTTAAGGGCAGCGCCGCTCAGCGGCAGAAAATTTATATTAAAGTAGAGGAAGAGAACGTATGATAAAGACCGTAGTTTCCGTAGGGCTTCCCGTGGATGAACGCCTGCGGATCAGAAAATCCGTCATTCAGCCTAAGGAACTGACAGGCGATGAAAAGCGAATCTGCATTGTGACCGGCACCCACGGCGATGAACTGGAGGGACAGTATGTGTGCTATGAGCTGTCGCGCCGCCTTAATGAGGATTTGGATCACCTGAAGGGAATCGTGGATATCTATCCGGCGCTGAATCCTTTGGGAATCGATTCCATCACCAGAGGAATTCCTACCTTCGATCTGGATATGAACCGAATTTTCCCGGGCAATGAGGACGGACCGGTGCAGGAGCAGATTGCGGCAAAGGTGATCAATGATATTTCCGGAGCCAATATGTGCGTGGACATCCACGCCAGCAATATTTTCCTGCGGGAGATTCCTCAGGTCCGTGTCAGTGAGATTACGGCGGAAAACCTGCTGCCTTACGCGAAGCAGCTGAATATCGATTATGTATGGATTCACGCGGCGGCCACAGTGCTGGAATCCACTCTGGCCCACACCATGAACATGGCGGGAGTGCCTACTCTGGTGGTGGAAATGGGCGTAGGAATGCGGATCACGCTGGACTACGGCAATCAGCTGGTGGACGGTATCTTTGCCCTGATGAAGTATATGGGGATTTGGGACGGTCCTGCCATTCAGCCGAAAGAGCCTATAATTTCCACCGACGGCCAGGTGGGCTTCGTCAACGCCAATCATTCGGGAATCTTTATTCCCAGAGTGGATCACTGGAACCATATTCACAAGGGAGAGGTCATCGGAGAGATCCTGAATCCACTGAAAGGCAAGGTGGAGGAGACACTGTACGCTCCCTTTGACGGCATGGTGTTCACCCTTCGGGAGTATCCCATCGTCAACAGCGGTTCCCTGATTGCCCGAGTGCTGGGAGGTGATTTCTGATGAGAAAAGAACTGATTTTCCATATGGACAACGCCTACCGGGACGGCCTGGACATCTACGGCTATCATTTCGGAAAAGGGGAGAAATCCGCCTGTATCGTGGGAGCTCTGCGGGGCAATGAGATCCAGCAGATGTACATATGCAGCCAGCTGGTGAAAGAACTGAAGATTCTGGAAGAGCGGAAAGCTATCGTGGCAGACCACGAGATTCTGGTGATTCCCAGAATCACCAGAATGGCCATGAATATCGGCAAACGGTTCTGGCCCGTAGACAACACGGACATCAACCGTATGTTCCCCGGCTACAATCTGGGGGAGACCACCCAGCGGATCGCCGCCGGCATCTTTGATGTGGCCCAGCATTACTCTTACGGAATCCAGTTTGCCAGTTTCTACATGCGGGGAGATTTCGTGCCTCATGTCCGGCTGATGGAGACCGGATTTGAGAATGCCAGTCTGGCGGATCTCTTCGGACTGCCCTATGTGGTGATCCGAAAGCCCCGGCCGGTGGATACCACCACGCTGAATTACAACTGGCAGGTGTGGGACACCAACGCGTTTTCCGTCTATACCAACGCCACAGATCAGATCGACGAGGTTTCCGCGAAAAAGGCTGTTGCTTCTGTCCTCCGTTTTCTGACACGTATGGGGATTATCCGCTATCACAGCCACGGCGGATATATCGCCACCACCATCCGGGAAGATGAGCTGATGAACGTGCGAAGCCATGACGCGGGAATTTTCCGCCGCCGTATCGAGCCGGGACAGGAAGTGCGCAGAGGAGATCTGCTGGCGGAGGTCATCGATCCCTGCGAGGGAGAGACGCTGACGCAGATTCTGTCGCCTACCGACGGCATCATTTTCTTCACCCATTCCCAGCCGCTGGTGATGGAAGGCGCCATTATCTGCAGGATCATAAGAAGACTGTATGAGTAGACGCAGGAAAAGACGGACCACAACCGCGGCAGCTCAAGGAGAAGGAGAACTGTGAACACGAAGAGAGGATTCCGCAGCAGGTGCCGGATGAACGGATTTCGCCGGACGATATTTTCCTGTCCTTCTTGACAAACGGGGCGCGGATATCTATAATGAAACTGATAAGAAAATGCGTTGACGGGAACAGTAGGATATCGGAAACTCCCAGAGAGGAAGGCGTGTGGTGGAAGCCTTCCGGGCGGAAGATATCGGAAGACCATCCCTGAGCGGCCCTTAATCGGGCACGGCGACACCGTTATCGTCATGAATGAAGTGGTTCGGACAGCTTCGGCTGCCTGTTCAAAAAGGGTGGAACCGCGATTTTGTAAAATCGTCCCTTCCTGCACATTTGTGTGTGG
>CANQBN010000213.1 GCA_947588855.1 uncultured Lachnospiraceae bacterium
CGCGAGTGGCTCAGTGGTGGAGTATCGCCTTGCCAAGGCGAGGGTCGCGGGTTCGAATCCCGTCTCGCGCTCTTTTTAAATACAAACAAAGCGTCACTGGCGCTTTGTTTGCATACTAACGTAATGTAAGGGAAGCCTTGAAAAGAAGGCTTCCCAGTTTTTATGTCTCATGTTTATACTACATTTTATATTACATTATACTACAACTCATACTGTATTTTAGTAGATTAATTTTCAGGTCAGATTCTCCCAGTCGATCTTTTCGTCCCTGTAGAAGAATTTCCGATCATGACTGCCGATTTCGCGCATGACCCGGCAGGGGTTTCCGACAGCTACCACGTTGGCAGGAATGTTCCTGGTCACGATGCTGCCTGCGCCAATGACGGAATTATCGCCGATGAAGATGTTGTCATCGTCAACCAGGGTCAGATTGAAATTCGCGTATACGTAATCTCCCATGAATACATGTTTTCCTGCCCAGTTGGCATGGAGAGGCGGCTCAATATAACAGCCTTCTCCAATACTTTCAAACATTTTCTTCAGGAGAGTTCCGCCTTTCTTTCTGTGTCATTTGAGTCAAGCCTCCTTTGATAACGTGTTAGACATAAATTACACATGATTTAAGGTTTATTGTCATTTTTTTCTAAAAAATAACTGTCTGATGAAGACAAGACGGTAAAATTGTGAGTTTAAGGCGAAAGTGCGTCAGGTGGATATATTGAAAAATATATTGGAAATATTGAAATAATTACAGACAATTTATACAAATAAAAGGAAGAAACAAAATTTTTGAAAAATATTTCAAAAAAGTATTGACAAATGAATGGAGGTCGGCTATAATAAGACCATCAAAAACAAAGAGGTTAGAGAAAGCACCAGACAAGTGCAAAGGACTAACAAATCTAAGCAAAGGAGGTACGGTCCAAAGAACACGTAAGCGCCGTTTCATTTACACAAGATAAATGAGACGAAGGAACTCCGAATCTACGAGGAGAACCCCGGAAGAGTTTCAGGACAATTGCGGAAGGCAGATTGCTTTGTAATATGACGAGAAAGTATTGCAGGACCGATAAGTTCTTCAATGGGCAATGGTTGAAACAGCAGATGCGAGAGAAGATAAAGAAGAGGGAAGGAAATCGTAGAGACCGGAAAAATTTAATATAGAAAACTATCTAAAATGAAAGAGGTACAGTCCAATGGATGAGATAGTATAAAGAGAGTATCGGTTAAAGGAAAATGATCGATACTCTCTTTCATTTGCGAAAGATTCCATATATATCTTGACATTCCCCGGCAAACGCAATACAATAGACCTTATAAAGTAGTTTTTGAAACTACATGGAAAAGCATAAAAAGCGAGGCCGAGGTATGAAATACAAAATAGTGGCAGATTCATCAGCGAATCTTTATGAGATAGAAGGAGTGGATTTTACCAGCGTTCCCCTGAAGATCATTACGGACGAAAGGGAATATGTGGATGTAAAGGGAACAGATCTTGCAGAGATGGTGGATTATCTTCAGAGTTACAAGGGACGTTCCAGCACATCATGTCCCAATGTAAACGACTGGCTGGAGGCTTTTGGGGATGCGGATGTGATCTTCGGCGTCGCGATTACCAGCAATCTGTCCGGAAGCTATGCTTCCGCCGTGAAGGCCAGGGAGGAGTATCTGACGGAACATCCGAAAGCAAAGGTGATGATTGTGGATTCCCTGTCTGCGGGGCCGGAACTGGAGTTGATTGTGGAGAAGATGGCTGAGGTGGTGCAGGCCGGAGGCAGTTTCGAGGAGATGAAGCAGAAGATTGAAAAGTACTGCAGACACAGCCATCTGCTGTTCTGCCTGGAGCATCTGGATAACCTGGCCAGGAACGGCCGCGTGAATCCGGCGGTGGCTAAGATTGCAGGGATTCTGGGTATCCGCATCGTAGGCAAGGCCAGTGATGAAGGTACGCTGCAGCAGCTTCACAAGTGCCGCGGAGAGGCTCTGACGGTGTCAAGCACCTGGAAGGAGATGCTGGCTCATGGCTACAGCGGCGGAAAGGTCCGTCTGGCCCACTGTTTCAATCCCGGGATTGCACAGAAGCTTACGGACATGATTCACGAGAGCTTTCCGAACGCGGACGTCCGCACTACATTCTGCACGGCCCTCTGCAGTTTTTACGCGGAAAAGGGCGGACTTATGATTGGGTATGAAGGATAAGAAGTTAAGGATAAAAGAATAAGAAACCGGAGGGATATCTTATACTCCCTCCAGATTGAAAGGCGGCGTGTATTCTTCTTTGGCGCTGCTTTTTTTCTGCATGTAACCCATGTCTAATCCCAGTTCCAGGGCGGTATTCAGAACAGATTCATATTCATAGGTGGTGATTCGCCGGGACAGTTCCGGGTAAGCGGATTCTTGTCTTCCGGCGGAATCCTTTTGGCCTGGTTGTGACGGCAAGATGGTACCTTCTTTGACTGCTCCGGCAGGTGTGTACTGGCTCATCAGGCTCAGATAATAGGAGCCCTTCGGAAGGTTCTCTTTCATCCAGCGAAGGAGACGGATGGAATCCTGGCGGGCGCCGGGCAGCACCAGATGGCGGATTATCACGCCGGAAGACATGATACCACGGTCATCCAGAACCGGAGCGCCGGTCTGGTCAATCATCTGCCGGATGGCGGAGGAAGCCTGCTCAAAATAATCGGAAGCCTGGGAATATCGGGCAGACAGGCTGCGGTCCATGTATTTCAGATCCGGAAGCCAGATATCCACATATTCGGACAGTGCCTTGACAATCTCCGGCCGCTCGTAGCCGCCGCAGTTGTAGACGATGGGTATGGTCAGACGGTCTTTGACCAGTTCCAGGGCGGATACGACAGAAGGAAGATAATGGGTGGCTGTCACCAGATTGATATTGTAAGCGCCTTCCTCCTGCAGCCGCAGGAAACTGTCAGCCAGCTGCCGAACGGATATTTCTTTTCCGAACCGGTCATGGCTGATTTTGTAGTTCTGGCAGAAACAGCAGCCAAGGGTGCAGCCGCTGAAGAAGACGGCGCCGCTGCCGCCGGAAAAAGTCCCGCTGATACAGGGCTCCTCCCACATGTGAAGGGCAGCACGGGCGACTCGGGTCCGGTCTGTGCAGCCGCAGTAACCGGTACGGACGGTACGATTCGCACCGCACTGTCTGGGACAGAGCCGGCAGTCTTTATAAGCATCCATGGACAAAAGGTTGGAGTTGGAATATGGTGTCATGGCAGACTCCTTTTCAGCGAGTGTGAAATATCCTAAAGAGATGTCGGTTTCGGCATGGGATTCTGTTCTCGGAATTCTGTGGGGGACAGGCCAAATTCCTTCCGGAAAGCCCGGTAGTAGCTGGTATAGTCCTGAAATCCGTACTGGAGGCTGATTTGATTGAAGGGAACTCCTGCCATAATCTCACGTCGGCTGGCCTGAAGACGTTTCTTCGCCACATACTGGTGGGGGGAGATGCCCATATTGTTCTTAAATACGTGAGCAATGTGATATTTGCTGACATAGAAAAAACCGGCCAGGGCATCCAGAGACAGATCCTCCTCCAGATGATGGTTGATGTAGTCGCACAGATTCAGGTAGAGGGTCTTTTCGCGGGCAGGCGAGTTCATATGGTCAGTCTGGTACAGCATCCGGTTGATCTGCATGAGAAGTGAGGCGATGAGAAGCCGGCAGCCAGTATTGCGGAAGGGATTCTGGCCGCTGTGTTCCTGAACCAGTTCGATGAATTTCGTCTGAATCTCCTGGGCCGGGACATAGCCGCAGCGTACATGGTATCTGCCGTATGTCTGGGCCCGGTTGAATCCGTAGGCAAAATCATCGGAGGTTTCGGACAGGCGATGATAGAAGTCCTTGCTCAGCCACAGGACAAACCGGCGGTAAGTGCTTTTGGTATTGCGAAAGTAGGGCCGGTGTTCCACGCCAGGGGGAATCAGCAGAAGATCGCCGTATTCCAGTGAATGGACGGAGTCCCCCACCCGGTAATCGATATCTCCCTCCAGGAAGAAAAACAGTTCATAATATTCATGCTGATGGAATCGGACCGGTTTCAGGTTGACGTCCCGGTAGTAGAAAATCTCGAAGTCTGGCGTCTCCATGTACTGCCGCGTATCAAATGTGGTGGATAGTTCCTTTTTTCTATACTGTCCTCTGGCCATGACCTTCTCCTTATGACAGACAATGATTGGTTCTGTATCTAATTATATACAATAATAACAATTTTTGCAATGTCAATCACAAAACTTTCCATGTAATTTGCTGACAGATTTGTTATACTATTCTTGTAAGCAGAAAGCAGCGCAGAGCGGTTCCCGAAGTTCTGGAACAGGAACAGGGCTGTGCTGCAGAAAGCATATAATATAAGTATAGAAAGAGAGGGGTAACTATGGGATTATCATTTGGTACAGACTTGACCGGAAAAGTGGCGGTTGTGACAGGCGCCGGCGGCGTGCTGTGCGGCATGTTTGCCAAGACGCTGGCGGAGGCCGGCGCGAAAGTAGCGGTTCTCGATTTGAATGAGGAGGCTCAGAAGGTGGCTGACGAGATCACTGCTGCAGGAAACATAGGAAAGGCCTACAAGACCAATGTGCTGGAGAAGGAAAGCCTGGAGCAGACTCACGCGAAGGTATTGGCGGAGCTGGGACCCTGCGACATTCTGGTCAACGGCGCCGGCGGCAACAATGCCAGGGCGCAGACTCAGAAGGAATATTTTGAGATCGGCGATATCGAGGCCGATACGGTGTCCTTCTTTGATCTGGATCAGGGCGGCGTGCAGTTTGTATTTAACCTGAACTTTATCGGAACGCTTCTGCCCACCCAGGTGTTTGCCAAGGATATGATCGGGCGGGAAGGCTGCAATATCCTGAATGTGTCTTCCATGAACGCATTCACGCCTCTGACCAAGATTCCGGCCTACAGCGGCGCCAAGGCAGCGGTCAGCAACTTTACTCAGTGGTTGGCGGTTCATTTCTCCAAGGTAGGCATCCGTGTCAACGCCATGGCCCCCGGATTCTTCGTAACCAATCAGAATCAG